>NZ_JAEKEG010000070.1 GCF_016651255.1 Pseudomonas sp. TH10
CAGCAGGAAAATCACGTAAGTAATGCCCATCAGCACCAGCAGCGTGGGCAGGAAAACACCGCTGATATCCAGATCACCGATCATAAAGGCGCTCCATCGATGCCATGGGGAAGCGGTTCTTCGAGTTCGCCCGTGCCGACAAATTCCACCCCCGGCAACAGTGCCAGGCGCAGCCCGCTCAGGGCGTGGAGCAAGTGCAGGCGCGCCCCTTCGTCACACTCGGTGGTGAGCGCACGGCGGGTACGATCGAGCGTCATCTGCAGGGCCGTCGGCGCGGGCAAGCGTTCGTCCGCCTTGAGGCAGGCCTTGAAGTAGCCGCCAACTTCCGCCACTACCTGGTGCAGCAGCGTCTGCGGAACGCCTGTGACCCGTGGCGTGTAGGCCAGCAAGTCGAGCAGGTTCAACGCCACGCGCACTTCGCGCAGGGCAATGCCGGTGTCCTGGCCGGTCATCGCCAGCCGCGGCAGGTGCTGCATCAGGCGATCGAGCATCTGCACGCCCAGGTGCCGATGTTCGGACAGGGTCGCCGGCTCGGTGAGGCTGACAATGTCGCGCCAGCTGAACCGGGTCAGGCGCTTGGCCGCCAGTTCGGCGCCGAACGGGCGCGCCACCAGCGTCCAGATAAACGCGAACAACAGACCAATCGGCCCCGCCAGGTTGGAGTTCACGAAGGCGAAAAAGTCCGCATCGTAAGCGCCCTGAATGCTGATGAACGACGAGGTGTTGACCAGCGTCAGCAGCATGCCGAGGTAGAACTGCGGCTTGACCGTCAGGGTGCCAATGCAAATGAACGGGACCGCGAACGCCAGCACCAGCATCGGAAAGTCATGCAGGTTGGGCAGGACCAGAAACAGGTACAGGCTGGCGAACACCACCGACATCGCCGTCCAGAAGAAAAACCGGTAAATCTGCGGCGCCGGGTCGTCCATCGAGGCGAAGAAGCTGCACGCCACGGCCGCGAGAATCACTGCAGCGCCGCCGTCAGTCCAGCCGAGCAGGATCCACAGCACCGACGCCACGATGATCGCAGTGACCGTCGATGCCGCCGAATACAACATCAGCCCACGATCCAGGAACGGCGAGAGCCGGCCCAGGCGCCAGTGCCGATACACCGCGCGCCAGCTGTCCTGGCTTTCGCACTCAATGGCATGCTGCAGGCTGCGGCAGTCCTGCCACAGGTCGATCCATTCACCTAGGCGATAGATGGCATTGGAGAACAACAGTTGCCTGCGATCATCCAGCGCCTCGGCGCCAGGTTGCAGGGCTTCGAGTTGGTTTTTCAGGGCCTGCCAGCGATGCAGGTCGGCGTCCTTGTGTTCGAGCCATTGGGTGGTGGCCGCCAGCAACGGGGCAAATTTCTCCACCAGCTCGGGAGTACGCCGCTCCAGGGCATACAGTGCATCGTCCAGGGCATCAATCACTGGAAGCAGATGAATCATCCGCCCACGCAGCTCTTTGGTATTGCGCACGGTTTGTGGCCGGGCACCCTCGTGACGCAACTGGCCGATCATCAGTTCCAGGGTGTTGAAGGTCGCGACCATCGAGGCCCGCAGAGCGCTGACTTCATCGGGCTGCACCTGGCGATTGAGAAACCGCAGGCTGTAAGTCGAAGCGTCGGTAAACCATTTGCCCACCGAGTCGTTGAACACCGGCGCCAGCCGGCGCGGCCAGAACATCGCGCCAACCACCGCAGCTACTGCGATACCGAGGAAAATTTCCTCCGTACGCGCTTCGGCCACATCCCACACCGCCAACGGGTTATCCACCACCGGCAAGGCGATCAGCGGCAAGGTGTAGCCAGCGAGCATCAAGGCATAGCTGTTGGCAGTACGCAGGTGCAGGGACAGAAACAGCAACGTCCCGGTCCATAGCGCGATCACCACCACCAGTACGTAAGGGCTTTGCACGAACATCGGCACGAAGAAAACCGCTGCCATAGCGCCTAGAAAAGTCCCGACCGCACGGTACAGCGCCTTGGAACTGGTGGGGCCGACAAAAGGGCTGGAGACGATATATACCGTGGCCATCGCCCAATATGGACGGGGCATTTGCATGAGCATGGCGATGTAGAGCGCGATCATGGAGGCGGCAAACGTGCGAACCCCGTAGAACCAGTCCCGCGCAGGGGGCATGCCGGTAAAAAATCCGCTCACGAGCCAGTCACCGACGGCGCGTTCGCCGCTTCGAACGCCCGAAGCACCCGCAACGTAGCTTCCAGATCGCTTTGATCGATGCCTTCAAGCACCTCGTGACGCAAGCGCACCAGTTCGATCTCGACGGCCTGCACCAGTTCACGACCGCTGTCGGTCAGGCTCAAGCACTTGGCCCGGCGATCGTGCGCATCTTCGGTACGGCAGACGTAACCCGAATGACACAACTGATCGAGCAGACGCACCAGCGACGGACTCTCCATCCCGGCTGCTTGCGCCACCTGCACCTGCCGCACGCCCTCGCCCAACCGCCCGATCATCAACAACGGCACGGCGCAGGCTTCGGAGATTCCATAGTTGACCAGCGTGGTCTGGCAGATCTTCCGCCAATGCCTGGCGGCCACCACCATGGCACTGCTGATATTCATCTGGAGAGCGTCGAGGTTCTTCGGCACGAGACAATGCACACACTGTTAGTTTGCTAACTATCAATATCGCATTGGAGGGGAAATTCAGTCAAGTTTTGAAACAATTGTCTCGCGAGCGGTCGACTTATCCTCCCCGCCCCTTTCTCAACAACACATTCAACTGGTCAACCACCTCCGCCCAGTCCGCATCATCCAGAATTTCGTCCCGCAGGAACGTTGCCTGGCTCTGGGTCCAGAAGAATGCGTCCGCCAGGTGCAGTTCCGGCTTGAGCGGCGAGTGGGTGGCGATGAACTGGTCGATGCTGACCGGATCGTCGGCCAGCCCCAGCTGCTTGAACAGAGAGGGCAAGCTATGTGTTGGGGATTCCATGTCAGGCTTCCTATGGTGATCAAGAAGTAATCGCGAGCAGACTCGTCCCCACAGTTGAGCGCATTTTCCCTGCGGGAGCGAGCCTGCTCGCGAATAGAGGTCGCTGACGCCGCAGAATTCAATCACTCACCTCGACGACCTGCGCGTGCGGCACCATTTTCAAGTACTGCGGCACACTCATGTGCAGCAGGTTGTTGTGATTACCCGCCTCCAGGTAGATGTCTTTTTGCCGCGTCAGCAACGGGTCGATGACCATGTCCAGGCCGTAGGACTCACCCAGCGCCGGCACCGCTCCGCGTTCGCAGTCATTGAACAGGTGCGCCAGGTTGCTTTCACGAGTGATCTGCCACTCCCGCTGCCGCGGACCTTGCTCAAGTCCAGGTGCCGACTGGCCGGCAGGACGGCCATCAGGTAACGCCCATGGTGATCATCCAGGATCACCGACTTGGCCACTCGTTCGGCCGGAATACCGGCGACACGCGCGGTTTCCAGGCTGCTGGCCGAGTGAGGGTGACTGACGATGTCAAATTCGCAGTTGGCCTTTTCCAGGCTGCTCTGCACAGTTTTTGCCATACGCATGATGCACCTCGGTGTCCGCATGGATTACCCGCGGACGATGGTTAAACCCATTGGCTCCATTACAAAAGTCTAGGCCCGCCAAGGCGATCGCGGGGGAAATCCGCTCATCGGGCCAGTGTGCCGATTGATCAAAATTCATACAGCCGAGCCCTCAACTAGACTGAATACAGAGCCACTTGTTGACTCTCCAGGAGGGTCACGTGAACACCCGTTGTTGTGCGACTGCAATATTACTGGTGAGCGGATCAGCTTTCGCGGCGGACCCGGTCGTGCTGCTGGGCGCCAACCCGATCGGCGTTTGGCTGATTATCTTCGGCCTTGGTTTCCTGATCGCTGAAGCAGCCCTGCCTAATTATGGGGTCATGGGCCTGGGCGGCATCGTGATGTTCGTAATTGGCGCGGTGATCCTGACCAATACCGAAGTCCCGGTACCAATGATGCTCGGCCTGGGGCTGGTCAGCGGGTTGCTGCTGGTCTTCCTGCTGGTGCGCGCCCTCAAAACCCGACCGCGCCACGCCGTCAGTGGCGATGCCGGCCTGCTCGGCAGCGTGACGGCGATCACCACCGTGCAACCGGGCGATGCGCGCAATGGCTGGGTACAACTGCAAGGCGAGCGCTGGCAAGTGCTCAGCGCCACACCGCTGCAAACCGGGCAATCGGTGCGCGTGGTGGCTCGCAAGGGATTGTTGCTGCAAGTGGCCGCGGCTGACGCGGCGCCGCTCGGAGAGTGATCATGGGTCTGCAAATAGGTTTTGTTGCGCTGCTGTTATTGGTGATTGCCCTGGCCGGGTCGACGTTCCGCATCCTGCGCGAATACGAACGCGGCGTGGTGTTCCAGCTCGGGCGGTTCTGGCAGGTCAAAGGGCCTGGATTGATCCTGCTGATTCCGGTGGTGCAGCAAATGGTTCGGGTCGACCTGCGCACCGTCGTCCTCGACGTACCGCCGCAAGACGTGATCACCCGCGACAACGTCTCGGTCAAGGTCAACGCGGTGCTGTATTTCCGCGTGCTCGATCCGCAGAAGGCGATTATTCAGGTCGAGGATTTTCTTTCCGCCACCAGCCAACTGGCGCAGACGACATTACGCGCGGTGCTCGGCAAGCATGAACTGGATGAGCTGTTGGCAGAGCGTGAACAGTTGAACATCGACATCCAGCAGGTGCTCGACGCACAGACTGACGCCTGGGGCATCAAGGTTGCCAACGTCGAAATCAAGCACGTCGACCTCAACGAATCGATGGTGCGGGCCATCGCCAAACAGGCTGAAGCCGAACGCGAACGACGGGCCAAGGTGATCCACGCCGAGGGCGAATTGCAGGCGTCGGAAAAACTCATGCAGGCGGCTGAAATGCTCGGGCGGCAGCCTGGCGCCATGCAGTTGCGCTACATGCAGACGTTGAGTTCGATTGCCGGGGACAAGAGTTCGACGATTGTCTTCCCGCTGCCGATCGAATTACTTAAAGGGATGGCGGATTTTTCTGGGAAGGGTTGAAGAGCCGGCCGCGGCAGATGCGGTTCCCTCGGGAGCGGGCTTGCTTGCGAAAGCGCTGCCTTAGTCAGCATGGATACTGAATGTGACGGCATCTTTCGCGGGCAAGCCCGCTCCCACAGGGATTTGTGGTGTCGATTCGAGTTGAGTCGTTCGAGCTCCCACAGTTTCTGCAATTCGCCTTACCAATCGTAAGTCAGGCTCGACACCACAGTCCGGCCATCGCCGTAGTAGCAATCCCACTCACTGACGCAACTGGCGACGTATTCCTTGTCCGTCAGGTTCTTCACGTTCAGCGCCAGCTTCACGCCTTTGAGGCGAAATGCCGAGGTGCCGAGGTCGTAAGTCAGGCTGGCGTCGTACACGGTGTAGGACGGGATCTGGAATGCGCCTTCGTAGTCATCGCCGTAACTGCCGCGGGCATAACGCGCACCCAGGCCGGCGCCCAATCCTGACAAGGGTGTATCGCCGAGCAAGGTGTAGTTGACCCAGAGCGCGGCTGTCAGCGGTGGATTGCCCGCCGGGTGGCGACCTTTGCGGCCGTCGTTGTCCTTGGTGTACTTGATGTCGTTGCGCGACGCCGAAGCGATCACGTCCAGTGCCTCGGTCAGCTCTGCCTTGGCTTCGAGCTCGATGCCTTTGGAGCGTATGGCGCCGCTCTGGTTGCTGAACCCGGGGTTGCCAAGATCGGTGGTCAGGATGTTTTCCTGTTCCAGCTCATAAGCGGAAATCTGCACGAAGCTGTTCTGCCCCGGTGGCTGGTATTTCACGCCCGCCTCGTACTGCTTGCCGGTGGAAGGGTCGAACGCTTTGCCCTGGACGTTGGTGCCACTGAGCGGCAGGAACGATTCCGAGTAGCTGATAAAGGGTGCCAAGCCGTTATCGAACAGGTAGACGATGCCGCCGCGGCCGGTGAATTTCTCATCCTTGCTGCTGGTGTGAGCGCCGCTGAGCGGTTGCTTGTTATCGGTCTCGGCCCAGTCGTAACGACCGCCGAGGACGAAGATCCACTGGTCGAGCTTGATCTGGTCCTGGGCGTATAAACCGGTCTGGGTGATGGTGTTGTCCCAGCGATAGTTGTTGCCGAAATTCAACGGCTGGCCATAGGTCGGCGTGAACAAGTCGATGATCGGCGGGTTGTAGTCGTACAGGCCGTCGAACTTTGAATTGAAGTGGTAGTAATCAAGGCCGACGATTGCCGTATGGCTGAATGGACCGGTATCGAATTCGGCCTGGGCGATGTTATCCACGCCGAAGACTTTGTTGTCCTGTTGCCAGTCCACGCCGTAGCGGGTCTGGTAACGCTGGTCGTTCTGCCCGGTGATGGGGTTGGTGACGAACCGGTAACCGTGCAGCGGCGCGGTGTAGTGGTCGTTGACACGGGCGTAGCGCGCATTCTGCTTCAAGGTCCAGACGTCGTTCAGGCGGTGGGAAAACTCGTAGCCGAACGCGTACTGCTCACGGTGGTAGTCGTTGACGCCGGGCTCACCGAGGAACAGGTCACGGTCGATCTTGCCGTTGGGGTTGTCGAACAGCGTGCCGACTGCTGGCAAGCCCTGGGCCTCGGGCACGCCTTTGTCTTTCTGGTACTGGGCGAACACTGTCAGGCTGGTGTCTTCACTCGGCCGCCAGGTGAAACTGGGCGCGATGAACTGGCGCCGTTCTTCGACGTAATCGATTTCGTCATTGCTGTCGTTGGCCAGGGCGGTCAGGCGATAGAGGAACTTGCCCTCGTCATCCAGCGGACCACCGAGGTCGATGGCCGCGCTCTTATGGTCATAGCTGCCGGCCTCGAATTTGATTTGATGCAGGGGCGTTTCGGTCGGGCGCTTGCTGACCAGATTGACGATACCGCCTGGCTGATTCTGCCCATACAGCACCGACGCCGGGCCCTTGAGCACCTCGATCCGCTCGAGCGAGTAAGGCTCGATCTGCAGCGCACCACCGGTACTGCCGCCGCCATAGGGCAGGTGCAGGCCATCGAGGTACAACGGTGTAGGCGAGAACCCGCGCGAGGTCGGCTCATCGAAAATCTTCACCCGGTCAGAGAACCCCCGCCCGTGATGCCCGGCGTATAGCGCAGGGCTTCGGTGACACTTTGCGCACTGCGTGAGTTGATCTCGGCGGCGGTGACGACGTTGATGGTTTGCGGAATTTCTACCAGCGCCGCATCGGTCTTGGTCCCGGTGGCACTGCGCTTGGCAACGATGCCAGCGACCGGGCCCCAGGCATTTTCCAGCGCCTCGGTGGCATTCACCTGGGTAACGCCCAGTTGTAGCGGACCGTCTTGCGCGACGGCTTGCAACGACCAGCCGCCCTGAGCGTAAACGGCCTGCAAGCCACTGCCTGCCAGCACGCGCTCAAGACCTCGAGCCACATCGAACCGCCCCTGCAACCCGGTGCTGCGCTTGCCCGAGGGTGAGCTGAGCGTCCACCGACAGTAGAATCCCCCGCCTGACTGGCAAAACGATTCAGGACCTGATCGAGATTGCCGGCGCCGATGCTGTACTGGCGCACCTGGCTGACGCTTGCCTCTTCAGCCCAAGACAGGGACGGCAGCATCGGTGTAGTGGCCAGCAGGGTGGCGAACACGCCGCGGCGCATTACACCATTCAAAGGAAAATCTTCTGTGTCGGGCGGTGTGGCATTCCGGAACTCCCCATGAGAATGCTTCTTGATTTGCTTTCAAGAGGTATCCCGAACGGGGATGAAAACCGACAAGCATTTGGTTGATTTATTTTTCAGCATCAGGCGCGACGTTTTACCGTCACCCAGTAACGGGTCACGGACTCGACATGCACCGGCAACGTGCGCTCGAGGGCGGCCAGCACCGCGTCGGTGTCATCGAGCGGGAACACCCCGGTCAACAGCAGCTGGGAGGCCGCCTCGTCGCAACGAATCCAGCCCGGTCGATAACGCGCCAGCTCGGCCAGGAAACGCCCCAGCGGTTGCCGCTCGGCCACCAGCCGGCCCTGGCTCCAGCTGCTGTCATCTGGATTTGCAGGTTGCTTGTGGCCCGCACCGTCGCTGCTGAACCAGAGGCTGTCGCCGGCATTCAGTGTGTGCGGTGGCGCCATGGCGCGGGCTGATGCGCAATTGGCCTTCGTACAGTTCAACTCGCGCGCCGTCGTCCATTTCACGCACCGAGAAGCGGGTCCCCAGCGCCTGGACATCGCCGCTGGCGGTTTCCACGATCAATGGGCGGATCGGATCGTGCCCACTGCTGAGCAGGATTTCGCCGCTGAGCAAGCGAATACGGCGCTCCTGCGCGGTGAAGCGCAGGTCGACTGCCGTGTTGCTATTGAGGTCGAGCCGGGTGCCATCGCTCAGGGTCATGTGCCTGATTTCACCGGTCGCCGTGCGGTGCTCAGCGAACGTCGAGCGCCAGGACACCTGGTTTTGCAGGAGATATCCGCTGCCGCCAGCCACCAGCAACAGGCCGAGCATTTTCAGCGCTGCCCGGCGCTGCGGATCGGGACTGTCTCGCAGCACCGCCCGAGCGCACCCCGCAGGTACCGCGCCGAAGGTTTCCTGCAGCTGCTGCAATCGCTGCCAGGCGCGCCGATGCTCAGGATGGGCGTGCTGCCAGTTGGAGAATGCCTTGCGTTGGTCCGCATCCAGTTCGCCGCCCCAATGCAGCATCAGCCATTCACTGGCCTGCTCGACGATCGCGGTATCGATCGGAGCATCAAGCGCCCGGCTCATGATTCGTAGACCAACTGGTAGCAGGCAAGGATCGCCCGGGTCATGTACTTCTGCACCGAGCTGACGGTCACCCCGAGCCGCTCGGCAATCTGCGCATAGCTCAGGCCTTCGAATTGCGACAGCAGGAATGCCTGGCGTACGTTGTCCGGCATACGGTCGAGCATCGCGTCGATCTGGGTCAGGGTTTCGAGGATCAGGGCGCGAGTCTCCAGGGACGGCGACTCAGGCTCCGGCAGATGCGCGATGCTTTCCAGATAGGCGCGCTCGATCCGCAGCCGCCGCCACTGGTCGATCACCAGGTTGCGGGCAATCTGCGTCAAATAGCTGCGGCTCTCCAGCGGGCCGGGCAGGCGCCCAGATACCAGAAGGCGCAAAAACGTATCCTGGGCCACATCCGCCGCATGCTCACGATCCCCCAGGCGCTTGCGCAGCCAGCCTTGCAACCAGCCATGGTTATCGCGGTAAAGACGATGGAGAGAGTCGTTGCCGTCAGTTGCTGCGTCCATGGGTGGTCTACGTGTGTGATTGATAGCAATTATCATTACACTTTACGCAGCAACTGGCAAAACGACATTGATCAACGGCTAACTGTGGCTGCCTCAAGCGGATACACCGACTCCCATCCACCGCCCAGCGCTTTGTACAAGCCAACCATCGCCAACGACACCCCGGTCGAGCTCTCTACCCACTGTTCCTGGGTCGCCAGCAGTTCGCCTTGTACGGTGAGTACGTTGACGAAATCGACTACGCCCTCGACGTATTGCCGTTGCGCGGTGGTCAGTGCGATCTGGTTCTGGCGCACGGCTTCGGCCAGGCTGTCGCGACGCCGCTGGCTGGCATTGTAGGCGCTCAGCTGATCATCGATTTCGTGCCACGCGCGCAGGACAGTTTGCTGATAGGCGATAGCCGCTTCCTGTTGCTGGGCTTCGCGCAGGTTGAGCACGCCGCGCAGGCGACCGCCGTCGAACAAGGGCAGGCTGAACTGCGGACCGATGCCGAATGCGCGAGAACCCCAGCTACCGAAATCACTCAACTGCATCGCTTGGGAGCCGACGTTGCCTGACAAGGTAATCCGTGGATAAAAATCGCCTTTGGCCACGCCAATACTCGCGGTGGCAGCGTGCAGCCGTGCTTCGGCCTGACGGATATCCGGTCGTCGCTCGGCCAGTTGCGAAGGCAAGCCAATGGCGATCTGGCTTGGGCTCTGCGGTACCGGTGCATCGGCGGCCAATTCAGCGGACAGCGCATGGGGCGGTTCCCCCATCAACAGGCTCAACGCGTTGATCAACTGCGACTGGCGTTGCTCAAGCGCCGGCAGGCGCGACTCGATGGCGGACACTTGCGCAGCGGCTTCGGCGACGTCCAGGTCCGTGGCGACGCCGTCGGCCAGGCGCAGCTGTGACAGCTTGAGGCTGTGCCGGGCGACGTCGAGGTTTTGTTCGGTGACTGCTCGTGTGCCTTGTACTCCGCGCAGCTGGATGTAGTCCCGGGCGGTTTCGGCGAGCACCGACAGCAGTACCCCGCGACGATCATTTTCGGCGACTTCGAGGGTGGCATCGGCAGCCTCGGTCTCGCGCCGCACCCGGCCCCAGAAATCCAGCTCCCAGGACGCCGAGAAGCCGGCGTCCCACAAATTGAAGGCCGAGTCACCGTTGTTGCCCGAAGGGTCGTTCAAGCCTTCGCCGCTGTTGCGTTTACGCCCATAGCTGCCGGTGGCGGCGGTGTTGGGGTAACGGTCGGCGGTGATCACCTGGCGTGCTGCGCGGCTTTGCTGCAAGCGACTGCTGGCGAGTTTGAGGTCCAAGTTGTCGGTCAGGGCGCGCTGGGTGAGCGCTGAAAGTTTGGGATCGTTGAAGACTTCCCACCAGCGCTCGTCCATGTTTTCGGCGACCGCCTGACTCGCGGCCGCCTTGGTGGGCTGCGACCAGTCGGCCATTTGCTGTACCTGGGGTTTCTGGAAGTCGGGGCCGACCGTGCAGGCTGAGAGGCTTATTACCAGTAAGGCACAGAGGGTGAGTTTTGGCTTGCGGCCTCTTCGCGGGCAAGCCCGCTCCCACAGGTGATCAGAGCCCAGGCAAAACGTGGGGGAATGAATCAGGCCCCTTGTGGGAGCGGGCTTGCTCGCGAAAGCGCCGGCCCAATCAACCAATCCGTTCATCGTTGCGCCACCTCATGCTTATCGGTCGCGGCAGTATCGATACTCGCCTCCACCGACATCCCCACCCGCAGTCGCTCGGCCAGTGGCTGCCCCGGCTCCAGCACAATCTTCACCGGAATCCGCTGCACCACTTTGGTAAAGTTGCCGGTGGCGTTGTCCGGCTTCACCGCCGCAAAGGTCACGCCGGTGGCCGGAGCGATACTCTCGACGCGGCCACGCAGGGCTTCACCGCCGAGACTATCGACGTGCACTTGCACTTGCTGCCCGGGCTGCACATCGGTCAATTGCGTTTCCTGAAAGTTGGCCACCACATAGGCCTGCTGCAACGGCACCACCGCCAGCAGCTTGCTGCCCGGCGTCACATAGGCGCCAACCCGCACGGCACGCTCGCCGACCATGCCGTCCTGCGGCGCGGTGATGCGCGTGTAGGAAAGTTCAAAACTGGCGATTTCCAGCGCCGCTTGTGCGTGCTTCAAAGTGCCTTCGGCGGCATCACGCTGCGCGGTGAGGACTTCGACCTGCTTGCGTTCGGCGGCCAGTTTTGCGCTCGCGGTGTCCAGCCGCGCGGAGGCCTGATCGATGCGCGTACGGGCCTGTTGCGCGTTCTGCACGGTGCCGGCACCGACGCCTGCCAAATGGTTGTAGCGATTCAATTCCTGCTGGGCGAAGGCCATTTCTGCCTTGGCCGATACCACGCTCGCTTGCGCCTGGGCGATCACGGAAGTCTGGCGCTCCAGCGTTGCCCGCACATTCTGCAATTGCGCACGGGCGACCAGTGTCTGCGCATCAGCCGCTTCGGCGGCAGCACGCAAATCGCGATCATCGATCAGCGCCAGCAACTGCCCGGCCTTCACCCGCTGGTTGTCCTCCACCAGCACTTCCTTGATGAAGCCGGCCACGCGCGGCACCACCAAGGTGAAATCAGCGGAGACGAACGCGTCATTGGTGTTCTGCTGCGTACGCTTGCCAAACAAACCGGGTGCCAGCAGGTAAATCAATACGCCAAGCGTAACCACCGCCGCGATGCCGACGGCCGCTTTTTTCCTGGAGAGAGTCGTCATAAAAACCTTCTGTTTCGTGGAGCGTTCAAGTCGGGGCCCGGGGCGGATAGATCCGCGTTGGCATCCAGAAAATCAGCAGGATCAGCGCCATTGCGACGCCGGCCATGCACAGGTAGAGATCCGATGCGGTGAGCACGACGACCTGCTGGTGCAAACGGTGAGCGAGGCCGGCACTGTCACTGTCCGCCAGGGGCGAATTGCCGAGACGGTCGACCAGCATGGTCGAGTGAAAATGTTGTCTTGCGGTGGTCAGCGCCTCAATCACGCCGGTGGCGATCACCGCCGACAGGCCCTTGACCGTGTTGAACCATGCCGAGGCAAACGGCCCGTCCATTGGCTGAATGCTGCCGGTCGAGAGCATCAACAACGGCAACACCGACATCGGCTGGCCGAAAATCTGCAGCCATTGCAGGACGTAGAAATTGTCGCGAATCCATTCCGCGGTCAGCAGCGACCCGCCCAGGCAGGACAGCACCAGCATGCTCAAACCGATCCCCAACACCCAGCGGCAATCGACCCAGCGCAAGTTGCACAGCGCGGCCACCAGCGGCAGCGCGAGCAACTGCGGCAACGCCGCGATCAGCATGATCGGCGCGGTCTGCACCGGGCGATAACCCTGCACTTGCGCCAGATAGCTCGACGGAATCAACACCACCGCTTGCAGCACCACCAGCACGCCGGCCAGGGTCATCAGCGCGAACGACAGGTTGCGGATGCCGAGCATCTGCATTTTGAAAAACGGAATCGGCTGCGACCACTCGTTGATCAATAAAGCCACCAACAGCAAAGATCCACAGCCGAGCAGCGCGCAGATCAGATTGGACTCAAACCAGTCCAGCCGATTGCCCTGCAACAGGCCGATCACCAGCATGCAGATCGCCGGAAAACCCAGCAGCAGCCCTTTCCAGTTGAACGTCTTGAGGCGCTCCAGGCGAAGCGGATCCTGCGGAATGCCGTAAGCCACCATGACCATGGCAATCAGGCACGGCCCGATGATTTGCCAGAACGTCCATTGCCAGCCGAAGTATTCAGTCCACAACCCGGCCAGCGGTGTGCCGAGGCCAGGGCCGAAAGTGGCCGTCAGCGCGTAACCGGCCAAGCCATAGAGTTTGAAATTCGGCGGCAGGAAGCGCAGCGCGACGGTCATCAGCATCGGCGGCAATGCACCGCCGGCCAGGCCCTGCAGGGTACGCATCAGCAGCAGGCTTTCGTAATTCGGGGCGAACGGACAAAGCACGCCGAGCACGGTAAATACGCCGATGGCCCAGAGCGTGAACCGGCGCAGAGAGAAGGTCACCGAACACCACGGAGCGAAGGCCATGGCCGCCACCGATGTAGCGGTGTAGCTGGCGACCAGCCAGGTACCTTCGTCGTAACCAATGGCCAGCGCACCGCGGATGTCGGCGAGGGCCACCTTGGTGACCATCTCGTTCAGGCCGGACACCAGCACGGCGATGAGCACGCCGACCAGGCCGATGATAATCCGCGGGCCGAATACCGGGGGCGAAGCAGCGGCCGTGGCGACAGGTGCCGGGACCGTGAGGGAAGTCATGTACTGCAGGCTCCGGGATTTGAATACCCGGCTATTTTATGAAGGGTGGCAGCTGACGAAAATCAACTTATTGGCAGGTTATAAGTGCGTGGGGCGCAATCGTCATAAAAGATCAAAAGATCGCAGCCTTCGGCAGCTCCTACAGGCATACCTGAAGGTGACTGCGATCCTCTGATCTTTTAAGGCTGCGCCGCCGACCAAGTCTCATCACAACACGACTTCAACGTCTCACGCAGCCAGCGATGCGCCGGATCCTTGTCGAAACGCGGGTGCCAAGCCTGGGTCAGCATCAACGTCGGCAACGGGATCGGCAGGTCAAACGAGCGCAGCTTCAGGCCTAACCGCCGCACGCTGAGCAACGCCTCCTTGGGCACCGGCAAGATCAGATCGGAATCAGGCAAGGCAAACATCGCTGCATGGAAACTCGGCGCAATCACCGCCACCCGCCGCTCCAGGCCCAAAGCGTTCAACGCCGTATCGATAGGGCCGCGAGCAATGCCACGGCGGGACATGCTGATGTGAGAAAACCCGGCGTAGCGTTCCGCAGTGATTTCGCCGTCGAGCAGCGGATGATCCTCGCGCACCAGGCCGACGAAATGGGTGGAAAACAGATTCTGCACTTTGACTTCCGGGCTGACGGGGCGAGTGTTGCTCACGCTCAGGTCTATCCGCCCTTCACGCAGCGCTTCATCGTCGCCATCACCTTCCGGGACAAAGCGCAGCTCACAGTGCGGCGCCTGGCGCTCCATGGTGTCGAACAGTTTGCCGCCGTACACGCCAATGAAAAAGTCATTGGCGCGAATGCTGAAGCGTCGGCGCAAAGTACTCAGATCGACGTCGTCAGCCGAGCGGAACAGCAGCGCAGCCTGCTCGACCACATCGCGAACCTGCTCACGCAGCTCCAGCGCTTTGGGCGTCGGCACCAGCCCCCGACCGGCGCGCACCAGAATCGGATCACCGATGGCTTCGCGGATTCGTGTCAGCGTGCGGCTCATCGCCGCCGGGCTGAGGTTCATCCGCCGCGCGGCACCGACCACACTGCCCTCGTCGAGCAAGGCGTCGAGGGCGACCAGAAGATTCATGTCCGGGAGTTGCATGTTGAGCACTCGTAAACGATCAGGATTGACTTAGGCGCAATCCTAACAGTGAACGTGCACCCTGTAGGAGCAAAGCTTGCTCGCGATGAGCGATGACGCGTTGATCAGTTAGACAGCGTTACGGCAATCGTGAGCAAGCTTTGCTCCCCAGGTTAAGAGAGGTGAAGGCTTACCGCTGCATCCCCCAGCGTTTAACGGTCACCCGCTCCAGCGTGTCGAACACCAGGTTCTCCACCAGCAAGCCGATCAGGATCACCACCGCCAAACCGGCAAACACCTTGTCGGTGTACAGCTCATTGCGATTCTGGAAGATGTACCAACCCAGTCCACCCTTACCGCTGGTCGCCCCAAACACCAGTTCAGCCGCGATCAACGTGCGCCAGGCAAACGCCCAGCCAATCTTCAGCCCGGCAAGAATCGACGGCAACGCCGCCGGAATCAGGATGAACAGCACAAAGCGCATGCCCTTCAGCCCGTAATTGCGCCCGGCCATGCGCAGGGTTTCCGACACACCGAGAAACCCCGCGTAGGTGTTCAGCGCCAGCGCCCACAGCACCGAATGCACCAGTACAAAAATCAGACTGTTCTGCCCCAGCCCAAACCACAGCAGGGCCAGCGGCAGCAAGGCAATCGCCGGCAGCGGATTGAACATCGAAGTCAGCGTGCTCAGCAGATCCCGTCCAAACTGGGTCGAAACCGCCAGCGTGGTCAGGGCAAACGCCAACACGATACCGATCAGATAGCCCTTGAGCAGCACCACCAGCGATATCCACACCTTGCCCAACAATTCACCGCTGAGCAGACCGTCGTACAGCGCATGGCTGGTTTGTACAAAACTGGGTAGCAGCAGATCGTTGTTCTGCACCCGGGCGACGATTTCCCAGATGACCGCGAGCAAAATCAGGATCAGGCTTTTACGCAGCCAACCCTGTTGCCAAAGCGCTGGCGCAACGGCAGCTCACGCTCAACCGGAACACTCAACAGTGGCTGCAGGTCAGTTTCAAACTCTTTACGCGGGGATGATAAAAGGCTCATCGGGCACTCCTCTCAATGGCTCAATAAGCGATGCGGATATCGGAAAAATCCAGCTCACGCTCGGTTTCCGGCGACTGGCCTTCATCGAACAGCAACCGGTGAATCCGGCGCGCCGACGCTTGAAATTGCGATCCTCCGAGGCTGTGCAAATCGTATTGATGGCTGTGGACTTCCGCCCGCACTCGTCCCGGATGGGGCGACAGGAGGAGGATGCGATTGCCCACCACCAAAGCTTCTTCGATGGAGTGAGTGACGAACAGCAAGGTGAAGCGCACCTCTTCCCATAGCAGCAGCAGCTCTTCCTGCATCTTGCGCCGGGTTAGGGCGTCGAGGGCGGCGAAGGGCTCGTCCATGAGCAGGATTTTGGGCTGCATGGCCAAGGCGCGAGCGATGGCGACACGCGCCTTCATGCCACCGGACAGGGTATGCGGGTAGGCATCGGCGAACGCACCCAGACCAACCTTGTCGAGGTAGTGCAGCGCGCGCTCTTCAGCTTCTTTGCGCTTGAGAGTTTTAGAGGCCAGCAGCGGAAACATGACGTTCTGCTTCACGGTTTTCCAGGGCGGGAGCTGGTCGAATTCCTGAAACACCACGATGCGGTCCGGCCCCGGCGCGTCGACGCGCTGACCTTGCAGACGAATCTCGCCTTCGCACGGCGCAATGAATCCTGCGACGGCTTTGAGCAACGTCGATTTGCCGCAACCGGAGGGGCCAAGGAGCACGAAGCGATCCTGCTGATCGACTTCGAAACTGACCTGGTGAGTGGCCCGCACCACCCGTTGCGGCGTGCGGTATTCAAGGCTGACTTGATCCACCGCCAACAGCGCTTGCGCAGTGGCGATCGGGTTGCTGGCCGCGTGGCCTGGCAAAGGGGCGTTCATGTCGGTCAGCTCCCTTGCAGCGGTTTGGCATCCTGGAAGAAGTAGTCCTTCCACGACTCAGGCTTGTTCTTGATCGCGCCGACGCGGTAGAGGAACTCGGCCAGTGGATAAGTGTTTTTCGGCGTAACGCTGAATTCGAACTGCGGGTTGTCGATGATTTTCAGCAAGGCCGCGCGGTCGATCTTGGCTTTGGTCACGCGGATGTAAGTGTCGGCCGCCGCGCCTTTATCGTTCTGCGCGAATTGCGCGGCTTCGGTCAGCGCTTCGACGAAGGCTTTGTAGGTTTTCGGATTGTCGTTGCGGAATTTCTCGGTGGCGAACAACACGGTCGGCGAGTTCGGGCCGAGCACGTCGTAGGAATTGAGCACGACATGCACGTTCGGGTTTTCCAGCGCCTGATCCTGGAACGGCGGATTGGAGAAATGCCCGGTCAACTCGGTGCCACCGGCGATCAGCGCCGCAGTGGCGTCCGGGTGCGGAACGGCGATGGTGTACTTGTCGAGGCGATTGAATTCCTTGTCGCCCCACTGCCTGGCCGCTGCGTATTGCAGGAAACGCGACTGCACGGAGACGCCCACCGCCGGCACCGCAATACGATCCTTCTCGGTGAAGTCAGCAATGGTTTTGACCTTGGGATTGTTGCTCACCAGGTAGTAAGGAAAGTTGCCCAGCGAGGCCACGGCTTTGACGTTCTGCTTGCCATGGGTGCGATCCCAGATAGTCAGCAACGGCCCGACGCCAGCGCCGGCAATGTCGATGGAGCCGGAGAGCAGCGCATCGTTGACCGCGGCGCCACCGGACAGCTGCGTCCAGTCGACCTTGATATCAAGGCCTTCCTGCTTGCCGTACTTCTCGATCAGGCCCTGATCGCGCACCACGTTGAGCAATAAATAGACAATGCCGAACTGTTCGGCGATGCGGATTTCACCCTCGGCGTGGGCTGCGGTCGGCGCCACCAGGCTGCCGGCGATCAGGCTGAAACCGAGACCGATGGCGGCGGCCAGCGGTGCAAATGGAAGACGTTTGGACATGATCGAATCTCCGGCGAATCAGAAAGGCGCGTCGCCCTGAATGGTCGTGCGAAACAGCTTGCGGCGCAGATGACTTGGGCATCCGGCGGCGAGGTGGATCAGCGAGCGGTTGTCCCAGAACACCATGTCGTGGGGCTGCCACTGATGGCGGTAGATGTTTTGCGGCAGGACGCTGTGGGCGTAGAGCTCGGCGAGCAGTTGTTGGCTCTCGTCCTCTGGCAGGCCGACGATGCGCGTGGTGAAACCTTCACTGACGAACAGCGCCTTGCGGCCGTTTTCCGGGTGGGTACGCACGATCGGGTGCACCACTTCGGCGACCTGCGCCAACTGCTCCGGCGTCAGGGTCGGACGCCAGTTGCCTTCGAATTTGGTTTCGCTGTAGCGCGCCGTGTACGAATGCGCGGCAGAGCGCCCTTCGACCGCTTTGCGCAGCGCTTCGGGCAGGTTGTCCCAGGCTTTGTGCATGTCAGCGAACAAGGTGTCGCCACCTTCGGATGGCAGTTCCTGCGCGTGCAGCATCGAGCCGAGACTTGGCAGCTCTTTATAAGAGAGGTCGGAGTGCCAGAATTTGCCGGCATCGCCGAGGCCGATGTTCTGGCCGTTTTCGACGATATTGGAAACGATGAGGATTTCCGGGTGATTGGCCAGCAAGAACTGCTTGAGCACATGGATCTGCAACACGCCGAAGCGGCGGCTAAAGTCGATCTGCTGTTGCGGGGTGATGCGTTGGTCACGGAACACCACGACATGGTGATCCAGATGCGCTCGGTGAATGCGGGCGAAATCCTGATCATTGATCGGGCGGGACAGGTCAAGGCCGATGATTTCGGCACCGACAGCACCGCTGAACGGGCGAATCTCGAAGGCTTGCGGCGCGGCGCTCGCGGCGCTTGGGGAAGCAGTAGCTGCGGACATCTTTCAATCTCCCACGCACGGCGCGCTCATGGGCGCGCGCGTCGATCAGAAACTCACGCTGGATTGCGTGTTGGTTCAGGTCGTGCGGCGCGCCGATTGGTCGGCAGGTACGCAGGGGAGTGACTTTATAGCTATAAGAATTGGAAATTAAATACCGTTAGCGAATAACGATATGGCGAATGGTGAGGAATGGACTGGATGGTGAGTGACGGTTTTTGTCACTTATGGGCAGGATGTGGCGAATGGGGCGGACGCCTTCGCGAGCAAGCTCGGCTCCTACAGGGCTGGGTTGAACGCAATTTTGCGTTCGACACATAACCTGTAGGAGCCGAGCTTGCTCGCGATGAGGCCGGCAGCAGCGCTGAAAATCTAGCGTTCGTGCAACGCCTCGGCCCGTGCGCGGATGATCGGCTTGAGCAGGTAGCTCAGCACCGACTTCTTGCCAGTGATGATGTCCACCGACGCAACCATTCCCGGGATGATCAGTAACGGCTTGTCATCAGTACCCAAGTGGCTGCGCTCAGTGCGCACCTTGATCACGTAGTAGGTGGTTTTCTTGTCTTCGTCGGTGATGGTGTCAGCGCCGATCTGCTCCAGCTGGGCCTTCAGCCCGCCATAAATGGTGTAGTCATACGCGGTGAATTTCACTATCGCTTCCTGCCCCGGATGCAGGAAGGCAATGTCCTGTGGACGGATCTTCGCTTCGACAAGGAGGGTGTCGTCCAGCGGGACGATCTCGACCATGTCGCTACCCGGCTGGATCACGCCGCCGATGGTGTTGACCAGCAACTTGTTGACGATGCCGCGCACTGGCGAGGTGACCAACGTACGGCTGACGCGATCTTCCAGGGCCTTGCCGGTCGCACTGGCCTTGTTCAGGTCGGTGCGCGCTTCGTTAAGCTGGGTCAGCGCTTCGCTGCGAAATTTGCCGCGGGTTTCATCAATTTTGCGCTGCACTTCCTTGATCGCCGACTCGGCACGCGGGATTGCCAGCGTGGTGGCGTCGAGCTGCCCACGGGTTTCCACTTCGGCACGCTTAAGTCGCAGCACTTCAACCGGGGACACCGCTCCCTGCGCCACCAGCGGCTCGGACATGTTGATTTCCTGACGCTGCAAGCCGAGTTGCTGACGATACTGCGCTTGCTTGGAGCCGAATTCGCGCAGCTCTTGCTGACGCTGAATCAACTGCTCCTGCAAGCCACCGATCTCGTCGTGCAGTTGCTGACGGCGGCTGATGTACAGCGATTCTTCGCTTTTCGCCTGACCCGGCACGGCTTTGAGCACGTCCTCGGGGAAATTCAGCGGACGGTCGTCGACCTCGGCGCTCAGACGCTCGACGCGCAGCAACATCGACAGCCGATCAGCTTCGGTTTCACCAACGTTGGAGGCAAAACGCGTGTCGTCGAGACGAATCAGCGGCGCGCCGGCTTCAACAATCTGGCCTTCCTTGACGAACAGCTCAGAGACGATGCCGCCCTCAAGGTTCTGGATCTTCTGAATCTTCGACGACGGAATCGCCTTGCCGTCGCCCTTGGTCACTTCATCGATCACGGCGAAGTTGGCCCACAGCATCAGGAATACGAAGAAGCCGATGATCGCCCAGATGGTCAGGCGCACGACGCGCGGGGCGTCCTCGATCAGTGCCTTGTTGACCTCCGGCAATGGCTGGCCCTGCAGCGAGGCAGTGCCCTTGAAGTAGCGACGGATCGAATCCTTGAAACCCGACTTAAGCAACACTGATTTGCCCCTTTTTCAACGCTTCCATCACCACGGCTTTCGGCCCATCGGCGAGTATCTGCCCACGGTCGATGACGATCAGGCGATCGACCAGCGACAACAGCGAGGCACGGTGCGTCACCAGCACCACGGTCTTGTTTTCAATCACCGCTGCGAGGCGTTGCTTGAGGCGTTCTTCACCGGTGTTATCCATGGCGCTGGTCGGCTCATCGAGCAGCAGTATCGGCGGGTTGAGCAGCAGGGCCCGGGCCAGGGCCACGTTCTGCCGCTGACCGCCAGACAGGTTTTGCCCCCGCTCACCCACCTGCAACTCATACCCCTGCGGGTGCAGGCGGGCGAATTCATGGACGCCAGCCAGTTCGGCGGCTTGCAGGACCATTTCGTCTTCCACGTAACGTGCGCCGGAGACCAGGTTGTCGCGCAGCGTGCCGGACAGCAGCTGGATGTCCTGCGGCACGTAGCCGATGTTGTAGCGCAGTTCGCTGACGTCGATCTGGCGGATATCCACCCCGTCCACCAGCAACGCGCCGTCATCCGGTTGATACAGGCCGACCAGCAGTTTTGCCAGCGAACTCTTGCCCGAACCGCTGCGGCCGATGATGCCGATTTTCTCGCCGGGACGAATCACCAGGTTGATGTTCTTCAGCGCCGGGTTCTGTTGTTCCGGGTAGGTGAAATTGAGCTGGCGGCACTCGATGGCGCCTTGCAGAACCTTGCGGCTCAGCGGGCGCTCTTCGAAGTTGCGCTCCTGCGGCAGCTCCATCATCTGGTCGACCGAGGTCATGGTCACCCGCGCCTGCTGATAACGGGTCAGCAGACCCGACAGCGATGCCAACGGACTGAGCGCGCGGCCGCTGAGCATGTAGCAGGCAATCAGACCGCCCATGCTCAAGTGACCATCGATGATCTGGTACACGCCGAAGACGATCATGATCACCCCGGCCAATTGCTGAATCAGCAAGGTGATATTCATCGCCAGGCCGGAGAGCATTTTCACCCGCAGTTCGAGGCGGCTGAGGGTGCCGATGGTCTGTTCCCACTGATATTGGCGTTCGCTCTCGGCGTTGTTGACCTTGACCGCGTCGAGGCCGGCGAGGGTTTCGATCAGGCTCGACTGGCGCTCGGCGCCGAGGGCCATGGTGCGTTCCATGGTCGCGACCAGTGGCTTCTGCAAGGCGTAGCCGATCAGCAAGGCAATCGGGAAGGCCAGCACCGGAATCCACACCAGATGCCCGCCGAGAATGGCGATGACGATGAAAATCAGGATGGTGAACGGCAGGTCGATCAGGCTGGTCAGGGTCAGCGACGCGAGGAAGTCGCGCAGGCTCTGAAACTCGTGGATGTTCTGCGCAAAGCTGCCGACCCGCGCCGGGCGGTATTTCATCGCCATGCCGACGATGCGCTCGAACAGCGTCGCGGAGATGATCAGGTCGGTTTTCTTACCGGCAAGATCCAGGCACAGGCTGCGCAGGCTCTTGAGGATCAGGTCGAAAATGTACGCGCCAGTGATGCCCAGGGCGAGTACCCACAGGGTTGCTTCGGCCTGGTTCGGTACCACGCGGTCATAGACGTTCATCACGAACAGCGGCGCGGCCATGGCGATGATGTTGATCAGGAAACTCGCCGCGATCGCATCGGCATACAGCCAGCGGGAACGCTTGAGGGTGTCGCGAAACCACGACCGCGCGCGGGGAATGAGCGTGCCGTGATTGACGTCGAATTTATGTTGGGGTTGGGCGAAGAACACTTTGCCTATGTAGTCGTCGGCCAGCAATTCTCGAGCGACGAGACTCTCGCCGCCGTCGCTTTCGCTCAACAGCAGGCGAGCCTGGTCTTCGCCATGCCAGCCGAGAAGGACGGCGCTTCGACCGTCCTTGAGCAGCAGCAGCGCGGGCATTGCGATCTCTGGTATCTGCTCCAGCTTGCGCACCAGCACTCGCCCTTGCAGGCCAGCACGGGCCGCAGCGCGCGGCAGCAACTCAACACTCAGTCGCTGCTTGGGCAATGGCAGGCCTGTGGTCAACATCGCCGCGCTGGCGGGCTTCTGGTGCAGCATGCAAAGGGCGAGCAGACCATCCAGTAATGGATCGTCGTGCAACGCGCGTGGATCATGACTGAGATGAACTCGACTGACTTCTGATTCCACGCTCGACACTCTTGGCTAACAATTGAACGATTAAGGTTCTGCTCAATCCGTACCGGGCAGTTGGACCTTGGCTTCACGCTGTTCTGCACAACGGATGCCAACGGTGCGACCACTCCCTGGCTTCTGAGCAACTCGCCCATGGTCGCCTTGATTCGGTACTGAGTAAATAACTGAATGTTTCTGATCCACGCAGAGCTCGGATTGTTGACGCGTTGCTGAGAAGTACGCCGCAAATCCGGCAACAGCAACTTGCGACATCCCTGAACGTCATGCGGCGCGATTCAATTCCTGCGAATACCCCCAAGACCCAGTCCAGGGAAAATGAGGCAAAACGAGCAATCAACAGAAATGGTCGGACTGGATTGTTCGTCAATGGGCAGTCTGGATACTTGATAATTTGTTGTCCTGAATCACTGCAAAACGTGCAGTCACAGGGGATCCTGAGCAGACCCTATACCGTATGTCGGAAAGTTCAAAACAGGAACTGGATCACACGCTGAAGGACAGGTCGCCGCGGAAATATCAATGTGACATTAGTGGGGCGATTGTTTAGGATGGCACCCAGAAGGTCAATAGTTTGGCATAAAGTTAATAGCGAAAGAATATAGCCAAATTATTGACGATTAACCGCGTCAAAATTGATTCGAAAATTTTTAAAGTACGTCCAGACTGAATCGGCACCCATGCCATCAGGTCCATGGAAGTCAACTGAACGTGACACCCGGAGAGTCTTCAATGAGCAGTGTTGTTGCCATCGTCAAAAGCATTGTCGGTCAGGTATTCGTGGTGTCCCCAGAGGGCGTGCGCCGCGTACTCGTTGAAGGCGATCGCCTGTTTGTCGGCGACCAGATCGACACCGGCCTCTCCGGCGCCGTGTCGCTTGAACTGGCTGATGGCCGCACCCTCGACCTGGGTCGCGAAACCCAATGGAGCGCCAACGCGCCCGACTCCAGCACTGACCTGGCCGAGGCCACCGCGCAAGCCGCGCCATCGGTTGAAGAACTGCAGCAAGCCATTGCCGCCGGTGTCGACCCGACTAAAGATCTGGAAGCCACTGCCGCAGGCCCTACGGCCGCGAGTAATGGTGGCGCCGCGGGCGGCGGCCACAGCTTCGTGATGCTTGATGCAACCGCCGGCCGGGTTGACCCGACCGTTGGTTTTCCAACTGCAGGTTTTGGCGCGGTGCCGCTGACCACGCTGGAAACCGTTGATACCCAGAACACCAACAACAACGCCGTTGCCGACGCGCCTCTCACCTCGACGCTGAGCCTGAGCGCAACCCCGACTATCACCGAGGCCGGCGGCGTACTGGTCTACACCGCGAACTTGAGCCAGGCGCCTCTGAGTGACCTGACCATCACCCTGTCCAATGGCGCGGTCATCGTAGTTGCCGCGGGCCAGACCACCGGCACCGTCAATGTACCTCTCGCGCCGAATGACACTGTTTATAACGACCCGAGCCAGATCGAAGTAACCGTCACCGGCACTACAGGCGGCGGGATCACAGTGGCGCCTCCGACCACTCCGGCCGTTACCCAAGTCACTGACACCGTGGATACCACCAACGTCACGCTGACTGCGGGGTCGACCGTTGTTGAAGGTGGCCCGATCACTTACACCGCGACCTTGACCAACCCGGCGCAGACGCCTGTCACCGTAACCTTGAGCAATGGTTCGGTCATTACCATTGGTGCAGGTCAGACCACCGGCACCGTCGTGGTCCAGACTCCGGCCAATGACGTTTATGTCAACGGCAGTACGGTCAGCACTACGATCACTGGCGCTACTGGCGGTAACTTCGAAAACCTGGTGCCGAGCACTACACCGGCTGTTACTACCATCACCGACTCGATCGATGCTACCGCTGTCACCCTGACCGCTGGCTCGACTGTTGTTGAAGGCGGCGCGATTACTTACACCGCGACTTTGACCAACCCTGCCGGCACTCCGGTGACAGTGACCTTGAGCAATGGCTCGGTCATCACCATTGGTGCGGGTCAGACTACCGGCTCCGTCGTGGTCGAAACTGCGGCTAATGACGTTTATGTCAATGGCAGTACGGTCAGCACTACGATCACTGGCGCTACTGGCGGTAACTTCGAAAACCTGGTGCCGAGCACTACACCGGCTGTTACTACCATCACCGACTCGATCGATGCTACCGCTGTCACCCTGACCGCTGGCTCGACTGTTGTTGAAGGCGGCGCGATTACTTACACCGCGACTTTGACCAACCCTGCCGGCACTCCGGTGACTGTGACCTTGAGCAATGGCTCGGTCATTACCATTGGTGCAGGTCAGACTACCGGCTCCGTCGTGGTCCAGACTCCGGCCAATGACGTTTATGTCAACGGCAGTACGGTCAGCACTACGATCACTGGCGCGACTGGCGGTAACTTCGAAAACCTGGTGCCGAGCACTACACCGGCTGTTACCACTATTACCGACTCGATCGATGCCACCGCTGTCACCCTGACTGCTGGCTCGACTGTTGTTGAAGGCGGCGCAATCACCTACACCGCCACCTTAACCAACCCTGCTGGCACTCCGGTGACAGTGACCTTGAGCAATGGCTCGGTCATTACCATTGGCGCTGGGCAGACTACCGCCTCTGTCGTGGTCGAAACTGCGGCTAATGACGTATATGTCAATGGCAGTACGGTCAGCACTACGATCACTGGCGCGACTGGCGGTAACTTCGAAAACCTGGTGCCGAGCACTACGCCAGCTGTTACTACCATCACCGACTCGATCGATGCTACCGCTGTCACCCTGACCGCTGGCTCGACTGTTGTTGAAGGCGGCGCGATCACCTACACCGCCACATTGACCAACCCTGCTGGTACTCCGGTTACCGTGACTTTGAGCAATGGCTCGGTCATTACCATTGGCGCTGGTCAGACTACCGGCTCTGTCGTGGTCGAAACTGCGGCTAATGACGTTTATGTCAACGGCAGCACGGTCAGCACTACGATCACTGGCGCTACTGGCGGTAACTTCGAAAACCTGGTGCCGAGCACTACGCCAGCTGTTACTACCATCACCGACTCGATCGATGCTACCGCTGTCACCCTGACCGCTGGCTCGACTGTTGTTGAAGGCGGCGCGATCACCTACACCGCCACCTTGACCAACCCTGCTGGTACTCCGGTTACCGTGACTTTGAGCAATGGCTCGGTCATTACAATTGGCGCTGGGCAGACTACCGGCTCTGTCGTGGTCGAAACTGCGGCTAATGACGTTTATGTCAACGGCAGCACGGTCAGCACTACGATCACTGGCGCTACTGGCGGTAACTTCGAAAACCTGGTGCCGAGCACTACGCCAGCTGTTACTACCATCACCGACTCGATCGATGCTACCGCTGTCACCCTGACCGCTGGTTCGACTGTTGTTGAAGGCGGCGCGATCACCTACACCGCCACCTTGACCAACCCTGCTGGTACTCCGGTTACCGTGACTTTGAGCAATGGCTCGGTCATTACAATTGGCGCTGGGCAGACTACCGGCTCTGTCGTGGTCGAAACTGCGGCTAATGACGTTTATGTCAACGGCAGCACGGTCAGCACTACGATCACTGGCGCTACTGGCGGTAACTTCGAAAACCTGGTGCCGAGCACTACGCCAGCTGTTACTACCATCACCGACTCGATCGATGCTACCGCTGTCACCCTGACCGCTGGCTCGACTGTTGTTGAAGGCGGCGCGATCACCTACACCGCCACCTTGACCAACCCTGCTGGTACTCCGGTTACCGTGACTTTGAGCAATGGCTCGGTCATCACCATTGGTGCGGGTCAGACTACCGGCTCTGTCGTGGTCGAAACTGCGGCTAATGACGTTTATGTCAACGGCAGTACGATCAGCACTACGATCACTGGCGCGACTGGCGGTAACTTCGAAAACCTGGTGCCGAGCACTACACCGGCTGTTACCACTATTACCGACTCGATCGATGCCACCGCTGTCACCCTGACCGCTGGTTCGACTGTTGTTGAAGGCGGCGCAATTACCTACACCGCCACCTTAACCAACCCTGCCGGCACTCCGGTGACAGTGACCTTGAGCAATGGCTCGGTCATTACCATTGGCGCTGGGCAGACTACCGGCTCTGTCGTGGTCGAAACTGCGACTAATGACGTTTATGTCAACGGCAGCACGGTCAGCACCACGATCACTGGTGCTACTGGCGGCAACTTCGAAAACCTGGTGCCGAGCACTACGCCGGCTGTTACCACTATTACCGACCGCATCGATACCGTCACTGTGACAATCGAAAGTGCCGGCGATGTGCTGGAAAACGCCGCACCGACCTTCACCATCAAGGTTGATCAGAAGCTGGATCAAGACCTGACCGTGACCCTGAGCAATGGTCAGACCGTGACTATCGCGGCTGGTGCAACTGAAGCCACCTACACCCTGCCCGCTCAGGGCGATGACGTTTACAAAGATGGCGAGACCATCAAGCTGGGTATTACTGGTGCAGTGGTAGAAGGTAAGACCTTCGAGAACCTGGTCATCGGCACCGAGGCTCAAGTTGTTGTTGGCGATACCACCAGTGAAGTAATTGCGACCCTGACCGCAGATAAAACCACTGTGGCGGAAGGCGGTTCGGTTACTTACACCGTGACCCTGACCAACGCAGCAGGCCTGCCGATCAACAACCACGGTGAACTGACCTTCACCCTGACTGACGGCACCCAGATCAAAGTCCCAGCCAACGGTAATGTCGGCAGCGCGACCATTGTTGCTGCGGACGACATCCTGGTCGGCGGTCAGCCGACCATCGTCAACAAACTGGAATCGGTGACTGGCGCAGACAACTTCGAGCAACTGACCCTGGGTCAGAACTCGCTGGAAACCACCGTTACTGACGAACCTACCGGTCAAGGCGATGCGGTTAACATCAGCATCACTGGCAACGGCCCGGTCCTGGAAAACCAGGATGCCAGCTTCACCATCAAGCTCGACAAGGCTCAGCTGCAACCAGTCACCGTGACGCTGAGCAACGGCCAGACCGTAGTTTTTGCTGCCGGCGAAACCGAGAAAGTCCATACCCTCGCACCGCAAGGTGATGACGTCTACAAAGATGGCGACACCGTAAACCTGGGTGTTGCCGGTGCAACCTCCAACGGTACTGCGCTGGAAAATGTGGTGCTGGGTAACCCGGCATCGGTCGTTATCACTGACACTATCAGTGAAGTTATTGCGACCCTGACCGCAGATAAAACCACTGTGGCGGAAGGCGGTTCGGTCACTTACACCGTGACCCTGACCACCAGCACCGGTCTGCCGTTGACCAACCATCCTGAGCTGACATTCAAGCTCACCGATGGCACCACCATTACTGTTCCAGCCAACAGCGTGACTGGCCAGGCGACCATTACAGCTGCTGATGACATTGCAGTGGGCGGTCAACCAACCATCGTTAACAAGCTGGAAACAGTCGAAGGTGCAGGTACCTACGAGAAACTGACTCTGGGCGATAACGCGGTGCAAACCACCGTGACCGATGAGCCTACCGGTCAAGGCGATGCGGTTAACATCAGCATCACTGGCAACGGCCCGGTCCTGGAAAACCAGGATGCCAGCTTCACCATCAAGCTCGACAAGGCTCAGCTGCAACCAGTCACCGTGACGCTGAGCAACGGCCAGACCGTAGTTTTTGCTGCCGGCGAAACCGAGAAAGTCCATACCCTCGCACCGCAAGGTGATGACGTCTACAAAGATGGCGACACCGTAAACCTGGGTGTTGCCGGTGCAACCTCCAACGGTACTGCGCTGGAAAATGTGGTGCTGGGTAACCCGGCATCGGTCGTTATCACTGACACTATCAGTGAAGTTATTGCGACCCTGACCGCAGATAAAACCACTGTGGCGGAAGGCGGTTCGGTCACTTACACCGTGACCCTGACCACCAGCACCGGTCTGCCGTTGACCAACCATCCTGAGCTGACCTTCAAGCTCACCGATGGCACCACCATTACTGTTCCAGCCAACAGCGTGACTGGCCAGGCGACCATTACAGCTGCTGATGACATCGGCGTCGGCGGTCAACCAACTATCGTTAACAAGCTGGAAACAGTCGAAGGTGCAGGTACCTACGAGAAACTGACTCTGGGTCAGAACTCGCTGGAAACCACCGTTACTGACGAACCTACCGGTCAAGGCGATGCGGTTAACATCAGCATCACTGGCAACGGCCCGGTCCTGGAAAACCAGGGCGCCGCCTTCACCATCAAGCTCGACAAAGCTCAGCTGCAACCGGTCACTGTGACCTTGAGCAACGGTAAAACCGTAGTATTTGCTGTTGGTGAAACCGAGAAGGTCCACACCCTCGATCCGCAAGGCGACGACGTCTACAAAGACGGCGGCACCGCGCAACTCAGCATTACCGGTGCCACGTCGAATGGCGCACCGCTGGAAAACCCAACCATCGGTGGTCCAGCTTCGGTCACCATCGGCGACACCACCAGCGAAGTGTTTGCGACCCTAACCGCAGACAAAACCACTGTGGCTGAAGGCGGCAAAGTCACCTACACCGTGACCCTGACCACCAGCACCGGTCTGCCGTTGACCAACCATCCTGAGCTGACCTTCAAGCTCACCGATGGCACCACCATTACTGTTCCAGCCAACAGCGTGACTGGCCAGGCGACCATTACAGCTGCTGATGACATCGGCGTCGGCGGTCAACCAACTATCGTTAACAAGCTGGAAACAGTCGAAGGTGCAGGTACCTACGAGAAACTGACTCTGGGTCGATAACGCGGTGCAAACCACCGTGACTGACGAACCTACCGGTCAAGGCGATGCCGTCGGCATCACCATCACCGGCAACGGTCCAGTCCTGGAAAACCAGGGCGCAGCGTTCAC
>NZ_JAEKEG010000071.1 GCF_016651255.1 Pseudomonas sp. TH10
GGCCATTTTCTTGACCTGCTCACGCATTTCGTCCTGGATGTGTGCCGGCAGCGAGTACGGCGGCAGCGAGCACGCGGAGTCACCGGAGTGAACGCCAGCCTGTTCGATGTGCTGCATGATCGCGCCGATCACCACGTCTTTGCCGTCGCAGACCGCATCCACGTCCATTTCGATGGCGCAGTTGAGGAAGTGATCCAGCAGCACCGGGCTGTCGTTGGACACTTGAACCGCTTCACGCAGGTAGCGCTTGAGCTCTTCTTCTTCGTAAACGATTTCCATCGCACGACCGCCCAGTACGTAGGACGGACGCACCACCAGCGGGTAACCGATCTTGCTGGCAGCGCGAATGGCTTCGTCTTCGCTGCGCACGGTCGCGTTTGGCGGCTGACGCAGGTTCAGGCGCTGAACCATTTGCTGGAAACGCTCACGGTCTTCGGCACGGTCGATGGCGTCAGGGCTGGTACCGATGATCGGCACGCCAGCGGCTTCCAGAGCACGAGCCAGTTTCAGCGGGGTTTGGCCGCCGTACTGGACGATTACGCCTTTCGGCTTCTCGACGCGAACGATTTCCAGCACGTCTTCCAGGGTTACTGGTTCGAAGTACAGACGATCGGAAGTGTCGTAGTCGGTGGACACGGTTTCCGGGTTGCAGTTGACCATGATGGTCTCGTAACCGTCTTCGCGCAGCGCCAGTGCCGCGTGTACGCAGCAGTAGTCGAACTCGATGCCCTGGCCGATACGGTTTGGACCGCCGCCGAGGATCATGATCTTGTCGCGACCCGATGGAGCCGCTTCGCACTCTTCTTCGTACGTCGAGTACAGATAAGCGGTATCAGTGGCGAACTCGGCCGCGCAGGTGTCAACGCGCTTGTAGACCGGGAAAATTTCCAGCTTGTGACGATGCGTACGCAGGCTCTTCTCGGTCACACCCAGCAGCTTGGCCAGACGCTGATCGGAGAAGCCTTTGCGCTTGAGCTTGAACATCAGGTCGCGATCGATGCTGGTCAGACCCAGGGTCTTGACCTTCTCTTCGTCCTTGATCAGATCTTCGATCTGCACCAGGAACCAACGATCGATCATGTTCATGCCGAAGATGTCTTCGACCGACAGGCCGGCGCGGAAGGCATCAGCCACGTACCAGATACGCTCGGCACCCGGCACGGTCAGTTCGCGCTTGAGGACGCTCATGCTTTCCGGGTTGCTCAGGTCTACTTTCTCGTCCAGACCGCAAACGCCTACTTCCAGACCGCGCAGAGCTTTCTGCAGGGATTCCTGGAAGGTACGGCCGATGGCCATGACTTCACCGACGGATTTCATTTGCGTGGTCAGACGCGCGTCAGCCTTGGCGAATTTCTCGAAGGCGAAACGTGGCAGCTTGGTCACGACGTAGTCGATGGACGGCTCGAAGGACGCCGGGGTCTTGCCGCCGGTGATGTCGTTCGACAGTTCGTCGAGGGTGTAGCCCACTGCCAGTTTGGCGGCGACTTTGGCGATCGGGAAACCGGTGGCTTTCGAAGCCAGCGCCGAGGAACGCGATACACGCGGGTTCATTTCGATCACGACCATACGGCCAGTGTCCGGGCAGATACCGAACTGAACGTTGGAACCGCCAGTCTCCACGCCGATCTCGCGCAGTACCGCCAGGGAGGCGTTACGCAGGATCTGGTATTCCTTGTCAGTCAGGGTCTGAGCCGGGGCAACAGTGATCGAGTCACCGGTGTGCACGCCCATCGGATCGAAGTTCTCGATCGAGCAGACGATGATGCAGTTGTCCTTTTTGTCGCGGACAACTTCCATTTCATATTCTTTCCAGCCAATCAGCGATTCGTCGATCAGCAGCTCTTTGGTCGGCGACAGGTCGAGACCGCGGGCGCAGATTTCTTCGAACTCTTCACGGTTGTAGGCGATACCGCCACCAGTGCCGCCCATGGTGAAGGACGGACGGATGATGCAAGGGAAGCCAAGGGTCTCGAGGACGGCGTTGGCTTCTTCCATGCTGTGGGCGATACCGGAACGCGGGCACGCCAGGCCGATGGATTTCATCGCCTTGTCGAAACGCGAACGGTCTTCAGCCTTGTCGATGGTGTCGGCGTTGGCGCCGATCATTTCTACGCCGAACTTCTCCAGAACGCCTTCGCGCTCCAGGTCCAGGGCGCAGTTCAGAGCAGTCTGGCCACCCATGGTTGGCAGCAGCGCATCTGGACGCTCTTTCTCGATGATCTTGGCAACGGTCTGCCATTTGATCGGCTCGATGTAAGTTGCGTCGGCCATGGACGGGTCGGTCATGATGGTGGCCGGGTTGGAGTTCACCAGGATGACGCGGTAACCCTCTTCGCGCAGGGCTTTACATGCCTGGGCGCCGGAGTAGTCGAATTCGCAGGCCTGGCCGATAACGATCGGGCCAGCGCCGAGAATCAGGATGCTTTTAATGTCTGTACGTTTTGGCATGGGTTTGTCACTCAAATCCGCAGGTCAGTCGGCAAGCCGTCTTGATCGATTTCTGAAGCCTCGAAGGGGCCGCCGGTGCCGGGGCCACCCTCGAGGGGCTTCTCTCTACAGTCTCAAGGCGAACGCTTAGCGTTGCTTGGCCATCTCGTTGATGAAGCGGTCGAACAGTGGCGCAACATCGTTCGGGCCCGGGCTCGCTTCAGGGTGACCCTGGAAGCTGAACGCGCTCTTGTCGGTACGCTCGATGCCTTGCAGGGTGCCGTCGAACAGCGATTTGTGGATCGCACGAACGTTGGCAGGCAGGGTTTCTTCGTCTACCGCAAAACCGTGGTTCTGGCTGGTGATCATCACGACGCCAGTGTCCAGATCCTGTACCGGGTGGTTGGCACCGTGGTGACCGTGGCCCATTTTCAGGGTCTTGGCGCCGGAGGCCAGTGCCAACAGCTGGTGACCGAGGCAGATGCCGAATACCGGGATGTCGGTTTCCAGAACTTCCTTGATCGCCTTGATCGCGTAGTCGCATGGCTCCGGATCACCAGGGCCGTTGGACAGGAACACACCGTCCGGCTTCAGTGCCAGTACGTCGGCAGCCGGGGTTTGCGCCGGCACCACGGTAACGCGGCAGCCGCGCTCAACCAGCATGCGCAGGATATTGACCTTGACGCCGTAGTCGTAGGCAACCACGTGGTACGGCAGCTCGGAAGCATCGATGGTTGCGTGGCTGTCAGTCTTCAGATCCCAGACAGTCGAGCGCCATTCGTATTGAGCCTTGGTGCTGACGACTTTCGCCAGATCCATGCCCTTCAGGCCAGGGAAGCCTTGCGCAGCGGCAATCGCGGCTTCTTCGGAAATGTTGTCGCCGGCCATGATGCAGCCGTTCTGTGCGCCTTTTTCACGCAGGATTCGGGTCAGGCGACGGGTGTCGATACCGGCGATGGCCACAACGTTGTTGGCTTTCAGGTAATCGGACAGGGACATCGTGTTACGCCAGTTGCTCGCTACCAGCGGCAGGTCACGAATAACCAGGCCAGCGGACCATACGCGGTTGGACTCGGCGTCTTCCGGCGTGGTACCGGTGTTGCCGATGTGCGGGTAAGTCAGGGTAACGATCTGTTGGGCGTAGGAAGGATCGGTAAGGATTTCCTGATAGCCGGTCATTGCGGTGTTGAACACCACCTCACCAACGGTTTGACCGTCGGCACCAATGGCTTCGCCGCGAAAAATGCTGCCATCAGCAAGGGCAAGTATGGCTGGCTTAGTCAAGAAGACCTCCCGTAAATAACGCATGAAAGGGCGATCGCAGGTTGTAAAAAAGCGGAGTGACGTATGGACACGTCACCCCGCTTCTTCACTGAATTATTCTGCGCGCTTTTAGTGGACACACTAAAGCTGTAGCTTACAGAAAAAGGCTTTTTTGGTCCACCGCTAATGAGCCTAAAAGGCCGGAGAATGCGACAGGACGTCGCTCAGCGGAGAGAAACCAGCGCAAACAGGGCGTTTGCGCCGGATCAAGCGACAGTTTAACGCAGGTCGAGCACGTCCTGCATGTCGTAAAGGCCCGGCTCACGCCCGTCCAGCCACAATGCGGCACGCACCGCACCCTTGGCGAAGGTCATGCGGCTGGAGGCCTTGTGGGTGATCTCGACGCGCTCACCGTCGGCGGCGAACAGCACCGTGTGATCGCCAACGATGTCGCCGGCACGCACGGTGGCAAAACCGATGGTCTCGCGCTCGCGAGCGCCGGTCTGACCCTCACGACCGTACACCGCCACCTTCTTCAGATCACGGCCGAGGGCATCGGCAATCACCTCGCCCATGCGCACGGCAGTGCCTGACGGCGCATCGACTTTATGCCGATGGTGAGCCTCGGTGATTTCGATATCGACGTCATCACCCAGCACCCGCGCCGCCGTATCGAGCAGTTTCAGGCACAGGTTAACGCCGACGCTGAAGTTGGCAGCGAAGACAATTGGAATGTCCTTGCCCGCCTCGGCCAGCAGCTGCTTCTCTTCGACACTGAAACCCGTTGTGCCGATGACCATGGCCTTGCCCGCCTTGCGGCAGAACGCCAGATTTTTCAGCATCACTTCCGGAAGGGTGAAATCGATCAGTACGTCGAACTCGTCGGCCACCCGAGCCAGGTCACCGCACAGCGGCACGCCGATACGCCCCAGCGAAGCCAGCTCACCGGCATCGACGCCAATCAGCGTGCTGCCGGGGCGAACGATCGCAGCAGTCAGACCGGTCAGTGGCGCGCGCTGCTGCACGGCCTCGACCAGAATTTTGCCCATGCGCCCGGCGGCGCCCATCACAGCTATACGTCGCATGCCGACTCCTTACAGATCGCCGAAGAAACGCTTCACACCGTCGAACCAACCGGTGGTTTTCGGCGAGTGGCTGTTGTCATCCGCCAGCGAGCCGCGGAACTCTTCCAGCAATTCACGCTGACGACGATTCAGATTGACCGGCGTCTCGACCGCTACGCGGCACATCAAATCGCCCGCACCGCCACCACGTACTGGCGCAACGCCTTTACCACGGACACGGAATTGCTTACCGGTCTGAGTGCCTTCGGGGATTTTCAGTTTGACGCGACCGTCGAGGGTCGGAATTTCCAGCTCGCCGCCAAGTGCCGCATCGACGAAGCTGATCGGCACTTCGCAGAACAAGTGCTTGCCATCGCGCTGGAAAATATCGTGTTCACGAACGTTGATGACCACGTACAGGTCACCCGTTGGCCCGCCCTGCGTGCCCGCTTCGCCTTCACCGGACAGACGAATGCGGTCGCCGGTATCGACGCCGGCCGGCACTTTAACCGACAGGGTTTTGTACTCTTCCACACGACCGTCACCGTGGCAGGAATCACACGGATCGGAAATGATCTTGCCCTGGCCATGGCAACGCGGGCAGGTCTGCTGTACCGAGAAGAAGCCTTGCTGCATGCGAATCCTGGCCGATGCCGCCACAGGTCGGGCAGGTCGATGGCGACGAGCCTTTCTTCGCGCCAGAACCATCGCACGGCTTGCAATTGACCAGCGTCGGAACGCGGATATTCACCGACGTACCGCGCACCGCTTCTTCCAGGTTCAGCTCCAGGGTGTAGCGCAAATCGCTGCCACGCTGAGCGCCGCCACGGGAACCGCCGCGACCACCACCGAAGAAATCACTGAAGACATCGCCAAAGATGTCAGAGAAGTTCTGACCGCCGAAACCGGCACCGCCGCCACCCATGCTTGGATCGACACCGGCATGACCGTACTGATCGTAGGCCGCACGCTTGCTGGAATCGGACAGCACTTCGTAGGCCTCGTTGGCCTCTTTGAACAGCTCTTCCGACGCTTTATCATCGGGATTACGGTCCGGGTGATGCTTCATTGCCAGGCGGCGGTAGGCCTTTTTCAGGTCCGCATCGCTTGAGCCACGCTCAACACCCAACACTTCGTAATAGTCACGCTTTGCCATAAGTCTTCTGCACTCTTGAGGACGTCGGGCAAACCCCTCCTGAGGATCGCCAAACTCGCTGAGCCCCAATACAGGCCCGGACCCAACTCACGTCAATTCAACGATCCTGGTCTTTGATTCATGCGGTACTTGCGGCGCGAAAAGCAGGAGCATTTTCGGCCATACCACCAGCATCCGAGCGTTGTCGCATGCTGTAAAAATTCGCGTATTCCAGATACGCCAACGCGGGAGCTAGCTCCCGCGCGGCGACATCCTACCAGTCACCGCCCAAAGGCAGTCAACCGGCCGACCAACAACTTACTTGTGGTCTTTAACTTCTTCGAACTCGGCATCGACAACATCGTCAGCCTTTTCAGCTTTCTCGTCGTGCGGTGCCGCGCCTTCAGCAGGCTGAGCCTGTTCGGCGTACATCTTCTGAGCAACCGGAGCAGAGACTTTCGACAGCTCTTCAACCTTGGCTTCGATGGCAGCCTTGTCGTCGCCTTTGACAGCGGCTTCCAGGGCAACCACGGCAGCTTCGATTGCGACCTTTTCTTCAGCGGTCACTTTGTCGCCAGCATCAGCGATCATCTTGCGAGTCGAGTGAACAAGTGCGTCACCCTGATTGCGAGCGCCGGCCAGTTCTTCGAACTTGCGGTCTTCTTCAGCGTTCACTTCAGCATCACGAACCATTTGCTGAATTTCTTCGTCGGACAGACCGGAGTTGGCCTTGATCACGATCGACTGAGTCTTGCCGGTAGCCTTGTCCTTCGCACCAACGTGCAGGATGCCGTTGGCGTCGATGTCGAAGGTCACTTCGATCTGTGGCACACCACGTGGAGCAGGTGGAATGTCGGCCAGGTCGAACTTGCCCAGGGACTTGTTCTGTGTGGCTTGCTTACGCTCGCCCTGCAGAACGTGAATGGTCACAGCGCCCTGGTTGTCATCGGCAGTCGAGAACACTTGCGATTTCTTGGTAGGAATCGTGGTGTTTTTCTCGATCAGCGCGGTCATCACGCCACCCATGGTTTCGATACCCAGGGTCAGCGGGCTGACGTCGAGCAGCAGCACGTCTTTCACGTCACCGGCCAGAACAGCGCCCTGAATCGCAGCACCCATGGCAACAGCTTCGTCCGGGTTAACGTCCTTACGCGCTTCTTTACCGAAGAAATCGGTCACCAGCTTTTGCACCAGCGGCATACGCGTCTGACCACCGACCAGGATTACGTCGTTGATCGCGCCAACGTCCAGACCCGCGTCTTTCATGGCGATGCGGCAAGGTTCGATGGTGCGCTGAACCAGGTCTTCAACCAGTGCTTCGAGCTTGGCACGCGAAATCTTCACGTTCAGGTGCTTAGGACCGGTCGCATCTGCAGTGATGTACGGCAGGTTGACGTCGGTCGACTGAGCGGACGACAGCTCGATCTTGGCTTTCTCAGCGGCTTCTTTCAGGCGCTGCATGGCCAGCGGGTCACCTTTGAGGTTCATGCCGCTTTCTTTCTTGAATTCGTCGACGAGGTAGTCGATCAGACGAATGTCAAAGTCTTCACCGCCCAGGAACGTGTCACCGTTGGTGGCCAACACTTCGAACTGGTGCTCGCCGTCAACTTCAGCGATCTCGATCACGGAGACGTCGAAAGTACCGCCACCCAGGTCATAAACGATCACGGTGTGATCGCCCTTGGCCTTGTCCATACCGTAAGCCAGAGCGGCTGCGGTTGGTTCGTTGATGATACGTTTTACGTCCAGACCGGCAATGCGACCGGCATCTTTGGTCGCCTGACGCTGGCTGTCGTTGAAGTAGGCCGGAACGGTGATCACCGCTTCGGTCACTGGCTCGCCGAGGTAGTCTTCGGCGGTCTTCTTCATTTTCTTCAGAATTTCGGCCGAGATTTGTGGCGGTGCCATTTTCTGGCCGTTCACTTCAACCCAAGCGTCGCCGTTGTCGGCCTTGGCGATCTTGTAAGGCACCATCTGGATGTCTTTTTGCACAACTTCTTCGTCGAAACGACGACCGATCAGACGCTTTACTGCGTACAGAGTGTTGTGCGGGTTGGTCACAGCCTGACGCTTGGCCGACTGACCTACCAGGATTTCGCCATCGTTGGCGTAAGCGATGATCGACGGCGTGGTACGCGCGCCTTCAGCGTTTTCAATAACTTTTGCTTTGCCGTTTTCCAGCACGGAGACGCAGGAGTTGGTAGTCCCCAGGTCGATACCGATAATTTTGCCCATGTTAACTCTCCCGAAACTTTGGATTTGGATGCCGCAGCAGTGGTGGCTGACTGCGGTAGCACTTAAACGCTTGACTTCTAAATGGGGGCCTTGCGACTAATTTCAAGCCTTCTCGTCAATCGAAGGCGAAATTGGCGCTGGCGCCTTGCTGACCACAACCATGGCCGGGCGCAACAGGCGACCGTTGAGCTGGTAGCCCTTCTGAAACACCTTCAGAACGCTGTTCGGTTCCACGTCGGCGCTTTCCTGCATGGCCATCGCCTGATGGAGAACGGCGTTGAACGGTTCGCCATGCGGATCGATGGCTTCAAGCTGATAACGCTTGAGGGTGTCGTGGAACATTTTCAGCGTCAGCTCGATGCCTTCACGCATCGGACGGATGCTTTCGTCGTCCGGGTTCGACAGCTCGAGGCCGCGCTCCAGGCTGTCGACGATCGGCAACAGATCGCTGGCGAATTTCTCCAGCGCAAATTTGTGCGCCTTTTCGACGTCCTGTTCGGCACGGCGGCGGACGTTCTGCAGATCGGCAGCTACACGCAGAGACTGATCCTGCGCTGCGGCCAATTGCTCTTCGAGCACTTGTACACGGGTCGCCAGGTCGTCACCCGAACCCTCGGGCGCCTGATTGGCTTCTGGGTTTTGCTTATCTACTGTCTGTTCGTCAGCCATAGAATTCTCCTTTCAATATCGTCCGCGAGTTCGACTCACGCTTCTGCCCCGATATATGGGGCCGCAAAATCAGGCTTCAAGGGCCTTCACGCATTTAACCCTACAAAAAAGTGCTGATTTTTCATTCCTCGATGCGCTAAGCATTCAGATCAATCAAGCAAATCGAGCTAAGCGAGGGCATTGTCAGCTCGAAACAAAACACTGTATAAATAACCAGACCTAAAGCCTGGGAGCGGCCTTTATGCTGGTGCACCTGTCCGTACACAACTACGCCATCGTTGAACATCTCGATCTTGAACTCGATCGCGGGATGAGCGTGATCACAGGGGAAACCGGCGCCGGCAAGTCGATCATGCTTGACGCACTGGGCCTGACCCTCGGCGATCGCGCCGACAGCGGCGTGGTTCGCCCTGGGGCCGACAAGGCCGATATTCTGGCGACCTTCGACCTGGTCGACATTCCCGAAGCCCACGCCTGGCTAGCCGAGCGCGATCTGGACATCGACGGCCCCTGCATCCTGCGCCGGGTCATCACTTCGGAAGGACGCTCGCGCGGCTATATCAACGGCACGCCCTGCCCGCTTGGCGACCTCAAGTCCCTCGGCGAACTGCTGATCGACATCCACAGCCAGCACGAACACCAGTCCCTGCTGAAAACCGACACCCACCGCCGCCTGCTGGACGAGTATGCCGGCGCAACCGACCTGGCCCGCCATGTTCAACTGGCCGCCCAGCGCTGGCGCCAGACCCGCCACGAACTGGACCGCCTCTCCAACTCCGGCGACGAACAGCGTGCCCGCCATCAACTGCTCAGCTACCAGCTCGAAGAACTGGAAAACCTGGGCCTTGGCGAAAACGAGCTGGAACAGCTGGAGCAGGAGCACAAGAACCTGACCAATGCCGAGACACTGCTGGGCATTTGCCGCCAAGTGGTCGAGCAATGCAGCGAAAGTGATTCGGGAAATGTCTTGAACGCCCTGACGGCCAGCCTCAATCGCCTGTCGAGCGTGAACAACTCCATCGGCGCCCTGGGCGAAGCCAGCAGCCTGCTGACCAGCGCACAGATCCAGGTCGAGGAAGCCGTCGGTGAACTCAATCGCTTCCTCGACAACTTCGATGCCGATCCGGCGCGCCTGCAATATCTGGAGGAGCGCCTCGACGCCATATACACGCTGGCGCGCAAACACCGGATCCAACCGACCGAGGTCGGGGAAATGCAGCAGAAACTGCTGGATGAAATCGAAACCCTCAATGCCAACGATGAATCCATCGAGCGGCTGGGTGAAGAGCTGGCATCCTTTGCCCGTCACTATCAGGAAAAGGCTCGGGAACTGAGTGATCTGCGCCATCAGGCGGCGGGCAGCCTTGCCAGCGCGGTGGAACAGGAGATCCAGCGCCTGGGCATGCCCGGTGGTCGTTTCACTATTGAGCTGCGCGCCAACAGCAGTGATGAACTGCTGCCTAACGGGCTGGAGCAGGTTGAATTGCTGGTCAGCGCCAACCCCGGCCAACCGCTCAAAGCCCTGGCGAAAGTGGCGTCGGGTGGTGAACTGTCACGGATCAGCCTCGCGATTCAGGTCATCACCGCCCAAACATCCCGCGTACCGACTCTGGTATTCGACGAAGTGGACGTCGGCATTGGTGGCCCGACAGCCGAAATTGTCGGTCAATTGTTGCGCCGGCTCGGCGAACGCGGCCAGGTACTGACCGTGACTCACTTGCCGCAAGTGGCGGCACAGGGTCACCAGCATTTGTTCGTACACAAGGTACGTGGCGAGCAAGCAACGCACACCGCCGTGTCCAAACTGAGCAAGAACGATCGCATAGAAGAAGTGGCGCGCATGCTCGGCGGCATCGATCTGACCAAGGAATCCTTGGCTCACGCGAAAAAAATGGTCGTTACCGCCAAAGTTTAAGCCCCCTCGTAGGAGCTGCCGCAGGCTGCGATCTTTTGATCTTGATCTTGATCGCAGCCTGCAGCAGCTCCTACAGGAACCGTTTGCAAACCCATACAAGCAGCACAAAGCACGAAGGCGACCCTTGGGTCGCCTTCGTTCGTTTCGCGAACCTGAAATTCGCGCGACATGCTTACTTTTTCTTGCGTACGTACAGCACCAGGTTGTGATCTACCAACTCGACACCGTGCTCCTCGGCAATTGCCTTCTGGAGTTTTTCGATTTCGATGCTGACGAATTCGACGACTTCACCGGTTTCCACGTTGACCATATGGTCGTGGTGGCCACCGTCGGCCAGTTCGAATACCGCGTGGCCGCCGTCGAAGTTGTGACGGACCACCAGGCCAGCCGCTTCGAACTGGGTCAGAACACGGTAGACCGTGGCCAGACCGACGTCCTCACCAGCTTCCATCAACGCCTTGTAGACGTCCTCGGCACTCATGTGACGCTGCTCGGTAGAGTCGAGCATTTGCAGGATCTTGACCCGTGGCAGGGTCACTTTGAGGCCGGCTTTGCGTAGTTCGCTATTTTCAACCATGGTTAGCTTTCTCGCGATGCTGCTTCGCAGCTTCTCTTAATGCGGGTATGATCGGCGTTTACGTTGTCCCAGCCAAGATAGTGGAAGTCGCCCACCGATGCAAAACACCAAGCTCTTGCTAACCAGTTTCACCTTTGTGGGACTGCTCGCACTCGCCGGTTGTTCATTCCCCGGGGTTTACAAAATCGACATCCAGCAGGGCAATGTCGTCACGCAGGACATGATAGACCAGTTACGCCCGGGAATGACCCGGCCGCAAGTACGGTTTATCATGGGCAACCCTCTGCTTGTCGACACGTTCCATGCCGATCGCTGGGATTATCTGTACAGCCTGCAACCGGGTGGCGGTGAACGCCAACAGGAACGCGTCAGCGTTAATTTCAACTCAAACGACCAGCTTGTCAGCCTGTCCGGTGACTTCATGCCGGGCGTAAGCCGTGACGAAGCCATTCTCGGTAAGGACAGTGGCACTAGCGTGACCGCTCCTGCTGAAAACGCCGAGAAGCCAAAACCGGAAAAACCGGTCAAGCCAGGTTCCTTGCTGGATCAGATCCAGAAGGATGTCGATGGTGTGGAAACCGTTCCGGTTCCAACGCCAGAGCCGCTGGATACCTCGCCGCAATAATTCGCGACGCAATAAAAAACCCGGAAATACCGGGTTTTTTATTGCCTGCCGTTCAGCTATTACTGATTTCGCGCCCTGGCTTCAGCCGCTTTTGCTGCGCGCAGCCGCCGAACCTCCTTGGGGTCCGCCAGCAATGGCCGGTAAATCTCGATCCGGTCACCGGCCTGGGCCAGCCGGCTTTGCGGATCGGCCACCACCTTGCCGAAGATCCCAAGCGGGCACTCGTCAAGATTAAGCTCGGGAAACGTCTCGCCAACCCCGGAGCGCCGCACAACCTCGCGCACGGTCAGCCCCGGTGGCACGCTCACCGCCAACAACAGCTGGCGATCAATGGCGGCGTACACCACCTCAACGTCGATCATGACCTCAACCATGCATTTGCTTGGCACGCTGGCAGAACGCATCCACCAGGGTATTGGCGGCCTGGTTGAACAGCGGCCCCAGGGTCGCGCGAACGATCGGGCCCGCATAATCAAACGACAGATCGAGGCTGATCTTGCAGGCCTTCTCGCCCAACGCCTTGAACACCCAGACGCCATGCAGCTGATTGAACGGACCTTCTTCCAGGTTCATCTCGATAGACTGGCCGGGCACCAGCGTATTGCGCGTCACGAAATGCTGGCTGAGGCCACCCTTCGCCACGCCGACACTGGCGCGCATATGCTCGGCAGAACTCTCCAGGACCTCGGCAGACGAACACCAGGGCAGGAATTCCGGATAGCGCGCCACGTCGTTCACCAGGTCATACAGCGCTTGCGCCGGATACGGCAGCAGGGCCGAACGTTGAATATGTGTCGTCATGTCAGCGTCACTTCCACAGCTGGGCGGCAAACACTACAAGAATGCCGATGGGCGCCACATAGCGCATCAAGAACAAAGACAAGGCAAACAGTGCCGGATTACGAATCGACAACTCGTCACGCACCGCTTCACGCCCCATCACCCATCCGGCAAACAGCACGAAACACAGGCCACCGAGCGGCAACATGATCCGCGAAGTGAAGAAATCGATCACGCCAAAGAAGTCCAGACCGCTCTTCGCTCCCCATTGGTAGAGGTGGAACATCCCGCCTTCGTTCACGAAAAATTTGGCTTCCTTCCAGATATTGAAGGAAAACACGGTCCCCAAACCGACGAACCAGCAAGTGAACGCCAACCAGAACGTCACCCAGGCGCGGCTGACCTTGGTGCGTTCAACCAGGTAGGCCACCATCGGTTCGAGCAGGGAAATCGCCGAACTCCAGGCCGCAACGGCCACCAGCACGAAGAACACTACGCCCATCAGTTGGCCGAAGGCTACGTTACCGAAGGCGAAAGGCAGGCTGACAAACATCAGCCCTGGACCTTCGCTCGGGTTCAGGCCCGCCGCGAACACGATCGGGAACAGGGCCAGTCCGGCGACCAGGGACACGAAGGTATCCAGCAGCGCCACGCCGACAACCGTGCCGGAAATCGACGAATCCTTCGGCATGTAGGCACCGTAGATCATGATCGAACCAACGCCGACACTGAGGGAGAAGAACGCATGGCCCATGGCGGGCAGCAGGCCATCAAGGACTTTTTCCGGATGGAAGTCGAACATGAAATGCACGCCTTCCATGAAATGCCCGGTGGTCATGCTGTAACCCAGCAGCACCAGAATCATCACGAACAGCAACGGCATCATGATGCGCAGGCTGCGTTCAAGGCCGGCAACCACGCCTTTGGCGATCACAAACGCCGACAACAGCATAAAAATCGTGTGCCAAAGTGTCAGACGCCACGGATTGGAGATGACATTACCGAAATAGGCACCGACCTGATCGGCCGTGACGCCCTGAAAATCACCACGCCCCATATCAATGATGTAATCCAGCGACCAACCGCCGACCACACTATAGAAAGACAGAATCAGCAATGCCGTGATCATCCCGGCAAACGCACCCCACGACCACTTGGCCGAGTGCCCCGCCTCGATCGCCAGCACCTTCAAAGCGTTGGCCGGACTCTGCCGGGCGCGCCGGCCTATCAGGGTTTCAGCCAGCATGACCGGAATGCCGATCAGTGCGATACACGCCAGAAACATCAGTACAAACGCACCGCCGCCGTAGACCCCGACCATGTAGGGGAACTTCCAGATACTACCCAGCCCCACGGCCGAACCGGTCGCGGCGAATATGAAAACCCAGCGGCTAGCCCAACTGCCGTGGACAGAAACCTTGTCTGTCGACATCGTTTATCACGCCCAAGCGTTAGAAAAAGAGGCCGCATTGTCCGGGATTCACTCAACCTGCTCAAGCACGCAGCATCACCGTAGCCGACAGCGGAACAACTCCATATAATGCCGCCCCTATGGCTAAACAGAAGAAACACCCAACAGGGACCATCGCGCAGAATAAAAAGGCGCGACACGATTACTTCATCGAGCATAAGTTCGAGGCTGGTCTGGTCCTGGCCGGCTGGGAAGTAAAAAGTCTGCGGGCAAGCAAGCTACAGCTGGTTGACAGCTACGTACTGCTCAAGGATGGCGAAGCATGGCTACTGGGTAGCCACATCACGCCTCTGATGACCGCAAGCACCCACGTCATTGCCGACCCGGTGCGTACCCGTAAATTGCTGCTCAACCGCCGCGAGCTGGAAAAGCTTGCAGCGATGGTGCAGCAAAAGGGTTACGCCTGCGTCTGCTTGTCCTGGTACTGGAGCAAGCACATGGTCAAGTGCGAGATCGCTCTGGGCAAGGGCAAGAAGGAATACGACAAGCGTGACACCGAGCGTGAACGCGATGCCGGACGTGAGCTGCAACGCGCTGTGCGCAACAAGGGCAAGGAAGATTAATTTCTTCTGCCTGAAATGCAGCGCCTGCGAAAGATCGCAGCCTGCGGCAGCTCCTACAGTTTTGTGCGAGCCCGATGAATCGGGTTGAAACAAATCCATGTAGGAGCTGCCGAAGGCTGCGATCTTTAGCACTCAAAACCGTTTACATTCCTTTGCGCCGCTCCGCCCGAGCCACGCGCTGCACTTCCTGACGCACCTCCTCCAGCACCTCCTGCACATACAGGATATGCCTGCTGGACACCTCTCGCGCCTGCTCGGCACGCCCCTCGATAATCGCCAGGTACAGCTCCCGGTGCTGAGTGATCAGCATGTCGCGGGTTTCCGTGCGCTGCTTGTACATCCCGCCGATGTTAGTCACGACATTGCGCTTGAGCAGATCAAACAGCCCGCGAATCGTGTGCAACAACACGGCGTTATGACTGGCCTCGGCAATCGCCAGATGGAATTTCGCGTCCGCCGCGCCCTCCTCCGCGCGACTCACTTCATCATGCCGCGAATAGCAATCCTGCAGCTCTTCGAACGCGGCGGTGAGCCGCTCGCGATCTACGTCGGTCGCGCGTAATGCCGCGTAATAGGCGCACGATGCCTCCAAAGTGTGCCGAAACTCCAGCAAGTCCCGTTGCGCCTCAGGGTTGCTTTCAAGCAATTGCAGCAATGGATCGCTGAACGTCGAGCCCAGGCTTTCCACCACGTAGTTGCCACCGCCCTGACGACTGACCAGCAAGCCTTTGGCTGCCAGTTTCTGAATTGCCTCGCGCAACGACGGGCGTGATACGCCGAACTGCTCGGCCAGCGCGCGCTCCGCCGGAAGCCGCTCACCGGACTTCAGTGTGCCCTCAAGGATCATCCCCTCGAGTCGCTCGACAATATCGTCAGACAAACGGCGCTGACGTATCTGATCAAACCCCATAACTCATTTCTCCACGAGCCCGACCGCTCGCCGGGCTCTCTATTCTGGCCTATCGGCGCCTTGCCGACACCTACCAGACACCACTTCGCAAAACCGGATCAGTTGCCTTCTGCACCGCTGATTCGACAAAAGTTTCAGAGCGACAAATTGACACACCGACATCAAGGCTTTTACCCTAGCCAACAGCGATTGTAAATTGGTATTACCAATTATCCAAGAACGCTGACAGTGCCTGACCAACAACAATTAGGGGCCACCCCATATGCAAACCTGGCAACAGCTCTACAGCCCGCTCGGCAGTCTCGGCGTCTCCGCACTCGCGGCCGTCATTCCCATCGTGTTCTTTTTTCTCGCGCTGGCGGTGTTCCGCCTCAAAGGGCACGTGGCCGGCAGTATCACGCTGGCGTTGTCCATCGCCGTCGCCATCTTCGCTTTCCAGATGCCCGTCGACATGGCGTTCGCCGCCGCAGGCTATGGCTTCGCCTACGGCCTGTGGCCGATTGCGTGGATCATTGTCGCCGCTGTGTTCCTCTACAAACTGACGGTCAAAAGTGGTCAATTCGAGGTCATCCGCAGTTCGGTGTTATCGATTACTGACGACCAGCGCCTGCAAGTGCTGCTGATCGGTTTCTGCTTCGGTGCGTTCCTGGAAGGTGCTGCCGGTTTCGGCGCGCCGGTCGCGATTACCGCCGCATTGCTGGTAGGACTCGGCTTCAACCCACTATACGCCGCCGGCCTGTGCCTGATCGCCAACACCGCACCGGTGGCGTTCGGCGCTTTGGGGATTCCGATCATCGTCGCCGGCCAAGTCACCGGCATCGACGCATTCAAGATCGGCGCCATGACCGGTCGCCAACTGCCACTGCTGTCGCTGTTCGTGCCGTTCTGGCTGATATTCATGATGGACGGCCTGCGCGGCGTTCGTGAAACCTGGCCGGCTGCACTGGTTGCAGGCCTGAGCTTCGCCATCACTCAATACTTCACCTCGAACTTCATCGGCCCGGAACTGCCGGACATCACCTCGGCGCTGGCCAGCCTGATTTCGCTGACCTTGTTCCTGAAAATCTGGCAGCCGAAACGCGCCGCCGGCCACACATCGCCGGTGCCGTCTCGGCCTCAGTGGTGACCGCCAGCGCTGGCGGTTTCGGTCAACCGCGCACCAGCGTGGCATCCCCTTACAGCCTGTTCGAAATCATCAAAGCCTGGTCGCCGTTCCTGATTCTCACCGTGCTGGTCACCATCTGGACCCTGAAACCATTCAAGGCAATGTTCGCCGCTGGCGGCTCGATGTACAGCTGGGTGTTCAACTTCGCGATCCCGCACCTTGATCAATTGGTCATCAAGACGGCACCGATCGTCGCCGCTCCGACTGCGATTCCAGCCGTGTTCAAGCTCGACCCGATTTCCGCGACCGGCACAGCGATTTTCTTCTCCGCGCTGATCTCGATGCTGGTGCTGAAGATCAATTTAAAAATTGGTCTTACCACTTTGAAAGAAACCTTTTACGAACTGCGCTGGCCTATTCTGTCAATCGGCATGGTGTTGGCCTTCGCCTTCGTCACCAACTATTCCGGCATGTCATCAACCCTGGCACTGGTGCTGGCAGGAACCGGCGCAGCGTTCCCGTTCTTCTCGCCATTCCTCGGCTGGCTCGGCGTGTTCCTCACCGGTTCCGATACCTCGTCCAACGCCCTGTTCAGTTCGCTGCAAGCGACCACTGCGCACCAGATTGGCGTTAACGACACTCTGCTGGTGGCGGCGAATACCAGCGGTGGCGTGACCGGCAAAATGATTTCGCCACAATCGATCGCTGTGGCCTGTGCAGCAACCGGTCTGGTCGGCAAGGAATCCGATCTGTTCCGCTTCACCCTCAAGCACAGCCTATTCTTTGCAACGATTGTCGGCCTGATCACCTTGGCTCAGGCCTACTGGTTCACCGGCATGCTGGTGCACTAAGACCTAGAAGCAGCATCGATAAAACCGACGCTGGTTCGTGATTCCGGCGTCAGCAATTCACAACCCGGTCTGTAAGGCTGCTGAAAGCAACGTTCTCTATATTCAGCAGCCTCAACGGACGGATAACCGGGCCCACCCGGAGACACGCCTGATGAGCGAGCTTTTTTACAACGCTGTGCCGAACGCGACCCGCGTTGCACCGCCACTGCCCGAACCTCGGCAATACCCTAGCGAGAAACCGTCGCGGGTCTACCTGTTCGGGACCTGTGTGGTCGACCTGTTCTATCCCGAAGCCGGGATGGACGCGATCCACCTGCTGGAGCGCGAAGGGATTCAGGTCGAATACCCGCAGGGGCAGAGCTGCTGCGGACAACCGGCCTACACCTCGGGTTACACCGAGCAGGCAAGGACCGTCGCGCGCTCGCAACTGGCGCTGTTTGCCGGGGATTATCCGGTGGTGGTGCCGTCGGGTTCCTGCGCGGGCATGCTGCGCGAACATTACGCCGACTTGTTCAAGGACGAGCCGCAGACGTTGAAAGAGGTTCAGGCCCTCGCGGCCCGTACCTACGAATTGGCCGAATTTCTGCTGTTCGTCTGCAAGGTGCAGCTCAAGGACAGCGGCGAACCGGTCAAAGTCGCGCTGCATACTTCGTGTTCAGCGCGCCGCGAAATGAATACCCACCTGCACGGCCGTGAGTTGTTGGCCCAGTTGAGCAACGTTGAGCGGGTCAATCACGACCACGAAAGCGAATGCTGTGGCTTTGGTGGGACATTCAGCGTCCGTATTCCAGACATTTCCGGCGCGATGGTGGCTGACAAGACCCGGGCGCTGAAGGAATCCGGCGCGCACAAGGTACTGAGTGCCGACTGCGGCTGTTTGATGAACATCAACGGCGCATTGGAGAAACAAAAAGAAGCGCTACGCGGGCAACATCTCGCCAGCTTCTTGTGGCAGCGAACCGGGGGTGCGAAATGAGCACCTCGACGATTATTCCTACGGTCGCCGTAGAAGAAGACTTCCGCACTCGGGCCCACAACGCTCTAGGTGATCAGCAGCTACGGAACAACTTCCGCACGGCGATGGATTCACTGATGACCAAGCGGGCAGCGGCTTTCAGCGATGCCCACGAAAGAGAACACTTGCGTGCCCTGGGCAACTCGATCAGGGCGCGTGCGCTCTCCAAGTTGCCCGACCTGCTCGAGCAACTGGAAACAAACCTGACCCGCAACGGTGTGACAGTGCACTGGGCGGAAACGGTGGACGAGGCCAATGGCATCGTCTTGTCGATCATCCGCGCTCACGAGGCGCGGCAAGTGATCAAGGGCAAATCGATGGTCAGCGAAGAGATGGAGATGAACCATTTCCTTGCTGATCGGGGCATTGAATGTCTTGAGTCCGACATGGGGGAATACATCGTCCAGCTCGACCACGAGAAGCCTTCACACATCATTATGCCGGCGATCCACAAGAATGCCGGTCAGGTCGCGTCCTTGTTCCACGACAAACTTGGCGTGGAATACACCAAGGACGTTGACCAACTCATTCAAATCGGTCGCAAGGTTTTGCGGCAGAAATTCTTCGAAGCGGACATCGGCGTCTCCGGCGTCAACTTCGCCGTGGCCGAAACCGGCACGCTGCTGCTGGTGGAAAACGAAGGCAACGGCCGCATGACCACCACCGTCCCGCCGGTGCACATTGCCGTCACCGGCATCGAAAAAGTGGTGGAAAACCTGCGCGACGTGGTGCCGCTGCTGTCGCTGCTGACCCGTTCCGCCCTCGGCCAGCCGATCACCACCTACGTCAACATGATCTCCGGCCCGCGCAAGGAACACGAGCTCGACGGCCCGCAGGAAGTGCATCTGGTGCTGCTCGACAACGGCCGCAGCCAGGCGTTTGCCGACAGTGAATTGCGCCAGACCCTGAACTGCATCCGCTGCGGCGCGTGCATGAATCATTGCCCGGTGTATACCCGCGTCGGAGGCCACGCCTATGGCGAGGTGTATCCGGGGCCGATCGGCAAAATCATCACACCGCACATGGTCGGCCTGGCGAAAGTCCCCGACCATCCGAGTGCCTCGTCATTGTGCGGCGCCTGCGGTGAAGTGTGCCCGGTAAAAATTCCTATACCGGCCATCCTGCGACGCCTGCGCGAAGAAAACGTCAAAGCACCGGACAGCCCCCATCAAGTGATGCGCGGCCAGGGCAGCAAATATTCGCGCAAGGAACGTTTGATCTGGAACGCCTGGGCGACACTCAACAGCTCACCGACGCTGTATCGATTGTTCGGCTTCTTCGCTACACGCTTGCGTGCCTTGACCCCGAGCAAAATCGGCCCTTGGACGCAAAACCACAGCGCGCCGAAACCTGCCGCCCGCTCACTGCACGACATGGCCCGCGAACATCTGGCCAAACAGGGAGATCGCTGATGAGTGCCAAGCAAAATATCCTCGGCAAACTGCGCAAAAGTCTGACGGGCGCCACACCGATCGCTGACAACTTCGATGTCGATCTGGTGACCCAGCCTTACACCTACAACGCCGAACAACGCATCCCGCAATTGCGCAAACTGATGGAAGCGGTGCACACCGAAATCCACCTGACGAGTGATGAACAGTGGCCGTCACTGCTCGCGCAACTGGTCAAGGATCGCCAGCTACCCAGCTTGCTGATCGCCCCGACCACTGCACACGGCCAACGCGTCACTCAGCACTGGGCCAACAATCCCGATCTGCCGACGCTGAAATCCTACGACCGCCCGATGGAAGAATGGAAAGCCGAGCTGTTCGACGACACCCCGGCCAGCCTCACCGGCACGCTTGGCGCCATCGCCGCCACCGGCAGCCTGATTCTCTGGCCAACACGCGAAGAACCGCGCTTGATGAGCCTGGTGCCGCCGGTGCATTTCGCCCTGCTCAAGGCCAGCGAAATACGCGACAACTTTTATCAGGTGCAACAGGAATTCAACTGGGCTCAGGGCATGCCGACCAACGCGTTGCTGGTGTCCGGCCCGTCGAAAACTGCTGACATTGAACAAGTGCTGGCTTACGGCGCACACGGCCCGAAAGATCTCGTGGTCTTGATCCTGGAGGACCAATGACGCTTCCGGTTAATTTCCTGCGTGACGCGCAGCAACTTATTCCAGCGGATCGCCGCTTCGATGATGCGCTGTCGACTCTGGCCTTCGGCACCGACGCCAGTTTTTATCGGCTGATCCCCAAACTGGTGATCCGCGTTGAATCGGAAGATGAAGTCGTGGCGCTGCTGAAACTGGCCCAGCGCGATCACGTTCCGGTGACCTTCCGCGCCGCCGGCACCAGTCTTTCCGGGCAGGCAATCAGCGATTCTGTGTTGATTATGCTTGGGGATAACTGGAACGCTCGTGAAATCCGCGACCAAGGCATGCAAATCCGTTTGCAACCGGGCGTGATCGGCGCACAGGCCAACGCATGGCTGGCGCCGTTCGGGCGCAAGATCGGCCCGGACCCGGCGTCGATCAACGCCTGCAAAATCGGCGGCATCGTCGCCAATAACGCGAGTGGCATGTGCTGCGGTACTGCGCAAAATACCTATCACACACTGGCCGGGATTCGCCTGGTACTGGCTGACGGCACGCGACTGGACACTGAAGACGCTGACAGTGTTGCGGCATTCCACGCAAGCCATGGCGAACTGCTCGAGCGCTTGGCGACATTGGGTCGCGAGACCCGCGCCAATGCCGAACTCGCTGCCCGAATCCGCCACAAATATCGTCTGAAAAATACCACCGGCCTGTCGCTCAACGCCTTGGTGGATTTTGATGAGCCTGTGGATATCTTGAGCCACTTGCTGGTCGGTTCAGAAGGCACTCTCGGTTTCATCAGTGCGGTGACTTACGACACCGTCATCGATCACCCGAACAAGGCCTCGGCGCTGATCGTGTTCCCGGATGTGGAAACCTGCTGCAACGCGGTGACCGTGCTGAAAAGCCAACCGGTATCAGCGCTGGAGCTGCTTGATCGACGCAGCCTGCGTTCGGTACAGGACAAACCGGGCATGCCCGCTTTCGTACAACAGCTGTCGGATAATTCCTGCGCGCTGCTGATCGAATCCCGCGCGGCTTCTTCCACTTTGCTGCAGGAACAACTAGCGCAGATCATGGCGTCGCTCAGTGGATTCCCGGTTGAAAAACAGGTCGATTTCACCGAAGACCCAACCGAGAACGCCAAGCTCTGGGCTATCCGCAAGGACACCTTCCCCGCCGTCGGCGCGGTGCGCAAAACCGGCACCACGGTGATCATCGAAGATGTGACCTTCCCGGTCGAACAGTTGGCCATCGGGGTGAACCGCTTGATCGAGCTGTTCGACAAACACTCCTACGACGAAGCGATCCTTTTCGGACACGCGCTGGAAGGCAATCTGCACTTCGTCTTCACCCAAGGCTTCAACAGCCCGGAAGAAGTCGCACGCTATCAGGCGTTCATGGACGACGTCGCGCAATTGGTAGCGGTGGAGTTCGGCGGTTCACTGAAAGCCGAGCACGGCACCGGCCGCAACATGGCGCCCTTCGTTGAACTGGAATGGGGCAGCGATGCCTACCAGTTGATGTGGCAGCTCAAGCGCCTGCTCGACCCCGCCGGCATCCTCAACCCGGACGTGGTACTCAGCGAAGACCCGCAGATCCATCTCAAGCACCTCAAGCCCCTGCCCGCCGCCGACGAGATTGTGGACAAGTGCATCGAGTGCGGCTTTTGCGAACCCGTGTGCCCGTCCAAGGGCCTGACCCTCAGCCCGCGCCAGCGCATCGTGATCTGGCGCGATATCCAGGCGAAAAACGCGCCGGCGTCGACACCACAGAGCTCGAAGCCGCTTACGAATACCAGGGCATCGACACCTGCGCCGCCACCGGTCTGTGCGCACAGCGCTGCCCGGTAGGCATCAATACCGGCGATCTGGTGAAAAAGCTGCGTAGCCGCAAAGCAACCAGTCAGAAAACCGCCGACTGGCTGGAAGGCAATTTCGCCACCGCCCTGCAAGGCGCGCGCTTCACCCTGCACGTGGCCAACGGCGCCCGGATGCTCCTGGGCGCGCCGCGACTGGCGAAGGTGTCTGCGGCACTCAGCAAATTATCCAAAGGCCAGGTCCCGCAGTGGACCAACGCCATGCCCCAGCCGGAAAAAGCCATTCGCTTCAGCCCGCCCTCTCGGACGACCGCCCCCGGGTGGTCTATCTGGCCGCCTGCGTGTCGCGCGTCATGGGCCCGGCAGCCGGTGATAACGAGCAAATGTCGCTGTACGAAAAAACCCGCGGCCTGCTGGAAAAAGCCGGCTATCAGGTGGTCTTTCCAGACAACCTGGACAGCCTCTGCTGTGGGCAACCTTTCGCTTCCAAGGGCTACGCCGAGCAGGCCGAACACAAGCGCCAGGAACTCATCGGCGCACTGTTGCACGCCAGCCGCGGCGGGTTAGACCCGATCTACTGCGACACCAGCCCCTGCACCTTGCGCCTGGTCCAGGACCTGGGCGAAGTGCGCCTGGACCTGTACGACCCGGTTCGATTCATCCGCACCCACCTGATGGATCGCCTCGACTTCACCCCGCAGCAAGCGCCCATCGCCGTCCACGTCACCTGCAGCACCCAGCACCTGGGCGAGAGCCAGGCGCTGATAGACCTGGCGCGCAAATGCAGCACCAACGTGGTCATTCCGGAAGGCATTCACTGCTGCGGTTTTGCCGGCGACAAGGGCTTCACCACCCCGGAACTGAACGCGCACTCGCTGCGCTCGCTCAAGGACGCCGTGCAGCACTGCAGCGAAGGCATATCCACCAGCCGCACCTGTGAAATCGGCCTCAGCCAGCACGGCGGAATCGACTACCACGGGCTGGTCTACCTCGTGGACCGCGTCACCCGAGCGCGAGCGACCTGAAGAAAAATAGAACCCTTGCGCCTGGCTGTAGTCAACCAAGTAACCCGGCCCTGCCGGGTTTTACCCAAACTCGGCAGCCCGTCCTGACGCCGGCCAAGCCCGGCGCCTCAGTTCAAGGAGATACACATGAAACGTTCTGTACTGTTAGGTCTGTTCGTTACTGCTTCCATGATGGCCTCCACCTCTTTCGCCGCCACTGAAGACCTGTGCGCAGTGAACCTGCAGACCATCGCCAATGCCAAGTCGCAGATCCAGGCGCCGGAAATCCAGACCCGTGTCGAGGCCAGCGTCCAGCAAGCCAAGGCGCACCAGGCCATGAACACCAAGGAAGGCACCGAGAAGTGCATCGCTGAGACCACCCAGACGATCCAGGACATCCAGAACGCCAGCAGCGGCACCAATAAATGACTCCCTGCCCGGAAGGTGAACCTTCGGGTTGGCCTTCCACCACGGTTTGACGTACACTGCGCAGGCTTGTTGCTCAAACAGATGTACTGAGCAATGAGTTCGGGGCCGTTTAGGATTCGACGCCGGTTGCGAAACTTTAGGTGCATGCCGACTTGGTAACAGAAGTCGTAAATCCACTGTTGCAACTACTTATAGTTGCCAATGACGAAAACTACGGCCAGGAATTCGCTCTCGCTGCGTAAGCAGCCTTAGCCCTGAGCTTCTGGTACCTTCGGGTCCAGCAATCACCAGGGGATGTCTGTAAACCCAAAGTGATTGTCATATAGAACAGAATCGCCGTGCAGTACGTTGTGGACGAATCGGCTAAAACTTACACAACTCGCCCAAAGCACCCTGCCCTTCGGGTCGCTGAGGGTTAACTTAATAGAAACGGCTACGCATGTAGTACCGACAGCGGAGTACTGGCGGACGGGGGTTCAAATCCCCCCGGCTCCACCAAATCAACGAAAAAAGACGATCTAAGGACGTCTTTTTTTGTGCCTGGGATTCAGTGCACGATGTACTTCAGAACGGCATGCCGATTGCTGTAACAGCTCCACGGGAAGTAAAGTTCCGCCACAGTCTTCCGGCAGCAATGCGGAGGGCATCACAACTGGCTACGGACGACCGAATATGAGCAAATCCCCCTTTCTCAGATACAAGGACGTGCTCGTCAAAGACCACAGTGCCTCAGCCAAATGTTTACGCGCGATCGTACTGTCGATGCGCGGTCCTCACAGGTATTCCGTGGTCGCAGATGATCTCGCACAGCTGAGCCCTGAACATTTCGACGCGGCGCAAGCCTTGTTGAGCGTTTTCAAGCAAGGGCTGGACGAAGATCTGCAGGCCAGGGATGTGATCCGAGAAGTTGAAGAGCGCTGGCCGGATTTCAGGGAGGTGCCTTATGGGCTGTACCCGTTCCCTGACCCCGAGACAGTTTTCGTGGCCGATCAGGCTGATCTCCTCGAGCACTTGCAACCGTTTTTTGGCATTGACCTCAGTGTGGTCAACCCCGAGTGGTCCGGGTATCTGACCATGCTGGGGCCGCTGGAGCCGACCGAGCATTCGTTCGTGGGCCAGGCGACTGAAGATACCCCGTGGCATTCCATTCTTTTGCATACCAACTGGATCGGTTTCAAGGTCGAGGAAGGGCGGTACAGGCTGATGGGGGACCCGCGTTATTTCTTCCTCCATGAAGGTAACGAGCAACTGGGCGACCCTTATGAAGACGCGCGCGCGAATGTGCTGGCGCATTATGCAGATCAGAAAAGCGCCTATGAGTCGGTCAGGAAGCTTTACCACGAATCCGGGCGCCTGTTCCACCCGGCACAGTTGGCGGAGCGGGTACCTCTGTACGACGTTGAGCGGATGACGTTTATCGAGCAGATTGGCGGTGCGGCGGACTACTCAAAATTCCCGAATTCCAGCCTGTCGCTTGCTTATGAGCGAAGCAAGAAGAATGGAATTACAGCGGGTTACCCGGTCAGTCCGGCTGGCCACCCGTTTCATCACGTGGCCAGCGTGCCCGCGCATCATTACCAGAGTTCGGGGGCAGATCTGATCATGATGTTCTATGAGCCGGTGGAGCAGTTGGTGCTGTTTACGTTTTATTGGGAGCCCGGCGAGGACGAAGGGTGTGTAGGGCACTAGCGGTCATATCGACAAAGGCTGGTATCATGGCATAGAGCCACTTTTGTCTAACAAGGATGTTGCGTTGAAGTACCTGTTCGATCTGTTCAAGACCTATGCCGCCACGGTGTTGCAAATCACCATCTCCGTTGGTGTCATCGTGGTGTTTGCCTACTGGGCGTTCATCATCAATTTCTTCCCGGCCGGCATAACCTTGAGCGAAAGCCTGCTGTTCGTCTTTGCCGCGTTGATGTTCGGTTTTTTCTACAGCCTCTGGTATTTGCTGGCAGTGGGGGCTCTGCATGGGCTGTTTCATTGGCGCTCGGCCCAGATCAAGTTCGATGGAGGACTGTTCCTCGTCGGTATCGTGGCGGCTGGCCTCTTGGGTGCTGCGGCCTGGGCCTCTGAGAGTCTGGAGGTACTGGCACCGATACCGGGCGCGATGATCCTGCTGATGATTCCCTGGTACTGGAAACCACTGCCTCTTTACACCCCAGCGGCCCAAGTGCAGAAACGGCAACGCGACAGGATCCTGGTGACCCTGACGGCACTCATTGTGCCGATGCTGTTTGTGCCTGACCTGACAGCAAACATCGTCGCCAACTCCATGCAACGCCTCGGGTTCCGGCAGATGGATGTATCAGTCAGCCTGGATGCCGCCAACCAGAAAATCATCAAGGGTGTGGTCGATGAATTCGACCTCAGACTGCACAGTTGCGGCAATAGCAAGACGCCTGAACAGATAGTGCACCACGTCAATGTGCTCTGGCATGGCCTGGGCGAACGAACGTTGATCGAACTGCCCTTTCTCACCGACAGCAGCAGCGGCTCGCCGTATCAGGTCGAATTGAACAGATCTGGCGTGAATCTCGTACGGCGCCCGGGTAACGAAGCCGGCATTGCGCTGTGCTTTTCCCTCGGCAATGATTTGCTGTTCGACACCTATGCTTCCACCCTGACCGATGAAGGCACTGCGGCTCTCACCGCGTTTGCAACCCAGGTGAAAACCTATCTGA
>NZ_JAEKEG010000072.1 GCF_016651255.1 Pseudomonas sp. TH10
CTGGGTTGCCGCGAGATCAACTTCGCCGTTGCCACCGATGATCATCGCGCGCAAGCGCGTGCGCCGTTTAACGTCACGAGACCCTGGCGAACCTCCTTGGCCACGAGCGATGCATCGCGCTCCAGTGGATCACCCCAGCCGCCAGCGCCCCAGGTCACGAAGTGCAAGCGGTCGCCGGGCAGCACCTGAACCGCATCACATTTAGCAGGCAGGTAAATCTGCTCGCCACTGGCACGCTCCAGCAGCGCTTCCACGAGCGCTGGGCGGGCTCCCCACCGTTGACGCCCCAGGGAGGTATGAACCAACGATCATCGTGAATCGAGACTTGGCCTTGCGCGAGGAAGCAGTAGGTCATTTTGATGCCATTACCACCGCGAAACTTGCCGGCACCACCGGAATCTGGCAACGGTCTCGTAGCGCTCTATGCGCATCGGGAAGTAGTTTTCGAGGAATTCGTTCGGGACGTTTGTAAAACCTGGCCACAGCGAATGGCCATCCGGACCATCGCCAAACGGGCGCCCCGGTATGCCGCCAAAGCCAATCTGGAAGAGCTGGAACCACTCGTCATGCTCGTCGTAGCCGGAGTACATCAAGTGCGGCGAGCTGGAGAAGCCTGCGGCGTTGAGAAACTCCGGTGTGCGCTGCCCCAAGTAAGGCTCCCAACACATCAAAAATACGCCCTAGAGCATGGGTTCGACACGACAACGCGGCAGGAAAATCAGGTTTGAGCAACGAGCCTTGAGGAATTGTCACCTCGATCAGATCGTAAAATCCGTCGTTCACTAGAACTTGGGGATCGAAAACCATGATCATGTAGATGCCGAAAAACATCTTCAGCATGTTTTCGTTGAGGTAGAAGTTGATTGAAGAACCTGATTGCGGGTCGGTGCCGGTGAAGTCCAACACTACTTTTTCGCCGATGCGCTGCATGCTGCATTTGATTTTGAAAGGTCCGGCACCGATGCCGTCGTCGCACAAATAGTCTTCGAACGATACAAGCTCCTCGCCAATGGAGCTCTGAATTAATTGGCGCATGGCCCGGTGGTTACGCGCCAACAGCTCGTCCAGAGCGGTGTCGAAGACGTCTTCACCAAAACGTTGACTCAGCTCAATCACACGACGTCCTGCCACCCGGCACGAAGCGACCAGAGCGTGCAGGTCAGCCTTGAACCATTCAGGCATACGTGATTGATGGCACGCAATGCGCAACAAATCTGCCTGCAGCTCTCCACGTTTGTATAGCTTGACCGGCGGCATGCGCAGGCCTTCCTCGAAAATCGATGCGGCATTGGTGGGCAACGAACCCGGAACTTTACCGCCTACATCCGTCATATGACCAAACATCGCTGACCACGCAATCACCCGTCCGCTGAGAAATACCGGCACAATAATGAGCTGATCGTTCAAGTGACTGATGGCTCCGGCGCAGGAATACGGATCGTTGAGAAGGAAGACATCACCTTCCTCAATCTCTCCATCGTAACCGTCCAGAAAACCGCCGATGAATGAGCCGAACTGGCCGACTACCATGCGTCCGTGACGATCGGCGATAAGCGGGAATGCGTCGCCCTGCTCGCGGATACCCGGCGACATAGCTGTACGCGCCAGCGTGGCGTCCATTTCATTTCGCGCGTTCCGCAAGGCATTCTCGAGGATATCGAGCGTGACCGGGTCAACCGTGACGCGATTAAAAGGGGTGCTGTTGGTTTCAATAATTCGTGCTGACATGAGAGTTCGCCTCAAACCGGGTTGATCATAATGTTGCCGAACGCGTCTACTGCACCCTGGTGACCGGCAAGGATCACGGTGGTCGAATCCATCTCGCTAATGATGGCCGGCCCGACGATCAAATCGCCTGCGCAGAGTCTACTGCGGTCATAGATCACCCCCGCACGGAATCCGCCATCAGCCCACATTTGGTGGTCGCGCAGCTTGGCCTTGATCGGGTTGCCATCGCCTTGCGGCAGTTGTAGGGCAGGCAGCGCTGGTGGCTTTGCCCAAGGCGACGGCGCGCAAATTCACCAACTCGAGTTCGGTGTCCATGCTGAAGGCAAAGAGCTTTTCGTGGGCCGCATGAAAATCACGCGCCAGCCCCGGCAGGCCGGCTCCGTCGGCGAAGTCGGTTAGCTGCACCGGCAGCGACACTTCAAACGCCTGGCCGTGATAGCGCACGTCGGCCTCACAACGCAGCTCAATATCAGTGATTGCAACGCCGTCGTCGGCGAGCTTCTGTAGAACTTTGCTCGCGCATCTGTTGAAGCAACTCTCTAACCGCCTGATTGTTGGTATGGGCAAACCGCTTGGAGAAAGAGCGCGCCGTTTCGGTACGCATGCGGGTAGTGGCATCGCCCAACGCGCACAACACGCCTGGGGAAACCGGGGAAACGGCGGGCCAGGCGCCGGACAGTTTGCTCACTGCATTGACGTGCAATGGACCGGCACCGCCAAAACCCATCAAGGCGAAGTCACGGGGGTCATAACCCTGCTGCACGGAGATCATGCGCAGAGCTCCGAACATGTTCTCGTTGACGATATCAATGATGCCCCGAGCGGCTTCGTAGATGTCCACACCCAATGCGTCGGCAATGCGTCCGACGGCTTGGTGCGCCGCATCGCGATCGAGTTTGAAGGCGCCGCCGAGCAGGTTTTCTGGCAAGTATCCGAGCACCACATTGGCATCAGTCACGGTGGCCTCGACGCCCCCACGGCTATAGCAGACCGGCCCTGGCACGGCACCTGCAGACTCAGGCCCTACGCGCAGAGCACGAGTCAGTTCCGGCACACGCGCAATAGATCCACCACCCGCACCAATGGTTTTAACGTCAAGTGCCGAGACCCGCACGGTTAAGTGGCCGACATCAGTGGTGCGCGCCAGACGCGGCTCAAGGTTTTCGATCAGGGCCACGTCTGTCGAAGTACCACCAACGTCCAGAGTTAGAATATTTTTCAGCCCTGCATTGGCTGCAACCCATAGTGCGCCCGTGACGCCACCGGCGGGCCCGGACATCAGCAGCGAAGCGGGATGTTCTTCTGCCGCTTGCGAGGACATCAACCCACCATCGGAACGTAACAAGGCGAACTGGGCGGTGATACCGAGCTCCTTGAGCTGTTGACGCAGGTTGCGGATATAACGACCCACAACTGGCCGCACGCTGGCATTAGCGACTGTCGTCAGGGTGCGCTCGTACTCTTGCATTTCTGGCAGCACGATATGCGACAGCGAAACCGGTATTTCCGGCATGATTTCAGCAGCCAGCTCTGCAACACGAAGCTCATGCGCACCATTAATGTACGCGTTCATTAGCGAAACCGTCAGTGCTTCGATGCCCTGAGCCTTAAGCACTTTCAACTGCCGACGAATATCGTCGTCATCCAGAGGCCGAACCTCTTCTCCTTTGGCACTGATTCGGCCAAGGATCTCAACGGTATCTTCCAGTTGCGCGATAGGCTCGGGCTTGGGCCAAACAATCCACGCGGCTAGCCCACCAGGCACTAGCGAACGGGCAATTTGCAACACTTGGCGATAACCTTCGGTGACCACCACTCCAACGCGTGCGCCCTTGCCTTCCAGAACTGCGTTGGTAGCGACCGTAGTGCCGTGCAAGAACACATCAATATCGGATGGCGCAATGCCGGCCTGCACGCAAATGGACTTGACACCGTTGACGATGCCTTCGGATGAGTCGTGGGGAGTTGAAGGAGTTTTGTGTCGCCAGAACCGACCGTCTGCATCTTCAAACAGCAACAGGTCCGTGAATGTTCCGCCTACGTCTACACCTAATCGATACGCCATGATATTTCCCGCCGAGTCAGTCGTTGTCCGTGCGGGTATTTTGGGCAGGTGGTAAGGCTGGGAGCGAATCGGTGTCGGGGTTTATCCGCTGTTCGGGTTATTGCGAACTACAACGATTTCATAAGCAGAAAAACTTCGCGGGCAAGCCCGCCTCCGTTACAACCCTCACGATCGGAGAGGGTTGCATGAAAGCGGGCTTGCCCGCGAAAAGAGCAAAACGATAGATGCCAGCGACCTACCTCCCCTCCAATTCCACGGCTGTGCGGAACCGTGGTGCCAACAGAGCAAAAAACAGGCTGGCCAGCAAAGCCCCGCCCACTCCGACAATGGCTGCCGAGTAACCTACTGCGGCCTTGTCCATGAACACATAGTCGGTCAATACCCCGGTCAAAGTAGGGCCGGCAGTGAGGCCGACGATATTGATCCCGAGCAGGTAGAATGCCGACATGATTGCCCGATGACCGTTTGGAGTGATCAATTGCAGCGCAGCAGGCCCGGCGCCGTATGCGAAGGAGCCAAAGAACAGAATCACCGAGAGCACTACGCAGGCAGTGATTACGCTGGGCATGAAAGGGAAAATTGCCAGCGGAAACAGCAACCCTAGCGCGGCAGTCAAAGCTACGCGCACTGTGCCATCCATCTTCCCGCGCCGCTGCATACGATCAGCCAATAAACTACCGGTCAGAACTCCGGCAGTGCAGAAGAGCATCATCAGCCCGCCTACTGCGTAGGCGCCCTCAGCGGGGTTAAGCCCAAGACCCGCGACAGAAACGGCCGCGCCCACAGTAACGTGACGTTGAAGGGAATGCTGAGCGCTGCGAACCCGGCAAAATGCAGCAAATAGGCGCTCCGATGTCGTTTAAATTGTTCGGGAAAACCAGGGCTCTTCTGCGTCGTATCCGCCAGTAGCGCCTTGTCTGAGCGACGGGCCGGTTCCTTAATCGTCAACGCCAGCAATGCAACTAGCAAGCCCGGCAATCCCACTAAAAAAACACCGCTTGCCACGAACGAATTTCGCCGAAAAGCGGTACCTGGATTGTCGGATTGTTGCCCACCGCCTGTACAACCAAACCGCCGATCAACAACGCCAATCCACCACCGAAAAACATGGCGACGGTGTAGGCACCTAAAGCTGCGCTGCGTTTATTCGGTGGAAAATAGTCCCCGATCAGCGAGTAACTGGCAGGTGAAAGTCCCGCCTCACCTACACCAACGCCAACCCTTGCCATGAATAGTTGCCCGAAAGATTTCGCCAGACCGCAGCCGGCTGTCATCAAGCTCCACACTACGATGCTGGCCACAATCAGTTTTTTGCGACTGACCCGGTCAGCGATATATCCCAGCGGTACACCTAGGCCGACATAAAAAATCACAAATGCCAGACCATGCAAGAGCGCCAGTTGGCTGTCGTTGATATTCAGGTCTCGCTGGATCGGCTCGACGAGAATGGTCAGGATTACACGGTCTACGTAGGAAAATGTGTACGCTAGGAAGAGCACCGCTACTGCGTACCAGCCAAGTCCGCTTCTAGGCCAATCTTCACTGCTTTGTTGGCCGTCGAGTTCAGCCAGATTTTGTTTTATATTCATCAGTAAAGCCTCAAGTTCTTCAAAATGCGGCACACAACAAGTGCAACCGCCCGTCGGCAGAACACGTAGAGAGCCATCACGAACGGCGAGGGCTGGCTTGTTTTTATTTTAGTGTTAATGCATTGGCAGAACCGCACTGTCAGCCGCAGGCGATCGCACCTCCTTTTGCATACCACTGGCGCAAAGTGGTCTTGAGCACCTTGCCATTTGCATTGCGCGGCAATTCGGAGATAGAACAGAAGCGTTTCGGCAGCTTGTAAGACGCCAGCTGTGAACGGCAGAACAACTCCAACTGCTCGGAACTGGCATGCGCCCCTAGTTCGAAAACCACGCAGGCTATTAACAGCTCTCCCCATTGGGCATCCGGTACGCCGATGATTGCGCTTTCGAGTACCGCAGGATGTGTATCGAGCACTTGTTCGATTTCGCGTGGGTACAGATTGACCCCGCCGCTGATGACCATATCCTTCTTACGGTCAACAATGTAGAGGTAACCTTCTTCATCGCGCATTGCCATATCGCCGACGCCGACCCAGCCGTCACGAAATGCTTCCTCGGTCGCCTGTTCCTTACCCCAGTAACCGCTGAACATGAACGGCGAGATACTGAACAACTCGCCCACTTCACCAGGGCCAACCTCCCTACCTTGTTCGTCGAGCAACTTGATGCTGTTACCCACAAACGGCTGGCCTACACAGTTGACTTTGCGCAGCTGGTCTTGCGGCCGGAGATTGGTGACGATTCCCGCTTCGGTGGAACCGTAGGTTTCGTGCAAAAGGCCCTCACCAAAGTACTCAACGATCTGCTCTTTGGTCGTCTGAGAAAGCGGGGCCGCATTAGCGATAATGCCGTTGAGTCGGTTGGTCCGGTTGGCCTGCAGAATCGAATCTTCCAGGCTGAATATGGCGTGGTAGTGCGTCGGTACGGTGAACATACCGGTCACACGCCCAGAATTCACGGCGCGAAGGATTTCCTCAGCTTCGAATTTCTCAACGATCTCCGTAGTGCCACCGACGAAGATCGCAGCGATGGCGTAGGTGAGGCCCGCGCCGTGACAAAGAGGGGCGAATGCCAAAAAGTAATCGTCCGGCGAATAAATTCCGTATTCAGCGGCATAGGCCAAGCATCCCATGCTGCGTGAACGATGCGGCAGCATCACGCCCTTGGGTTTTCCCGTAGTACCGGATGTGTAGGGAATCGAATAGGTCGACCACTCAGCAATCCAAGGAGGCTGGAACTGGCTCGAAGCCTTGGCCTTGAACGCGTCATATTGCTCGCCGATCACAATCACATACTCGACAGTTTCGAATAGTGCTCGGTCGATGCTAGCGACGCATTCCGGGTGAACAAAGACGATGCGCGCCTGGGCATCGTTGCAGATATCGGCCAACTCTTGCGCTGTGAGCTTGGGATTGGGCGTCGCGACAGCCGCACCCATGTCCGAGACACCGACAACAATTTCGATGTATTCCAGACAGTTGTAGGCAATTATCGCGGCATTTTCACCGGCGCACAGGCCTAAGCCTTTCACGCCATTGGCTACCTGGTTAAAGCTTTCGATCAACTGCGCATAGCTGCGAGTGCGCTCTTTGCAAACCAATGCAGCCTTGTTCGGATTGCGCATCGCTGAACTCCTGATACCGCTGGAGACGGTCATGTTACGGAAGCCCGGCGGCAGGATCAGCGTTTGGTTGGAAGGGATCGGAATACTCATAGTTTGAAGACTTTTATTGCGGTGTCGCGCATGATTTTCTGCAGGGCGCCGGGACGGAAATCATGCTCGTACATTTCCTTGACCGCACGCTCCGGATCGATAACCGGGAAGTCGGTGCCGAACATGACTTTGTCTTGGCCATAGCTATTCATGTAATGCACCAAAGACGGCGACAGGTACTTGGGTGCGTATGCATCGATACCGATGTATACGTTTTCGTGTTTCCAGGCCATCGCTATCATTTCATCGGTCCATGGCACGCCGATATGAATACCCAGTAACTTCAGTTCTGGGAAATCAATGGCGATTTGGTCCAGCAGAATGGGACGGGCGACGCTCGGCAGGCGTACATCTTTCTGATAGATCAGGTTCTGCCCGACCTGCATCATCAGTGGTATGTCCAGCTCGCAACACTTCGCATAATACGGGTAGTAAAGCGCTTGGTCCGGAGCCAGCTTGAACCAGTGCGGATAAAGGTGGGCGCCCACGAAGCCGAAATCATTCACCGCGTTTTCCAGATCTCGCAGCCCCTGCATTCCTCGAAACGGATCCACCCCGGCCAACCCGGAGAAGCGATCAGGGTATTTATCGCACCAGCGGGCGACTTTTTCGTATGGGATTTCGAAGGAGCCCTTCATGCGCTGATCGCCGGCGCGAACGGCGATCAGGAGAGAGCGCTCAATACCGGCGAGATCCATTTTCCTTAGGTAATCGTCAATGCTGACGCCACCTTTCATGTCCTCCGACATCCGGACCTGAGACGTAAAGTTGGAGTCGAAACCAGTCTGGCCCTGCTCGACTTCTTCTGGGGTGAACAAATTGACGACGATATCGATGTATCCGCTCATGTCTTTATTCCTGATCTGCGATCACTGATCGCGCTGTTCGTGAATGACGCTACGAATTCATCATGCAGCAGTGCCGGGGGGTGCGACGGAGCAGTTGAGCGGTTATCCGCATGGTGGTTAATTGCCTGTTTGGCGAGAGTTCGACCGATGTCTCTATCCACCAGATGGATAGCGAAGGACCCAGGTTTGCACGAGGCGCGCAGAGTTTCCAAAGTGGTGATGGCAAGTTCCAGCCATTGCGAGGATGACCATGAGCAACGACACGCTTTCAGCAACAGAAAAATACCTGGACGACGACTATCGCAACGCAGGTTTCGGCAACACACTGCTGCTGGGCGAGCGTCCGGCGTTGTTGGTGGTGGATGTGGTGCAGGCTTATTTGCAACCGGGTAGTCCACTGTATGCTCCCAGCTTCCAATCAGCCCTTGAGTCCAACATCCGTCTGGTCGAAGCGGCTCGGGCCAAAGGTTTGCCGGTGATTTTTACAGGGGTTCGATACAGTGCTGATGGTTTAGATGGCGGGCTGTTCTACCGCAAGGTGCCAGCACTCAAATGCTTCCTGAAGGGGTCGCCGCTGGGAAAATTCGCCGAAGGCCTAGAGCCCGCTGCCGATGAAGTGGTGGTGTTCAAGCAGTATGCTTCAGCGTTCTTTGGTACATCTCTGGTTGCAACGCTGAACAGCATGCGCATCGACTCGCTGCTGATCACTGGCTTTTCGACCTCCGGGTGCGTACGGGCAACGGCCTTGGACGCACTACAGCACGGGTTCGTGCCATTCGTCGTGAGCGACGCTTGCGGCGACCGCGACAGCCGTCCGCACGAGAGCAACCTGTTCGATTTACAGGCCAAGTACGCCCAAGTCGTGAATGAAGCCGAAGCTCTGAGCTACATGGCCTGAAGCATCAGGCACGACTTTGCTCCAGCGCTCTCGAAATCTCGGCGGCGCAGGATTTCAATGCGATCGCGTAGCGATCTATGGCTTGCTGCGGTGCCAGTTCGATAGAGAAATAACTCAACGTCAACTGAGCCTCCTCTTCCCCATACAGCAAAATCGGTGCCGCCAGTGACGAAGTCTGGCCAGGATTGGCAGTATCTTGGCTGCGTTCATGTTGGGTAAAACCGTCTGCACGGATACGAGCAAACAGCGAGCCATCGCGAAAGCGTTCCAGCGTTGCGCTTTGACCATCCAACTCCTCCAGACATACGAGCAACTCCTCGCGTTCATGCGCCTCCATGAATGCTAAGTGCACTTGTCCCGCCGCGCACTCCAACAATGGAATGGTGTAGCCAGGGTAATAGCGGTTGAACGAAAGTGCGGACATTTCATAGGTAGAATCACGGATCATCACGGTAGTGCCGACACCGGATGTTAATGTGACAGGCCAGTCGAAGCGCAAGGTCAGATCGACGATAAAAGGTCGTGCCACCGCAACCAAGTTCCCCTGGTCTGAGTAGCCCTGAGAAAGGTTCATGACTTGTCGGGTAACACGATACTTCTTACGTGCAGGCTCACATTCGATCAGACCCTCATGCACGAGCGTCTGGACAATGCGGTACGCCGTTGGGTACGGCAAATGACTCGCCCGAGCGATCTCCATCAAGGTCATGGTGTCGTGGCGATTGATTAGCTTGAGCACGGCGAAGCTGCGGCTCACCGTGCGAATAGGGACACCTTTCTCCATCTCGTCCTCCTGGTACCAAACCCGAAAACCGCGCTACAAATGATGCGACTGAAGCCAAAACCTATAGCAACATTTTTTTGGTTTATCCGCCCTGCGGATAAATCGTTCCAGCGCAGCGAAGCGTAAATTTTACGCATCTGAAAAACGCGCCAAAAGCACCCACCATCCTGTTGAGTGCTACCTACACTTGCAACCTCGCGACCTTGCAAAAACGCTTGAGATCCCCGCCAACATGGGTCTTGCTTATCACTCGGAAGAGGAGAGATGCCCTGCATCATCACAGTGCGTCAAGTTACCGTCCGTAACATCTCCTCGCCCTTCGATTCTCAAACTGTCATATATGGGCTGCATGAGACAGCGTAAGAAGCGCCGGCCAGAGTTCAGGCAAGAACGTTTCTCATCGCTACAAACCGGTACGCCTTTTGCTACCTCACGTTCGTAAGCGAATGCCTCAGCTCCCCCCGATTATCGAAGGTGCAACCAATGGATAACGAAGAAATCCCAATCCGCGCTGTCAGCCGCAGCCTCCAGGTTATGCGCCTGATCAATCAACACGAATCGTTATCCATGATGGAAGTTTCCCGTCTGTCGCAGCTGCCTTACCCGACCACTAGTCGCATCGTGCAGACTCTGGTGCATGAAGGTCTGCTGTGTTGTGAACAGGTCCGAAAGCGTTACCGGGCGACCGAATTGGTCAAGGCTCTGTCGGCCAGCTATCTCGACCGCGGCGATCTGCGAGAGGTGGCGAGGCCCTATTTGCTGGAGTTGACCGAACGGCACAACTGGCCAGTGATCATCAGCAATCAAGTTGGCCAGTCGGTCGAGGTCCAGGATTCTACCTACGGATTGACCAGTACCGCCTTCAACATCTACCCCACCGGCTATCGTATACCTCTGTTGGAATGTGCGGCCGGACATGCTTACCTCGCGTTTGCAGATGATCAGACGCGTGACTGTCTGCTGAGAGGCTTGGAACATGTTGGTAGCCAGCACCCAGCCCTGGAGCGTTTCAAATCTGGGCATTACGCCGAGTGGATCCGTGAATTTGGTTTTGCGGCTTACGAGCGAACTATGAGCACTGCTAACCCGGGCAAGACCTCAGCGATCTCTGTACCGTTGAAACAGACACACCGCAGGCATGCTCAAATCTCTCTTAGCTATATTAGTTCGGCCATGACAATGGCTGAGGCCGTCAAACGCTATGCCGAACCTCTGCGCAATGCCGCTGCGGCCATCGAGATCGCCTTCGCCAGAGGGCACTGAAATTTTCCATTCACCAATTCTCGGGTTAACTGCTCACCTGGCGAACAGCGGCGGAGGCAGAGTTGAATCGCACGTCCTCTCAATGGGATAAGATCTCCGTCGCCTTCAATACAGGGCCGTAGGAGACTCGCGTGATGATCAGAAGCGCCTATACCGATACCCGCCACGGTCAGGTTCACTATCGCTACTGCCGAAACGAGCAAACAACAGATTTACCCGTGGTCTATCTGCACAAATCCGCCAGTTCATCGTCCACGTATAAGACGTTAATCGAAGGTCTGGCTTATCGCTTCAGCGGCTACGCATTAGATACTCCCGGTTTCGGGAATTCCTATGATCCCGACGAGGTTATTGATACCCGCTACTATATCGACACGCTCATCGAGGCGCTGGACAGTATAGGTTTGCAACGATTCCACTTAGTCGGACACCACACTGGCGCATGCCTCGGGATAGAGATGGCGGTACTTTTTCCCAAGCGTGTGGCCAGCTTGGTGATGATCGGACCAGCCCTTCTAAATCCCGAAGAGCGCATGCGATTTCGCGCTGATTACAGCAGCGCGTTTAACCAACCTGTGTCCGACGGACAGCACCTCATGTTGACCTGGGACTACCTCAAACGAATGGGCGTAGGCAACGGATTGGCATTACATCAACGTGAATTTCTCGATCACTGTCGAGCCTGGAAAGGCCGCGTACAGGCCTACAACGCCATCTGGGATCAGGACTGCCTATCCCTTTTTCTGAAAGTGACATGTCCGATGCTGGCCACCTGTGCCGAGGATGATGTGCTCTGGCCTTACTTTTCTCGGGTCAACCAATTGCATCCCAAAGTCCAATGCATCGTTACTGCGGGAGGCAATTTTGAGCCCGACCGTGACACGGCTTTTCATTTGCAGATACTCAGCGACTTTTTCCAGCAGCAGCACGTCAACAATTGAGCGTCTGCCCGCTTCCCCTTTAACCCTCATCACTGGTGTCTTTACGACCACGCATCGTCAAGGCGCTGGTGATTAGGGTTATCTGCATCTATTCCGTCACTTCCCACCTCCGAACTTGTGCATGGTCAAGGCATGTCTCGTTTTCTTGTGCCTAAAAAGCTCGATTTCCGCCTGGCGAGAACGTCCGCTAACCGAGATGAAATACCCGTCAGTCCGGGAGCATTGTTCAAACCGTGAAGCACTGCCGCCCCTTTAACCTAAAAAAGACAGGGCTAACCAATGCCCGATTCGGAGCAATCATGTACACACACAACGCTAACATTGTTGCCTTCACGGCTGGTTGTCTCGCAATGGGATGGTTGGCGGCCGGGCAGGCCGCAGGCTTCCTGGAAGACAGCAAGGCGACCCTTTCCATGCGCAACACGTACTACAACGATGATTACCGCGAAGGGAAAGGCGTCAGCCGTCTTGAAGAGTGGGGTCAGGGCTTCCAGCTTCATTACCAATCCGGCTTTACCCAAGGCCCGGTAGGTTTTGGCATGGAGGCAATCGGTCAATACGGAGTACGCCTGGATGGTGGCGGCCAGGCTTCGAGCACCGGCCCCGGCACGGATTTCAGTCCCACTGCAGACTCCCGCCAACCCACCAACATGTTTCCGCGTAACCGTGATGGCAGCTCAGCCAACGATGTCAGTTCCCTGAGCCTAGCAGCCAAGGTGCGGTATTCGAAAAGCGAGTTCCGCTACGGGGTTATTCAGCCGACAATGCCAGTGCTGACCTACATCGAAGGTCGCCTTCTTCCACAGCTCTTCAAGGGCGCACAGTTCACCTCGCAGGAAATTGACAACCTCAAGCTGACACTGGGTAGGATCGAGCAGGTAAAAGATCGTGGTTCGAGCAGCTACGACAGCATGAAGCTAAGCGGCGCGCGTGAGGACAGCAATAAATTCAACTATGCCGGTGCCGACTATCAATTAAACAAAAATCTGCTCCTACAGTATTACTACGGCAACCTTGAGGATTTTTACAGACAGCACTTCGTGGGCGTTGTGAATTTCTGGGAACTAGGTGGCGGAAAGCTCAAGCTCGACCTGCGCTATTTCCACAGCACCTCTGATGGCGAAAACAAACAAAGGAATTCCGCGTACTCGTCCAGTGGTTACTTCAACAATGGGCTGACACCTCGGGGAGAAGTGGACAATGACCTCTACAGCGGGATGTTCACCTACACCCTCGGGTCACAGCCTGAGCCTCGGTTATCAGAAAAGTGAAGGTGAAAGCTACTTCCCATCAGTCAACAACGGCGCAGGCAGTTTCGTCTACCTAATTACCGACGGCATGCTTGGACGTTTCGGTGCGGCCGGAGAAAGCGCTTGGCAGGCTCGATATTTTTATAACTTCGCCGCGGCCGGTGTTCCTGGTTTGATCGCCGGCATGCACTACACCCGTGGTGATAACATCAAGAGCTTGGACTATGAGCGCAAAGAGTTCGAAAGGATCTTCTTCCTCGGCTACACCCTACAAAGTGGCCCGCTTAAAGACTTCAGCGTGATGGTGACGAAATCCACCTACCGCACCAACCAGACGGGACTGCGCGATCAGGATGAGCATAAGGTGTTCATCAAATATGAAATTCCACTGCTGTAGTCGCTTCGTTTCCCAGTAAGTCGAGCGTCACATCAACTAAAGGCGAGCCGGACTACCTGTGGCATTTCACTGCGCAGGAATCACCTGCCTTCCAAAGACTTTACGATGAGAGCCTTTCGACTTTGTCTAATATGCAACGGCTTATCTCGACTCTGGTCATGAAGCGGGTCATTGAGGACAGACCGCTCCCTCTGTAATTGGAAGGACAGATCCTCTGATTCTTGGAGGATTTTTTGAGATTTGGGGACGATTGTTTTTGACCGCTTTTGCTTATTGTGAAGGGTTGCATCCGACCCGAAATGAACATTAATTTGTGAGCCCTTGGTATAGATGAGCCAGGCAATGAAAAACGTGAACGGAGAGAGTACTATCAAGCCGCCGAGGGCGGCTGCCGCTGGTTCGGCGGGTACATTTCGTACCTGAGCGTGCAGTTTACGCAGCGCGAAGAGCTTAAGGATTAAGTAAAGAATTTTTGTTCTTGCTGGTGTTTTATTTATTTAGAGAAAACATTCCTTTCCCTACGAGCTGATATTTAAGGGCGAATTGGATAATCAATGCGACGCATCAACCTGCACGCGGTGAGCTGCGTCGTAATTCGGTTTCTCGGTACTACGAGTAGCCGGAGTCGAGCCAAATCGCATGGTGGCGACAGGCAGAAGCCGGCCAATTTAAGCCCATCGCGAAGGTCAGCAACCGACCGATTCTGTTGAAAAAGTAGCTCCGCTATCGATTGGGCGTGCCTCGATTGATCCCGAAATGATGATCCGCATGCTGACCGTGGGCTATTGCTACGGCATCCGCTCAGAGCGGCGGTTGTGCGAAGAGGCCCATTTGAGCCTGGCGTATCGCTGATTCTGCCGGTTGAGCCTTGAAGATGAAGTCCCCAATCACTCGACGTTTTCCAAAAATCGACACGGCCGTTTTCGGGACAGCGATCTGTTTCGCTGGTTGTTCAATGAAGTGCTGCGTCGCTGCATGGACGCAGGCCTGGTCAAGGGCGAAGGATTTGCCATGGACGCCAGCAACATCAAAACGGATGCGAGTCGGCAGCGCCGCGTACCGGGTGATGAAACAGTCAACTGGAGCGATCCGTCCCTGAGCACCCGCGCCGTGCGTGAGTACCTTGAGGCACTCGATGAAGAGGCCCTGGCCGAAACGCTACCGAAGCGCCTATCGCTGACGGATCCTCAAAGCTGCTGGACCGCTGCTCCGGGAGGCCCAGCGCTCTTCGCCTATTCCACGAACTATCTGATAGATAACGAACACGGCGTCATCGTGGATGTGTAACCCACACCGGCTCATCGAACGGCCGAGGTTCAGAGCACCAAGACCAAGATCGAGCGTGTCGAAGGGCCGTTCGACATCAAGCAGGAACGCCTCATCGGCGACACCGCTTACGGTACCGCACCGATGCTGGCCTGGATGGTGGAGGAAAAAGACATCGAGCCGCATGTGCCGTTGTGGGACAAAACCGAGCGCAACAACGACAGTTTCTCGAGCAACTATTTCCACTGGAATGAGGAGCCTGAGGAATACCGCTCCCCGGCCGGCAACGCGTTGCGCAGCGAATTGCGAGCGTTCGCACGTCACCAGAGCCAACACCATCATCTTCCGATCCAGGCAGACCGACTGCGTAGCGTGTCCGATGAAAGCCAAGTGCTGCCCGAACACTGCGTTCTGCAAAATCGCTCGCAGCGTCCATGACGCCGCTCGTGATGTGGCTCGGCGCATCGCCGCGACGCCGGCATATCAGCGCTCTCGCCACGAACGTAAGAAGATCGAAATGCCGTTTGCCCATCTCAAGCGCCAAGGGCCACCTGCCACGGGATAGGTGCGCCTGCACGAACTAAAAACCTCAAATTAACCCAATAACAGAGCAGTAAAGCTCAACGAAAGGCCGAGACACCACTCAATGTGGTGAATAGGTTCTCCGGTAGTAGCCGTGCCTGAGTTAAGGCGAACTGAAAACCGACTTTTTCAACAGAATCGACCCAAAGCTGACATTCAGCTCGTGGTTTTCAATCGCTCCAAATGCTGAATTTGCTTGCAACAACGTCTGTTGCCGAGACGAATTCTTCGATGCCATTCTTTCAGAGAAAAAAAGGTGCTCACCGGAAAGTGAACACCATTGCGTTAATTGAGGGTTGAAGAGTGAGTGTCGTGCACTCGCTATCAAGCAAAAATACGCAAGAGAATAGTAGCCAGGATCACCGTTGAGGCGCCTCCGATGCGTGTGGAGATCTGCGCGAACGGCATCAGCGACATACGGTTGGACGCTGATAGGATCGCTACATCTCCGGTGCCACCAAGGCCGCTGTGGCAGCAGGTTACGATGGCTGATTCGATGGGGTACATCTTCATCAGGTTGCCAATAAAAAAACCAGCTACGGTCATTGATACAACAACCGACACGCAGACCAGAACGTAGCCGACAGAAAATACCTTTACGACGCTCTCGAGTGGGACATACAGCATGCCCAAACCAATCATGACCGGCCAGATAAAGGCAGCGGAAATCAGTTTGTAAAAAGAGTTTGCACCTTTTTCCAGTTTTTCCGGCACGACTCGGACGTATTTAAAAAGTACAGCAGCCAGAATCATCATGACAGGTCCTGGAATACCCACCACTTTCTCAAGCAAGCCGCCAAGGACGAAGAAGGCGCAAATGATCAGGACGCCTGCACCCATCACTCTGAAATCGATAATCGAGCCGCTCTCTTCCTTAACCTGGAATTTATCATTTTCGTCTTTGGCACGGATCAATGAGCCCTCGCCATTCAGATGCGGGCGTTTAAGCGCCAGACGAGCCAAGTAACCTGCACAGATAATCGCTGCGATGTTGCCGACTACAGCGGCTGGTGCCAGTTGGGCGACGTAGATTTCCGGGGTGCCACCGAGGATCGCAGAATAGGCCAGCGATAGTGGCAGGATCCCTTCACCGATACCCCCGCCAATGATCGGCACAATGATGAAGAAAAAGGTGTGGTGGAAGCTGTAACCAACGAGTTTTCCTACGATCAGTCCACTGCCCACGGCAGCTAGGGTTCCGACGAGCAGAGGGATGAACATCCTCATCATGCCTTGAACCAGGATGAAGCGACTCATCCCCAGAATGCTGCCTACCACCAGGCTGGCAATCACGAAGTAGAGGAAGTTAGCCTCTTTCATCAGCATCTTAGTCGCATCAATTGTCGCCGGCCCGAAGAAGCCGTAAAACACCAGAATCGATGGCAACATCAGGCACAGGATGGCGCCTCCGCCGATCTCTTTCAAAATGGGCAGGCGCGAACCCAGTTGGCCGAAGAACATGCCCATCGTCATAATGACGGCGAGCCCTCCGATCATGTTTTTCGGCAAGAAGCCCAAGTGAGCTGACAGATAAACGATCACGGCGATGCCGAGAAATATCGGCAGTGGTATTACACCAATTTCATAGGCGCACAGGCTGCGTAGGCGCTGACGCAAGCCACCATCTCGAGCTTCGTCAATTTTTAGGGATGGCTCATATGACTTGTTCATGTCGCTATTTCCTCATGTTGTTTTTATCGAGGACTCAAAAACTCACGGTTAACCAGGAATTGGTCACCACTCGGTAAATCGATGCTATCCTTCGCGAATTGCTGGATAAATAGCGGAACCATGAGGCGTATGAACACGAATCGTGACCAATTCCCCTTGCCTGACGACCTGAAAGTCTTTCTAACAGTCATCCAAAAAAATGGCTTCGGGAGCGCCGCCGAAGAGTTGGGATTTTCCCCTGCCTACATCAGCAAGCGTATTTCCATCCTTGAGTCGACGCTGTCTACCAAGTTGCTGCACCGCACAACACGCCGTATCGCACTGACCGATGACGGCGAGCGGGTGCGGCGCTGGGCAGAGAAGTTGCTCGGGGACCTCGACGACTTTCTTGGCGAAATATCCCAGGCGCGGCATCAGCCCACGGGCGCCCTGCATATTTGCAGCAGCTTCGGTTTTGGCCGCAATCACGTTGCCCCGGCGCTGTGCAAACTGTCGCAGACCTACCCCAGACTCGACATTCGTCTGGACGTGTTCGACCGGGTCGTCGATATCGTCGGTGAGGGCTTTGATCTGGAGATACGCGTGGGCGACGACCTGCCGGGTCAGCACCTGGGGCGCAAACTGGTGAGCAATCGGCGGGTGTTGTGTGCGACGCCGGATTATCTGAAGCGCAGGGGCATGCCGCGCTCACTCGATGACCTGAAAGAGCATGATTGCCTGGTACTGAAAGAGCGCGATAACGCTTTCGGCGTGTGGACTCTGGCAAAGGATGATCAGGAAGAATCGGTGCGTGTCAGCGGCCCTTTGTCCTCTAACAATGGCGAGATCGTCCTCGAATGGGCTTTGAGCGGCGGCGGGATCCTGTTGCGGTCGATGTGGGACGTCAAACCCATGCTGGAACAAGGGCGACTGGTGCAGGTGCTTCACGAATACACTCAGAGCGCCAATGTCTGGGCTGTCTACCCAACGCGCCTCAGTCAATCAGCTAAGTTGAGAGTGTGCGTCGAATTCCTGGAAGAGTATTTTAAGAATCTATCAGTTGAATAATGGCTTGGCGGTGGTTCTCTGCGCGAGATCTATCGCCAAGCGCTTCACATCTAGCTCACAACCAAGGGTTCTCCAAGAGATGCTGAGTTTCAAAGCTTCGAATCTGTTCTGCTCGTTGGAGTGTGGTGCCTATGGCATCCAGACCGAGTAACAACGACTGCTTGCGCAGCTGGTCGATCTCGAAAGGAATTTTTGTACCGTCAGATAACTGTATAGTTTGCTCGGGCAGGTTCACAGTGATCTTTGCTGTTTCTGCGTAGATTACAATGCCCGCAACTTGCTTCAGCTGAGCTTCAGACAGTTGAATGGCCAGTACGCCATTGCGCTGGCAGTTGTCGTAAAAAATGCCGGCGAAACGGGTGCCGATCAGCGCCCGGATACCTACCTGCTTCAAACCCCAAACGGCGTGCTCGCGACTCGAACCGCAACCAAAATTAGGCCCGACCACCAAGAACGCCGCGTCGCTCCAGGCCGATTGGTTGAGGATGAAGGCCGGATTCGGCGCCCCTGATTCGAGGAACCTCACATCAAAAAACAGGCCTTTGTCCAATCCCTGGCGATCAATGCCTTTGAGAAATTGTTTGGGCATGATCACATCGGTGTCGATGTTGGCCGCCAGAAATGGCGCAGCGCTGCCACTGACAGTGTCGAAAGGTTGCATGGTTCAAGCCTCCAAAACGAAAGAGCGAACGTCGGTCAAATGCCCGGTTATTGCCGCCGCGGCAACCATGGCCGGACTCATCAGGTGGGTGCGTGCCCCCGCGCCCTGACGTCCTTCGAAGTTGCGATTGGTGCTGGAGGCGCAGCGATCACCCGGTGCGAGCACGTCGTCATTCATGGCCAGGCACATCGAGCAGCCGGATTGGCGCCACTCAAAACCGGCGTCGAGGAAAATCTGCGCAAGGCCTTCGTCTTCCGCTTGATTGCGCACCAGGGTTGAGCCGGGCACGATCATGGCGCGAACATGCGCGGCAACACGCTTGCCACGAACCACGCGAGCGACGTCGCGCAAATCTTCAATTCGAGCGTTGGTGCATGAGCCGATGAAGGCGTGGCTGATCACCACGTCGCTCAGCGGCATGCCTGGCGTCAGCCCCATGTAGTCCAGCGCGCGCTGCATGCCTTGGCGAAGAATAAGGTCGGGCTGAGTCGCCGGGTCTGGCACATGACCGCCCACTGGCGCTGCCTGATCGGGGCTGGTGCCCCAGGTGACCATCGGCTCCAGCGCCTGAACGTCGAGTGTCACTTCGCGATCAAACAAAGCACCTTCGTCGCTATGCAGTCCTCTCCATTTAGCGACTGCCTGCTTCCACAGTTCACCTTGAGGTGCGCGGGGCTTAAGTTGTAGATAGGCAAAGACCTTATCGTCCGGCGCCATGAATGCGCCCCTGGCCCCTGCCTCCACGGCCATGTTGCAGATGGTCATTCTGGCTTCGACGCTGAGGTCAGTGATTGCCGGGCCTGCGAACTCAATCGCATAGCCCGTGGCGCCGGATGCTCCGATTTTTTCAATCAGCGCCATGATGATGTCCTTGGACGTCACGCCTATCCCAAGTGTCCCTTTCACTGTGACTCGCATGGTTTTCAAGCGCTTGTAGACCAGCGTCTGCGATGCCAGTAGATGCTCAATTTCAGAAGTACCAATGCCGAAACCGAACGCGCCTAATGCACCATAGGTCGTGGTGTGGCTATCACCGGCAGCGACGACCATGCCCGGCATGATAAATCCTTGCTCGGGAGCCACGACGTGTTCGATACCCTGGCGCTTGTCGAGTACGTCAAACAGTTCGATCCCGAAGTCACGGCAGTTCTCTTCGAAATACGCAACCTGCTGTGCGCCACCGGCGTCCGGCATCGTCTTGGTTCGCACCGCAGCCGTCGGGTTGACGTGGTCGACGACCGCCAGCGTTGCACTCGGGCGCCAGACGTTGCGACCTGCTTCACGCAAACCACTGAACGCCTGCGGGCTGGTGTATTCGTTGGCGACCTGACGGTCGATGTACAGAAGCACATGGCCCTGATCATCGAGCGGGCAGACAGTGTGGCTATCGATGTGCTTCTGGTAGAGCGTTCTGGGGCTGTTCATGAAGTGGGCTCTTTCAGGGTCTTGTGCGAGATGTCTGGTGCGAGATCAGGGGTCACCTATGAACAGCATATTCATCTCGAATGCTTCATCAAGAGCAGTAAAGCGAAGGCGTTGCGCACGGAATGTGAATAATAGGTCACGCTTGGAAGTGATGGGCGAATTCAAGGCTCACGGTTTGAACATAAGCAATCCCGCACATAGCAAGAGAAACAAACAAAAAGCAGTACGAAGCTTTCTCTCGGGTAACGCGTGCGCAACCTTGACAGAAGTCGGCCGGAACGGGAGTGGTGAACCACTGCACGAGCAAGGTAAAGCAGGTTCCGGGAGGATTTGGTGAAGGAGCTTCAGGCCTGAAGATTCAGCTTTAGCCCAGTGCGCACCACTGACATTTGCGACGCCGGATACACAGTCGGCAATGATTTACGCAACTGCGGAGATAAACAATAACAGTAGACGCATAAAACGTGCGCTGAATCGGAATCTCAGGCCCGCTCGAGAAATAGCACTTTAGCGCCGTGTCGTCAGCGCTTGGCCAGGTAAAGCGACACCAGATCCAGACACGCCGCGATGCCATTTTCGATGGACCGCATGTTCTTCCTTCGTTGCCAGTCCAGCCACAAACCATCGAGCATCGCCATCAACGCATCCGCTGCTCGCTCTAACGACTCAGGCGCACTTTCGTGTTCGTAGGCGATTTTGTTGAGGATTTCCAACAGGCGCTCACGGTAGATGGTGTAAAGCTTGCGTTCGGTTTCGGCGATATCTTCGTGAAATAGGGAGGCTGACCAAAAGTCGATGCGCACCGAAAGATAACTGCGATCGAGGAATTGCCCGGTGAAGCCGCTGCGCAAAAAAATCTCTAGCTGGCTCATGGTCGAGCCGGGCTTGGCGACGAGGCCGGCCTGGGTCGCCTCGTAAAGTTTGCGAGAGGCGTATTTATACGCCTCGACCAATAGCTCGTTCATGTTCTTGAAGTGATAGGAGATATGCCCCAAGGACATTTCAGCCCGCGCCGCAATTTTCCTGGCGGACAGCTTGGCATAGCCCTCCTCGCTCAAGCACAGAAAGGCGCACTTGATAATTTCTTCCCGGCGCTGCTCTGGACTTTCGTAAACCTTTTTCGCTGTTTGCCGCGTCATCGCTCAGTCCCAAAAACAATCCCAAAAACAGGGGCGGGATTGTCCCTCGCCCCCTGTGATGCGTCAAACGCACGCCTTTCTGGTATTACAGCTTGATCCACGTCGACTTCAGTTCGGTATATTTATCGAAGGAATGCAAGGATCGATCACGACCATTGCCTGACTGTTTGAACCCGCCGAATGGGGCTGTCATGTCCCCAGCGGAATACTGATTCACCCAAACCGAGCCTGCGCGTATCGATTTGGCGACGTAGTGCGCTCTGGAAAGATCGCGGGTCCATATCGCAGCGGCCAGACCATAGGGCGTGTCGTTGGCGATGGAAACAGCTTCTTCTGGCGTATCGAATGCGATGACCGACAACACCGGGCCGAATATCTCCGCCTGTGCAATGGTCATGGCGTTGTCCACCCCGTCGAACAACGCCGGCTTCAGGTAACAGCCGTCGATACCGGCGATACCTGTCTCTCCACCCTGCACCAGCCGCGCCCCTTCACGCAGGCCCGTGTCAATAAACCCTCTGACCTGTGCTAGGTGTTGTTGATCAACCATTGCGCCCAGCTGTGTCGCAGGGTCAAGGGGATGAGATGGCACCCATAGTTCCAGCGCGGCCTGCAAATGCTCCATGAATTGTGCCTTGGCACTGCTTTCGATGAGCAAACGGGAACCGGCGACGCACACTTGCCCTTGGTTGTAGGCAATCGCGGAGGCGGCACTGACGGCGGCAGCCTTGAGATCAGGCGCGTCGGCGAACACGATATTCGGACTTTTGCCTCCCGCCTCAGTCCAGACGCGCTTCAGGTTGGAACGTCCCGATGCGATCATCAGCGCCTTGGCGATGGCGGTCGAACCGGTGAAAGCGATGGCATCGACATCCATGTTAAGTGACAGCGCGCTTCCCGCTTCATGGCCGTAGCCGGGCAAGACATTGAACACACCGTCCGGGATCCCGGCTTCCGACGCCAGTTGCGCGACACGGATCGCCGTCAATGGCGAGCGCTCCGAGGGTTTGAGGATGACCGAATTGCCGGTCGCCAACGCTGGCCCAAGCTTCCAGCTCGCCATCAACAGAGGAAAGTTCCAGGGCACTATCACTGCCACTACGCCCACTGCCTCGCGGGTGATCAGGCCCAATTGGTCTTGCGGGGTCGGCGCTATCTCGCCGTACACCTTGTCGATGGCCTCTGCGCTCCAGCGAATCGCGTTGGCTGCGCCCGGTATATCCACGTTGAAGGCATTGGAAATCGGCTTTCCCATGTCCAGGGTTTCGAGCAGCGCCAACTCCGCGCCGTGCTTCTCGATGAGCCCGGCGAAAGCGATCAAAATACGCTTGCGTTGGCCCGGTGCCATGCGCGACCACGTACCGGCCTCGAACACCCTGCGAGCACAGGCAACGGCCATGTCCACGTCCAGTGTCGTGCAGCGGGCAATGGATGCAATTACCCGACCGTCCACCGGGCTGATCTTGTCAAACACCTGCTCTTCCACACCCTGACGATATTGACCATCGATAAAACACTGGCCATTGACCTTTACCGAGGCCGCCAATGTGGTCCACTCCGAAAAACTATTCAGCAGCGTCATGTTCCGCCCCTTTATGCCTGAGATTGTGTCGAGCCACAGCGAACTAGGTCATCCAGCCAGTCCGGATTCATTTGCGGCATGCTGTTAACAAGTTGCATGACGTATTGATCACAGGGAGGAGCGAACACGTTGTTGCGCTCTCCGTACTCGACGATATGGCCAGCCTTCAACACCAGCACGTCATCGGCAATCGACTGCACGACCGTGAGGTCATGGGTGATGAACAGGTAGGACAAACCGAACGTGTTTTTTAGATCATCGATTAAACGCAGAATCCCTTCGGCCACCAGTTGATCGAGCGCGCTGGTGATCTCGTCGCAAATGATCACGGCAGGATCGGCCGCCAGTGCCCTGGCAATGCCGACCCGTTGCTTTTGTCCGCCAGACAGTTCTTCCGGACGCCTCGAAAAGAACTTGCCCGGTTCAAGACCCACGGCATTAAGAATGTCGTGGGTTCTCGCTTGCAGTCGCGGTCCGTTCAAGTCGCTATAGAACTTCAGAGGCCGGCCAATGATGTCACCGATGCAATGGCGAGGATTGAGCGCGGTATCAGCCATCTGGTAAATCATTTGAACGGCCTTCAGTTGCTCCCGGCTGCGTTTTTTATAGGAGCTGGCAAGCTCGACGTCGTTGTAGATGATTGCCCCGCTATTGATAGGCAACAGCCCGCTGATACAGCGGCCCAAGGTGGACTTGCCAGACCCAGACTCCCCTACAACTGCCAACGTGCGTCCGCGGTATAAATCCAGCGAGATGCCTTCGATGACATTTTTTTGCCATACCCGGCTTCGATGTTTTTCACTGACAGAATCGGTTTCGCGTTGCGGCTGACCGGTGGCTGAGGCGTACAGGCCAGGTTACGAACAGCCCACAGCGACTGGGTGTAGCTCTCGATCGGATTTTCGATTAGCTGGCGTTTATCCCCGGATTCAACGACGCTGCCGTCCTTGAGCACTACAACCTGGTCAGCCATCTGCGCCACCACCGCGAGGTCGTGGGAAATGTAGATGGCAGCCACCTGGAACTCGCGCACCAGCTCGCGAATGGTCAGCAGCACATCGATCTGAGTAGTGACATCCAGAGCCGTCGTCGGCTCGTCGAAGATAATCAGATCAGGTCGGCAGGACATGGCCATCGCCGTCATGATCCGCTGCAACTGCCCGCCCGAAACCTGATGCGGATAACGCAAACCAATGGTTTCCGGCTCAGGCAGGGAGATTTTTCGATAAAGCTCCACCGCTTCGCGCTGGGCGTTGTGGCGGCTGGTCACGCCGTGTTCGATGGCGCTCTCGCAATGTTGATCGATCAACTTGCGCGCGGGGTTGAAACTCGCCGCCGCCGACTGGGCGACATAAGCGATTCTGGCCCCCAGCAGGTCCTGATGCTGCGCCGGCGAAAGCGTGCGCATGTCGATGCCATCGAACAGGATTTCGCCTCCCGAGATCCGGCAGCCGTCACGGGTATAGCCCATCGCGGCAAGCCCGATCGATGATTTTCCGGCCCCGGACTCGCCCACCAGGCCGAGGATCTTGCCCGGCTGCAACACTATATCCACGCCATGAACGATCTCGCTCCAGCCATTTGCCGACAGGGCTTCGATGCGAAGACCGGTCATTTTCAGGAGTGGCTCAGCCATGTTCGTATTCCCCACGCAATCTTATGTTTTGACGGTTGGTTGAATCAGCGTCTTTGGGCCAGGAACCAGTCAACGACAAAGTTGACGGCAATAGCCAAGACGCCGATCGCGGCGGCAGGAATTAAAGGGGTGAGGTCACCGAACGAGATCAACGAGGCGTTTTCGCGCACCATGCTTCCCCAGTCGGCCATGGGTGGTTGCAACCCCAACCCGAGGAATGACAGTGACGATATCGTCAGGAACACAAAACAGAACCGCAGCCCGAACTCGGCAATGAGCGGTGCCTTGACGTTGGGCAAAAGCTCGACCATGACCAGCCAGACCAGACCTTCTCCGCGTACCCTCGCCGCTTCCATGTAATCGGTGACAACTACATTCATCGCCACCGACTTCGCCAGGCGATAGATCCGCGTGGAATCGACCAGAGCGATGACGAACACGAGATTAAGCAGACTGGTGCCGAAGATTGTCAGCAGCAGCAAGGCCCCAATCAGCTGCGGTACAGACATGAGCATGTCGACGATGCGCGAAAGCACGGCTTCGAACCAGCCGCCGACAGTGGCCGCAACCAGTCCCAAGACTCCGCCGATCACGAACGCCAAAAACGTGGACAACAGCGCAATACCGATGGTGTTACGGGCACCGAAGATCAATCGGGAAAACATGTCACGCCCGAGATTATCGGTGCCCAGCCAGGTCTGCGCGCTCCAGGGGTCGTATTCACCGCCGACGATCTGCGTCTCGCTGTAGGGCGTTATATAGGGTCCGAACACCGCCATGAAGGCGTACAGAGCAATAAGAATTATCCCGAGCCGGGCGGTCCAGGACATTTGCTTGAATACAGTGAGAATGTTCATGCGCATATCCTTTACTTGCGATGCAGTAAACGGGGATTGGTGGCAATCGAGATAATGTCAGCCAGCAAGTTGATGCTGATGTACACCACCGCGAAGATGCAGCAGCACGCTTGGACCACCATGAAGTCGCGCTTGACGACCGAGTCCACCATCAGTTGCCCCAATCCCGGGTAGACGAACACCACTTCAACCACCACTACACCCGTGATGAGATAAGCCAGGTTGACCGCTACGACATTGACGATAGGTGCCCAGGCATTGGGTAACGCATGCCGGATCACAACTTTGAACCGGGACAATCCCTTCAACTTAGCCATTTCGATGTACGGCAACATGAGCAGATCGAGCACAGCGACCCGCGTCATGCGCATCATGTGAGCGGTGATCACCATTGTCAGGGTCAGGACCGGAAGAAATGCGGAGTGCAGTCGATCCACGAAACTGGCTGACGCCGGTACGTCGGCAATGGGAGGAAATACTGAGTAAGTCACGGAAAATATCAGGATCAAGATGTAGCCGATAAAGAACTCAGGCAGTGATACAGCCGCCAGAGAAATCACATTGACGACGCGATCGTAGAGCGAGTCTTTATACAGCGCCGCAAACAATCCAAGCGTGACGGCCAGCGGGACGGCAATCAATGCGGTGTAGGACGCCAGAAACAGTGTGTTGACCATTCGCTGGCCAATAATTTCAGCCACTGGCCGGCCATTGGACAACGAGGTGCCGAAGTCACCGTGCAGGCTGCCGTACAACCAGTGCAGATAGCGCGTTAGAGGCGACTGATCCAGCCCTAATTCATGCCGAAGCGCAGATAAGGTTTCGGGGGTCGCCGACTGCCCCAGAATCTGCTGCGCCATATCCCCCGGCAACATCTGTACGGCCGCAAAGATAATCGCGGACACGCAAAACAAGGTGATGACTCCGATGAACACTCGCCGCAAGATCACCTGATACAACATACCCATAACGTTTACCTGCTTATCTGAATAGATAACGATTTTGTTGTAGACCGGTGAGCTGTGCGGCAAATCGCACGCCAGCCAACCGGTTTTCAGCAGGGTCAGGACGCGGTTTTTTCGAGGAACGTTTTTAGATGCTGTGAAACCAGATCACTGGCCTCGATCAGAATCGCGTGCTTCAGACCCGGCATGATGACCAGATCGGAATGGAGTAATGCATCGGCGATTTTCTGATTCAAACCCGGGTTGCAGCCGCCATCGAATTCCCCGGTCAACACCAGGCACGGGTGCTTGATTTCATGCAGCCAAGGCGACATTTCCGTCTCTGCGTAAATACGGAAAACGTTGAGGAACACCTCGCCATCGGTGTCGATCACCTGTTGCTTACGCCACTCGATCACCTCAGGGTGCTCGGCGCAGAACGTCTCGGTAAACCAGCGCTGCGTCAAAGTCTCCAGCACCTGAGGGATGCCTTTGTCCTCCATCGCCTGAACCACTTTGAGTACGTTTTCCGAGTCCTGTGCCGACCTGAACGCGGCGGTGGACAGCAGCCCGATGCTCAGCACCCGATCAGGGTACTTGTGCGCATAGGCCGGCCCGATCATGCCGCCGAGCGAATGTCCGATCACGTGCATCTTCTCGACACCCAGACGCTCGCGAAGCGCCTCCAGATCCGCTACAAGTTCATCCAGCCCGAAAGGTTCGCTCGGCACCGGTGATTCGCCGTGACCGCGCAGGTCATAGCGAATGCAGGTATAGCGATCCTTCAATGCCGCTGTAATTTTGTCCCAGCCGGTCTTGCGCGCGCCTATACCGTGAATCATCACCAGCGCAGGACCTTGTCCTTCTACCGCTACCGCACACTCAATGGCTTTGGTCATGATCTCTCTCCCCTACGCCGGCTTCTTCGCATTCTCGGCAATCACATCGGCGTAGGGTCTGCCCGCAGAGCCCCAGTCGATCGGATCAACTTCCTTGAGCAGGATGGTGACTGCCTGCGCAGTACCGCCACACACGTTCACGTAAGTGTCAGTGAGCGCTTTGATCAATTCGCGTTTTATATCCGGCGTTCTTCCGGGAAACAACTCAACCGAAATGACAGGCATTATCCGATCCTCTTGTTAGTGACTTTATTGACGTTGGAAAAATTAGGAATGATCTCTTCACCAAAACGACTTACCATGTCAATGGAGTCTTCCTGGGACTGGCCAAAATTGGAGGTCATGATGACTTCATCAATGCCGGCCTCGGCGTACTTGCCCAACTGATCAAGCATTTGTTCCCTGGTGCAGATCAAAAGGTTTTTTGCGAGGTCTTCGATTGATTGTTGGCGAGGCAATGGATCAATTCCACCGGCGCGGACAATGCCCGGCCCGGAATAAACGTTGTCGAAACGCTTGTAGTAGTCATAGGCCAGCGCGATCTTTTCCTTGGCATCGGCCTCATCCCGGGCCAGATAGACGGCCCGTTGCAAGGAAAGACGGCTTTTCGGAGCACCCGCAGCCGCTTCGGCCTTTCCGCGACGGAACGCACTGACTTGATCCAGCAGCGTTTGATGATCACCGCTCAGCGGTGTGGTTTGCACCGAATAGCCTTGCTTGGCACAGGCGAAAATCCCCTCCGGCACCATCGTCGCCACCATCAACGGAATATCGCGTTCTGGCCGGGGCATGATGGTCATCGGGTGAAACTTGTAGTACTTCCCATCCCACGACACGTCTTTTTCAGTGAGAAGGGCTTTGAGTACCAAGAGGGATTCATCAAATCGTTCCCGAGTGGACTCCATGGGCACGCCCAAGCGTTCGATTTCATATTTGAACGCCCCGCGCCCAACGCCCAATACCAGGCGGTGATCGGTCATGGCATCGGCTTGAACCACTTCACCGGCAAACACGCGCATATCGCGGATCGGCAACACCACAATCGAAGTCACCAACTCGACATGTTGGGTCACCGATGCAATTTTTACGGCCATCTGCAATGGTGACGGCACCAGCAATATATTGATCAGATGGTGTTCCGGTATGGACACACCGGTATATCCAGAGCGCTCTGCCTGAACGGCTTGTTCGACCATACATTGATATAACTTCTTGCCTGAACCCAGGTGATCGGGCAGGTAAGAACTCAGGAAATGATTGAATTCCATATTAAAGTTCCACTTTATGGGGATTAGATATGGCGGGTTAGTTGCCCCACTCCATCCAATTGACCGGCTTGCCTGCTATGCCGGCGATTCTTCCGCCATCGGCGGTATCACAATAAATTCCGAAAGCGTCCGCTTCGCGTTCTTTGAAGAAGCGACTGACCATACTGATCGTGTATTCTCCGTCGACCAGGTCCCACGGAGCGTCTTGCTCGTGGAAAATTTTTACCTCCCAACCCGTATCATGGCCCGGCGGTAAAGTTTCGCTGACTGAGTCGCCGCGATAGAACAACTTGGTGTATCCGTCGCTACCCTCTTCAAAAATGGAATACACAAATGACACATCGCCTTGTATACCAGCCTTTTTGAATACTTGGGCGATGATGTCGCGCTGCCCTACACCATTCCGCCAGAACAGCGCGGGGACCGACCAGCGGGAATCATTGGGCTCTTTAACCAGAATTAATCCATCGTCGTGGGAAATGAGACACCCCACTTTTACGGCTGATTTGAGATCGGTCTGTATGGCCTGATTACCGACGGCAAAATCTATGTAGCTGCCGCGGAAATATCCCAGCGGACTGCCCGCCGAGCTTGCGTATTTGGTGACCTCTCCAATGATGATTAGATGGTCGCCCGCATCAACGCACTGCTGACGTTTACAGCACATCACGCTGAGGCTATTGGCCAAACAGGGTGCAACTGTTTCCTCCAGAAGTTCAACGCCTTCGAACTTGTTTACCACACGGCCTGCGAAAGTATTCGACAGATCCCGCTGCCACTCGCCAAGGACATTGATCGCGAAATGCTCTGCGTCGCGAGTACACGGCCAGGCTGTTGGAGTTCTTGGCAATGCAGACCAAAACCAGCGCAGGGTCCAGGGAAACTGAAGTAAACGAATTAGCGGTAAATCCGCGAGGTGCCCCATCACTGCCCCATGCTGTTACTACTGTCACGCCAGTCATAAAACTTCCAAACACATCCCGCAGGCTTCGAGTTTCCCCGCTGCTGACGTCCCGCCATTCAATATTGTTCATTTTGAACCCTGCCATTTCAATGCTTAGGAAAGTGACCAGCGTTCGATGGCACGCATACCGTCAAGGGCCATGTTTCCGGCCAGCGGATTTGTAGTTACAACGTTGGTGCTCAAGCCCATGATGTGATTCATGAACATCGGTACAATCGTCGAACCTTCGTCACGTAGTTGTTGCTGCATCTCCCAGTAAATCTGCGTGCGTCGCGTCTCATCGAGCTCGGACCGGGCCATGAGCATCAACTTATCAAAGCGCTCGTTGTTCCACTGTGTGTCGCCCCAAGAGGCACCCGTTGCATAGATCTGGCTGAATATCCAGTCAGGGGTCGGGCGGCCAGTCCAGTAGCACATGCACATGGGCTTTTTGGACCAGACATTGATCCAGTAACCATCGTTGGATTCTCGAACGACATTGAAGTTGATGCCCGACGTACGCGCGCTTTCTTGAAACAGGACAGCCGCGTCGACTGCGCCAGAGAAGGCTGCATCCGCGGCGCTGATGTTGATATTCACGCTGTCGAGACCCGCCTGTTTCAAATAGAACCGGGCTTTATCAGGATCATACTGGTGCTGCGGTAATTCACTGTTGAAGTACTTTTGTTGCTTGCCAATCGGATGGTCATTACCCACCGAACCGTGGCCCCGCAGTAATGTCTTGACCCATTGATCGCGATCCACGGCATGCTTGAGCGCAAGCCGGACGTTGTTGTCTTGGAAAGGGCTGACGTTAGCGATCATGGGCATGGTCGCATGGTTCAAACCAGCTACTTCTTCGACGCGAATCTTATTGCTGCGCTGGAGCAGCGACAGGGTCTTGATCTCGACCCGATTGATCACGTTGACTTTGCCGGTCAACAAAGCATTCTGACGGGCAACCGGATCGGAAATCGCGATAAGCTCTGCCTCTTCGACATGCGCCCGGTCCGACTTCCAGTAAGCCGGATTGCGAACGACCAGCGCACGTACACCCGGGTTGTATTCCTTAAGCACATAGCCGCCAGTGCCATTACCGGATCGCCAATCGACTTGCCCGTCCGCGCCGCGAGGAAGAATACTCAGGTGGTAGTCGCTCATCAGAGTAGGGAAGTCGGCATTTCCGCCCTTGAGCACGACTCTGACGGTTGTAGCATCCACGGCGACGATTTCATCGATTTGCGAAACAATCGATTTAGAGAGGGATTTGGACCCGTCTTTGCGATGGTAATCGAGCGTGGCCACCACATCATCGGCGGTGAATGGCTTGCCGTTGTGAAACTGCACACCGCTGCGCAACTTGAAGGTCCAGACCTTGGCATCCGGAGAGGCTTCCCAGGACTCTGCAAGCTCCGGTACAGGATTGCCGGACGCATCCACTTCAACCAGATTGCCTCGCAAGGATTGCGACAGCAGCATCATGAAATCGTCTTCTGCCAAACCCGGATCAAGGCTATCGGTAGTCGATGCCCCGGCCAGCCCGAAGATCAGGCGCCCGCCTTTTTGGGCTGAGCAAACACCGACATTGGCAGTGCGCTTAACGCTACTCCGGCAAACAGCAATCCTGCGGTTCCCTTGACCAGTTCTCGACGCGACAAACCAAACGACATCTCTTCGGGAGCTTTATCTTTCATGCTACACCCTCAACACCGTACGATCGTACAACTGCATGTTAAAAAAATAGACAGGCAGGCTTGGTACCCGAAGACCGATCTGTTCTTCATGCTCTAGAAACATGATCATCTGTCAGGTGTAGTGTTTTATAGCACCGCCAATTTCAGGCCGCAACAAAATTCTGTACAGTCGTACAACATCGCATCTGAGCAGGCTCGCCAGCCTGTCAGTGGGACACCCCTTACTCCAATCGGCGGACAAATCAGGAAATTGGCTTTGCCGGCGTGCTTTGGCAGGGAAAGGATGGCTGGGAGTTTTAACCGAACAGCGCCACGTGAATTGCTGAGCCGGTACCTGGGCGTTGCTGCTCTTTCCCGAAGAGCACCACAACCAAGGCGATGATGTGCACATGACGGAACAAGCGATCACGCTCAGGGCCGAACGCGAGCCAACCGAGTGGCGAGGATAGTAAGCGGAATGATTTGGTAGCTGGGCGCACTCAGATTGCAGCGTCTCGACACTCGCGTCGCAAAACCCCGTCATGATGACTGGTGGATAGCTTATTGGCCGAGTAAAAACTCCCGCAATTGTCTAATCTTCTGATCGTCGAGATCGTAGCGGGGGCGAACATGAAGCGATTTATTGAAGGTGAGGCTCGGACGCAAGTCACCTTGCTGCCGGAGTATCTGGACGATTACGTAGCCGAAGAAAATTCAGTGCGCATGGTCGATGTTTTCGTCGATGAACTCGACCTGGGGATCACTTGGTTTTGAGGGAGTCGATCCCTGCCGCTACGGGTCGCCCGGCCTGTCACCCAGCGGTGTTACTGAAGATCTATATCTACGGCTATCTCAATCGGATTCAGTCCAGCCGCCGGCTTGAGCGAGAGGCCTAGCGCAACGTCAAGTTGATGTGGCGAACGGGGCGTTTGGCTCCGGGCTTCAAAACCATTGCCGACTTTCGCAAAGACAACGGCAAAGCCATTCGCAGCGTATGCCGCCAGTTCATAGTGCTTTGTCGCAACCTCAATCTCTTCTCCCAGTCGATCATCGCCATCGACAGCAACAAATTCAAAGCCGTCAATAATCGCAACCGCAACTTCATTCAGGGCAAATGACGGAAGACGGCATGTTATTGCATTGTTACTACTTCTCAGGCTGCCAGTCCTGCTCAATACAAAAGCAATGTACGACGGGTAAGGAGCGCCGTGTGAAGCTCTGGGAACATGAGTTGGTGGTCGACGCGATGCAGGTTCGGCTAGAACATTATCCAGCGATGATGAGGGTTCGTCGACAGACCGTTGACCATCCTTTTGGAACGCTCAAGTGCTGGATGGGAAGTACCCGCTTCCTGACCATAACCCTGCCGAGGGTGAGCACTGAGATGAGCCTTCACGTGCTCGCCTACAACCTCAAACGAATGATGAGCATCTTCGGCATCGCGGGACTGCTTGAGGCGATCAGGACGTGAACCCAGCCGCTTGGCTCGCCAGTTAGAAGCCGTTTGGGCCGCTGACGCGGCCCAAACGGCATTAAGAACGTCTACGTCACTGACTAAGCTAATTCGCGCTTTCGCCCGCTGATTCCATAGGCAACCCTCGCGACTCTCAGTTTTCGAGGTGT
>NZ_JAEKEG010000073.1 GCF_016651255.1 Pseudomonas sp. TH10
TTGACGAGCTGGACCAAGCGCCGTGGGTGGCGCAGTTTTTCTGTCAGGACGACAACGACTTCACCCCTACCTGACCCGGCTCACCGATTATATCCAGGACAGCGCGCGAGCCACGGTCTTCACCGAGGCGTATTTAGAGCTCAGCCGCCGTCATCTGAAGGCCATCGCCAAGCCCGGTGGTCTGTTTGAGGATAAGGTGGTGACCCGTCTGCCCTGGCGCGGCAATAACCGTCGGGTGCGACTGGTGGTCTATCGCTGGCTTGAGTCTGACGCTGAGGAGACAGGACTCAACCCGGTGCAATCCCTGCATCAGGCTTGCGAACGTATTGCTGCTTCGTTGCAGGCATGCGGGGTGCAAACAACGCGAGTCGATGGCCGAGGTCTGTATGCCTGGTTAGTGCCCTGGTTCAATCCGGCACCCAGGCTCACCGATGAAGCGCCCGAGGAGTTCTACCGCCGCGTGACCTATCCGGAGTCGGGCGACGGCGAGTCGCTGGAACTGCCCTTCGATCATGACTTCGCCGAGCGGCTGTTCTTCAACGAACCGCGCTCGGATGTCCAGCACGGGCTCTGGTTTTTCGATGATCAACCCCATCGGGTCATGGTGGTTGACAAGCTGCGCCGAGCGCCCTTGATTGGTCAGCTCACCGGAGAAACCCGCAAAGGTGACGCGGTGAATGCACTGTTCGACCAGTTACCCGAAGGTACAGTCATGAGTCTAACCTTGGTGGTCAAACCGCAGGATGTACTTGAGGAGCAGTTGAACCGCCTGGCGCGCAAAGCCATCGGTGAAAACCTGGCCTCGACCCAGACCCGCCAAGATGTTGAAGAAGCTCGTGCAATCATCGGTCGCCAGCACAAGCTGTACCGCGGCACCCTGGCGTTCTACCTGCGCGGTAACGATGAACAGCAATTGCACCAGCGCTCGGTCAGCCTGGCTAACGCACTACTGGGTGCGGGCCTACAACCGGTACGCGAAGGCGATGAAGTCGCCGCCTGCAACAGTTACCTGCGTTGGTTACCGATGGCTTACAACCCGGCCCGCGACACGCGCAACTGGTACACCCGCCTGATGTTTGCCCAGCACCTGGCGAATCTGATTCCGGTGTGGGGCCGCAGCACCGGCACCGGCCACCCAGGTATCACCCTGTTCAATCGTGGTGGTTCGCCGTTGAGTTTTGATCCGTTATCACGCCTAGACCGAGCCATGAATGGTCATCTGCTGTTGTTCGGCCCCACCGGCGCCGGCAAGTCGGCCACTCTGGTCAGCCTACTGATGCAGGTCATGGCCTGTACCGCCCTCGCCTGTTTATCGTCGAGGCCGGCAACTCATTCGGCTTGCAGGGCGACTACTTCGCGACACAGGGCCTGTCGGTCAACAAGGTCCAATTGAAACCTGGCGCCTCGGTCAGCCTCGCACCGTTCGCCGACGCTTGGCGCCTGGTCGAGCAGCCGGATCAGGTAGCGAGTCTGTCTATCGATGAGCTGGACGATGAGGTGGTAACCAGTCGCGAAGACCAGCGCGATGTTCTCGGCGAACTGGAAATCACCGCCCGCCTGATGATCACCGGCGGCGAGGCCAAGGAAGAGGCGCGCCTGAGTCGAGCCGATCGCAGCTTGATCCGCGAGTGCATTCTCGATGCGGCGCAAACGTGTGTCGCGGCGTGTCGCCAGGTACTGACCCGCAACGTGCGCGACGCCTTGCTGCGCGTCGCCGCTGACACACACTTGCCGGAGAAGCGTCGCGAGCGTGCCCAGGAAATGGGTGAGTCCATCGACCTGTTTTGCCAAGGTTTCGAGGGTGAACTGTTCGATCGCGAGGGCACGCCTTGGCCCGAGAGCGATGTGACCATTGTCGATCTCGCCACTTACGCTCGCGAAGGCTACGAGGCGCAGATGTCCATCAGCTACATCAGCCTGATGAACACCGTGAACAACCTAGCCGAACGCGACCAGTACCTGGGGAGGCCAATCATCATGGTCACCGACGAAGGCCATATCATCACCAAAAACCCGCTGCTGGCGCCGTTCGTGGTCAAGGGCACGAAGATGTGGCGCAAGCTCGGCGCTTGGTTCTGGCTGGCGACGCAAAACCTTGCCGACTTTCCCACTGCCGCGCAGACCATGCTCAACATGATCGAATGGTGGATTTGTTTGAACATGCCGCCCGCGGAAATCGAAGAGATCGCACGGTTCAAGAAACTCACGCCGGCACAGAAAGCCTTGCTGCTCTCCGCCAGTAAGGAGCCGGGTAAATACACTGAGGGGGTCGTGCTATCGAAGAAGCTCGAAACGCTGTTTCGGGCCGTACCGCCGAGTCTTTATCTCGCCCTGGCCATGACGGAGCCCGAGGAAAAAGCCGAGCGCTGGACACTGATGCAAGAGAACGGCTGCTCAGAACTGGAAGCGGCGTATAGGGTAGCTGAACGGATCGATATAGCGCGAGGAATAGAACCCGCATAGGCGAATCTATTCCTCGCGCTCTAAAGCGAGTGACCGGTTATTGCGGTACGCCCCGGAGCCGCTGCTGAATCCTCAACAGGAATCCGGCTTCGAAGGCATCCTGGCAGTCACCGACAGGAAAGGTCTTGCGGGTTTGCGCCAGCTCCCACCACAGGGGAATCTCGCCGGGCGTATCAAGCCAAGCCTCGAGCACATTGCACGCCACGCTCGATCATCGAGGCAAACTCGTTGCCCCAAGGTGTCAGAAGACTTGGGCAACCATCCGCCGCAGGAATTGAAATGTAGTTTTCGTCCATACACACCCTAGATTTCTGATTTATTGTTAGACGTTGGGCCCAGCTTCGAAAAGCTTAACGAAGCCAAATGAACACTCGATAACAGGCATGAGCATCAAATGGCCTAGATCAATGCCAATGTAGACTATATACCCGTGGATTGAGAGTCCCTCAAGGCGCAATTTGCGCGCATGACTCAAGACTACGAACAGCTTCGTCTTCAGCTGGCGGAAAACATCCGCTTGATGCGACGCGTGAAAACCTTACCCAAGAGCAGCTCGCGCTCATGGCCGAGGTGGATCGCACGTACGTCAGTCAAATCGAGACGATGCACGGGCAATCCGTCGCTGTTGGTCCTGTGCAAGCTCGCCAATATTCTCGAAATCACAACAGATCAGCTACTTGCAGAACCCGATACTCTGCGCAGCGCCCTTCACGTCAAATAATAGTCTCACGGCTCACAAATCCGATAGATCCGCCTTCATAATTTCCACTGACAGTCTTCAGTCCGTAATCGAACCTGCCCAGGCCATACATCGAGAGCCTGGATCATGCCTGTTGCCTGCTCGTCAATCTCGCCCACAAAGCTACGGCCCCTGGCGCTGAGCATCCTGCTGGCGTGCGGCCCAAGCGTGGCGCTGGACACCGCCAGCATCACGTCCTCCGTGCTTTTCGCAAAACTGCCTCGACTACAGGGTCGTCGGCATTTGTTTCTGGCTGTTCTGCACCCCTTCGGCTGCACAGTCAAAACCTCGACCAAGGTTCGTCATTTCATTCCTGAACTGGTGGTCTCGAGCTACGCCAACACCGGCAACAACCCCTGGACCGAGATGGCTGCCCTCTCCGCTCCCATCAGCGGCGCGGAGGGTGGCGGCAACCTGATCACCCCGAACACCCGCCGCGACAACCTGCCCCGCTTCAAGAACGTCGACGGTATCGGCCACCCCGGTGGCAGGATCGCCACGCAACTGGCTTCGCAATCAGGCTACGCCTGCGCCAGCGGCGCAACTGCATTCATGCCTTACTACCTGAGTACCCTGGACTCACTGGCCTGGCGCCATGGCATCCCGGAAAGTTTCTACCCCGAGTCGCTCATGCCGGGGCTCCGTGAAATCGGTAGTCAGGCCTCGGGAAACATGTGGGGCAACGTTTATCCCCGGCAGGGCTTTCTGGTACAGCCCGACGATTTCAAGGCGGCCGCGGTCATGACGCAACGAGCCGGCGATGTCATCACCCATAACGGACAGCCGCATGTGTATTTACCGCTCTTGCCCGCCAAACGTGACGGCTACTGGCCGCCCGGCCCGATCGTTGAAAACGACGCTTCGACCCACAAATGGCAATTGCTCTACCCTCAGGTTCAGCCCACGTGCGCCATCTTTCCCAGCGATCCGGTACAGAGTTCGGATGGGGGCTACGCCTGGTCGTTGTGGCGGCCCTATAGCTGTTGCAAACGTGAGGGGCAGACCTTCCTGTTCAGCATCGACTTCGAAGGAGGTGCTTCATGAGCCGGTTTCTCGCGCGCCCCTGGTTGGGCGTGATGAGTCTGTTGCTCTATGGGCTACTCGCTATGGCCACTCATGCCCACGCCGCCGAGGGCGATTACCGCCTGGGCACTCAAGGCGAAGTGCTCGATGACCGAGTGATGTACACCATCGGTGGTGGCTCGGCAGTGGGCTCACCGAGCTCGCTCTACCGACCCAGTGGTCTCGGTGTCGGCGGGTCCTGGCGAGCGAACATGATGTGCGGAAACATGAGCCTCACTAATACCCTGCAAAACCAGCTGAACGGTGCCACCGAAGGTTTCCAGCAGATCATGGGCAGCATCGTGCAGAACGCGACCCAGGCGGTGATGTCGCTGCCAGCATTGATCATTCAGCGCGCCAACCCCGGACTCTATGAGTTGCTGAGTAACGGGGTGATGCAGGGGCGTATCGACTTCGATCGTTCCAAATTGACCTGCCAGGCCATGGCCGAGAAGATGGCGGACAAGGTCGGTCAAGCCGGCTGGGGCGCGCTGGCCAAGAACCAGGAAATGCAGGGCAATCTGGAGCAAACCGGCGGTGATGCTGTGGCCGCGGTGAAAAACACCGAGGCCCGTAACGGCAGCAATGGGGTGTCCTGGGTCGGCGGCCAGAAGGCTGGAGGTAGTGGGCAGCCCCCATCCGGGTGACTTCCGACGTAGTGCGAGCAGGCTACAACCTGCTGCATAACCGGTCGGTGGATGACAGCGCCTCGATCAGTAGCAGCGACTGCTTAGGCGGGGCTATTTGCCAGACTTGGACCTCGCCCCAAGAGGAATCCGAATGGGCCGCCCGCGTACTGGGCGAGAGCGAAGTCGCGACCTGCGACAGCTGCGAAACTCTGCGTGCGACCGCTGGCAGCGGACTGACGCCGCTGATCCAGGAGGCCTATAACGAGCGCCTCAAGGCCCTGCAAGGGCTGTTGTCTGGCTCTCTGCCGCCTACCCCTGACAACCTGGCGAAAGCCTCCAGCCCGATGCTGCCGGTGACCCGTGGTGTGGTCGAAGCCCTGCGTGACGACCCCGATCAGGACCTGTTGGCGCGGCGCCTGGCCAGTGAGACGGCCTTGTCCAGTGTGCTCGACAAAGCGTTGCTGCTACTGCGCACCCTGCTGGCGGGCAGTCACGAACCGAACATCGCCTCAGCCGAGCCGGCACAGAGCGCCTTGACGAAAAACATCGACACCCTGGAGCGCGAAATACGCCTGCTGCAGACCGAACTGCAGGTCCGGCAGATGCTGGCCACCAACACCGCCAGCCTGGTGCTCGACCGGCATGCCGGTGGTGCCGACGCATCGCGTACCGTCGAGCAAGGCGACCCCGAGCCCGGTCGACTCAATGATGCTGACGCCAGGCGCAAGTGAGCCATGAAACGCTCACCGCTATTCACTTTGCTTTCAAGTCTGGGGATTGCCGCAGTGATGATCCTGACCGCTGCACTGGTCGCATGGATCGGCCGCACTGCGCTGGGTAGTTTCGAGGCCTGGCAGCAGGCATTCGAATCCGTACGACCCTATCTGCGGGGGTGGCGTGCCCTGCTCTACGGCGCCCTCTTTGCGCTCTGGTGGGATCTGCTTCAGCGCTACCGACATCGACCCCAGGATCGACTGCGCATGAAACGCATCGGGACATTAGGGCTATTGCTCTTTACCTGCGTCGAACTCACCCGACTGTGAGGTCACCACCATGCTCCTGAGCACTAACAGCTACCTGGAATTTTACCTATCCCTGCTGGCCTGGATCATTAACAACGGACTCTGGGGCGTCCTGTCCGACACCGGGCTGTTTGCCGCGCCCTTCGGCGCGATCATCCTCCAGGAATGGCTGTCAGCCCGTCAGCAGGGCGCGGATGAGGGAAACAAGGGATTGCTCTCGGTGCCGCGGATCGAGAACCGGTTGTGGCTGGCCTACATCGTCCTATTGTTCGGCTGCGCGCCGGTCTTTCCGCTGAGCCTCTCGTCAATGACGTTCGATGATGCGGCGAGTCAGCGCTGCGGCGTAAGTGTGGCCAAGCCAGCGGAAACCGCCTGGGGGACGACCTTCAATACTATTGGCGAACGCTCCGCCAACGTGCCGATCTGGTGGTTTCTGGTGCATGCCTTGAGCAAAGGCGTGACCGCCGCGGCCACCGCCTCCATTCCCTGCGCACCGGATATCCGGCAGATGCGCATGGAAATCGACAGCTCGCGTATCGACAGCCAAATACTGCTGCAGGAAGTCGCCGACTTCACTCGCGACTGCTATGGCTATTCCCGTTCTCGGCTATTCACCAACCGTCCGCAGTTGGACAAGGCACAAAGTCACGACGCGTCCTGGATCGGCTCAAGCTATTTTCTCAATACGCCAGGTTACTACGACACCGACCGCTCACGTACACCGCGAGTCAGCTGGCCGTATGAAGAAAGCCGCGATGTCTCCTTACCTAGACTAGAAAATGGTGCGGGCTACCCCACCTGCAAACAGTGGTGGAGCGATAACGGTATCGGGTTGCACGAGCGCTTAATCAAGCAAGTCGATCCTTCGCTGCTGACTCAGCTGAAAGGCTGGTTGACTGGCCGTTCGAGCAACGAGATCGAGGATGCCACCCTGCGCGAACTGGTCAGCCCGCGCCAGCAATCAATGTCCATGTCGCCCGGACAGGTGTACCAGGACTATGGCTCCAGCGCACGCGGCGGCTCGATCAATCAGGGGCTCAATAATCTGGCCACCAACACCGGGCTGGCCCTCGGTTCCTTCAGCAACTTCCCGGCGATGAATGCACTACGCGCTGCCCTGCCAATGGTGCAGGCATTCCTGATCATGGGCATCATCATCAGTTTGCCGCTGATACTGCTGGTCAGTACCTATCAGCTGAAGACCGTCATGACCGTGACGTTCGCGCTGTTCACACTGCACATGCTGACCTTCTGGTGGGAATTAGCACGCTGGGTCGACTCAAGCATGCTCGATACCTTGTACAACCAGGTGTCGGCGTCCAATCAGGTGCTGTTGTCGCTGCCCACATCCGGCTTCATGGAGGGGACAGTTACGGCGCAGGTAATTGAGTATGTGATGGGTGCGATGTTCATCGTGCTGCCGATGCTATTTCTAGGAGCCATGAGCTGGGCAGGATATTCAGTCGGCAACGGGATTCAAGGTATGTTGGCGAACGGTAGCAAAGCTGCAAGTGACTCAGCGAGCAAAGGTGCGGATCAAATATTGGGTGCTGCAAAGCGCTCAATTAGATGACTTGCTGTCGCCTATATAATGCCCGTTGTCGTCGAAGTCACCGATGTACAGGTCAGCACCTAGGTAGTCTGGCCCTGGATTTTTCTCTTGTTGATCGGCACCAATAAAAACCCTGAGCCATAGCAAAGTAGTGACAGCCAGCATCATCACAATGAAAGTAACCATCCAAGCACTGACAAAAAGCAATCCTCCGATCAATGCCAGTTTGGAAGTCAAAAAACTCCCGCGAACTAGTAATTTACCTGCGGGCATACCTGCCGTCACCGCACGCTCAACCACGCGGTACTCAAACGTTTTCAACTTACGGTAACCACGCTTTACCGACATGCCACATGTGTAGGCCCTGCGGTGGGCACGGGAAACTTGAACGGGATTCTGCGTCTGCATGTTCTCGCCCTCTTCTGAGCGTTTTCATGATTGAGACAGAAGTAATAGCGTACTACTGAAATCGGCCCGTGCCTGACCGTTTATCAGTTTGCCCCAGCCGTAAAATCTTCACTGGAAGACAGAAGACAAGCTCCGTGAAACAGCGTCTCTACAGTCATTGACCCATACAAATCGTCCGGCTAAATACAAGGTATGGATCGCTGTTATCGACAGCACTTCCCAGGTAGCCAGAGCCTTCAAGGCTACGTTCACTTCGGTGATGGTTCTCCCCAAGTGCGATTAGCGTTCGGTAGCTCGCACGGTGACCGTTTCTACGGTGATGAACGCCTACTGCTCTCCGGAGCGCCTTTCGAGCTCTGCTCGTCAGGCAAACTTTCTTGTTTTTCTTCCACCCACTGCGGGGAAATCTTTCCCCGCACAGGGCAGGTTTCTTCGCGTTTTCAACGGAGACATACCATGCCCGACTCACTTACACCGCAAACACTGAACACCCTTCGGTTGCCCATCGTGTTCACCCCTGGCGCGTGGCAACGCGCAGTACTGCTCGAGCAATCCGATCACGCTGAGAAGCTGCAGGTCGATCGGTTGAGCCACGTATTGCGCGCAGCCTTCGAAGCCCACCTGGCCTATCCACACAAGCCCTACGTGCTGTTCGAGGTAATCCACATTGAACCAACCGATCACTTACACCACGACCCGTTGCTGCAATTGAGTCTGAGCCTACTCCAAGAACCGGGTCAGCCTGCCGCCTTGCTGATAGCGCTTGCAGGAGAACACCAGCGCTAAGCGCAATGGGCGGCGCCCACCTCCACATTCGGGCGGCATGCAAGACCTGCATCAATCCAACCCATCACCCAACCGGGGAACCCTCCCCGACGGGCAAGGCGTTCCTCCGTTTTCTCTCGAGGAAATTGCCATGCGCGATATCTACCAAGACGTAACTGACAAGATCGTTACCGCGTTAGACCAAGGCGTTGCTCCCTGGATCAAACCCTGGTCCTCAAGTGGCTCCGCTTACATCGGTCATCAACCCTACCCCGTCAACGCCATCACACGACGTCCGTATTCGGGCATCAATTTACCGCTGCTCTGGGCCGAGGCCAGGTTGCAGGGGTTCACTCAAGATCGTTGGCTGACCTTCAACCAAGCCAAAAAGACCGGTGGGCACATTCGTAAGGGTGAGCACAGCACTCTGGCGGTGCTCTACAAGCCGATGGAGCGCGAGGAACAGACCGAGTCAGGCCAACCCGTACTCGATGAAAACGGTCAGCCCAAGGTCGCTCACTTCGGCATTCTCAGGACAAATTTTCTGTTCAACATCGAGCAAACGGAGGGGCTCGAAATGCTCAATGAAACCCTGCTCGAGACGGAACAGAGTGATCCCTTCCAGCCCAACAGCACCGGGGAAAATCTGCTATTAAGTTCAGGTGCACGCATCGTTCATCGGCCTGCCGACGAAGCCTTTACCACCCGATCAGGGATCTCATCCAACTGCCGACAAAAGCACAATTTCACGATGAAGGCGGGTACTACGCCACGGCACTTCATGAGCTGACGCACTGGACCGGGCATCACTCTCGGTTGCAGCGCGAAGGCATGACGTCAGCCTGTCCGTTCGGCTCGCTAGGCTACGCGTTTGAGGAGTTGATCGCCGAGATGGGCGCTGCTTTTTTATGTGCCTACGCCGGTATACAGGGGGAGCTGCGGCACGAGGGCTACATCGACTCCTGGCTCGGCCTGCTCAAGGCTGACAAACGCGCGATCTTTCGCGCCAGTGGTCTGGCCCGAAGCGCCTCGGAGTATGTACTCAACCTGGAGCAGCAGCTGAAGCAGATGGTAATGGATGACTCACGATGCATGAACGATGGAGTTTGATCGTTAACTCACCGTTGCAATCGCATCACAGGGCCCAACGCGAGTTGGGCCCTTTTCTGCGCCCAGAAAAATCCCCATGCCGCGGGGCTCTGATGCAAAGAGTCAGGGATGGGCACACACTCGCAGCCTGTCATTCCGCATCAAGGTTCTGCGCCAGAAAATCCACCAGCTCGAGCGGACTTCGGCTATCGATTACCTTGTAAATCAGATCACGCTTACTGCGCGGCAACTTCTTGACCACGCTCTTCGCCGAGGCCCGGACGGCTTCGTCGGTCCCATGGATACGTGCCGCGAGCAGCAGCACGAGCGTGGCGTCTGTGAGGTTCATGGCAAGACCCAAAAAATAGGCACCGCAGTGTACCGACTCTTGTCTTTGCCGTACTAGCCCCAACAAAACGATGCCTAGCAGTATCCATATTCCGATTGCCGCGCAAAGGGACACGCGCCAAAAGGACGGTAAGGGTTGGAAAGGAATGGGGGTCAAGGGTAAGAGCCCTATCCGAAAAGGCTAAAAGGCCACTGACCCAGCCACTTCCCGGAGGTCACGATGCTCAGCCTGTTTAGCCGCAAAAGGCAGAAGCCCTCTCCGCCACTGACCGTCAACGTCGCCGAAGGTTACCTGCCCATCGAGTCGGCTCACAGCTTGTTAGCTGCGGAGCACCGCCGCCAGTTGCTCGATCGCATCTGGCAGTACACCGCCCTCTCCCACGCGCAGTTCATCCAGCTCTATTTAAATCCGATCCATCGCTACGCCGAACAGGTCCAGCAACTCCCGGCCAGCGAGACCCACCACCATGCGTATCTCGGCGGTATGCTCGACCATGGACTGGAACTGGTCGCTTGCAGTTTGAAACTGCGTCAGTCGTATCTGCTTCCCACTGGCGCCGCGCCCGAAGACCAGGCGGCCCAGACCGACGCGTGGTCGGCGGGCATCGCCTATGGCGCGCTGCTGCATGACATCGGCAAGATCGCCGTGGACCTGCTGGTCGAACGCCAGGATGGCCGTGTTTGGCATCCTTGGCAGGGTGCCCTGGATCAGCCCTACCGTTTTCGCTACCTCAAAGGTCGGGATTACCATTTGCATGGCGCCGCCGCAGGCTTGCTCTACACACAGATTCTCGACCGCCTGATCCTCGATTGGCTCAGTGGATTTCCGTCGCTGTGGGCCAGCCTGCTGTATGTCCTGGCGGGCCAGTACGAACGTGCTGGCGTGCTCGGCGAAGTGGTCATTCAGGCCGACCGCGTCTCCACCGCGCAGAACATCGGTGGCAACCCGAGCAAGGCGCTGCAAGCGCCGATTCGTTCGCTGCAACATCACTTGATCAGCGGACTACGCCATCTGGTTCAGCACGAGCTGAAACTCAACCAGCCGGGTGCCGCGGGATGGCTGACCCAGGACGCACTCTGGCTGGTCAGCAAGACGGTCACGGACAAGCTGCGAGCCTATCTGCTGTCGCAAGCGATAGAGGGCATTCCCTCCTCCAACATTGCTGTGTTCGACGAACTGCAATCGCATGGGCTGGTCGAGTCCACAATAGAAGGCAAAGCCATCTGGACCGCCCTTGTCGCGCAGGGAAACTGGCAGCAGAGCTTTACCTTTCTGCGCCTTCAACCGGCGTTGATCTGGGGGAACGAAGATCGGCCTGAGCCTTTCAGCGGAACGGTGAGCGTTGCGGCCGATGATCACCCGACTGAGACTACGGCATCACCAGCGGCGTCCGAGACTGTCAATACAGGATCGCGTCAAAGCCCATCGCAACCCGATCCCATGGCGATGGAGGATGCCGACTACCTCGACACGTTGTTAGATATGTTCGAGCTGAAAGAGTCTGAGGTCAGCAACGCATCGTCAGCTGGCACCCTCGAAATCTCAAATCCTTCATCGGACAACCCTGGTCAGGCATTCCTGAATTGGGTCAAGGAGGGCATCCTCAGCCATAAGCTGATCATCAATGACAGCAAGGCCAAAATCCACACGGTGTGTGGCAGCGTATTTCTAGTCACACCTGGCCTCTTCCAACGCTACGCGCAGGAGTTTCCTGGTATCTCACAGGGGACCGATCAAGAAATTGAAGAATGGCGCTGGGTGCAGAAGCACTTTGAAAAACTGAAGGTTCACAAAAAACGTGAGAATGGTCTAAACATATGGACCTGCCAGATCCAAGGCCCCCGCAAGAGGGCAAAACTCAAAGGTTATCTATTAGGAAAAACAGAGCTGCTTTTCGGAACAGTCCCTCCCGATAATCCTTTTCTCATGCTTGACCCAGAATGAACATCCAGATATCGCAAAGCCTGCCGATTGTAGCTAGAAAAGGACATTGAGACCGCATTTCTGCTATAGCAAAACCTAGGTGTTCAGTTAGCGATCAATCCTTTGCATCTCGCATACTTTCGTACCGATGGAGCTGAGCGGACCACTCAGACCGAGAGTTGCGCCAATATCAACGCGGCATGCAGGCAAGGAGCATTCGAAAACTTAATTAACACCAACTCCCCCGAGCTTATTGCGCGAACCGGACACAGAAATTTTAACTTAACCGCGTAAGCTCAAAATAACCATTGCTATTTTGACTGGTAAAATAGTTACCTCTAAGAACACCACCCTCATGACCATACAGTTTCAATATAGAAGCACCTTCATAGGGGCCTACCGAATCGGTACCAGTATTCTTTGGTATTACCCTATAAAAATAATAAAGCATCGGCCTAGAGGAGTTAATATCCTTAATAGTTTTTACAACAAGAGTTTCCGAGTCCGAGCCTTCGGAATGGACCTCCATGCTAACGCCAAACAAGCTCTGCTTAATGCTAGCTTCAGCCTCAACAGCTCCATCCTCCCCATTTCGTGTCCATTTTATTTCCATTTTATTTCCATTTTCCACTGGCCATTCAGATCAGGAAATAGCCATTCATTCAGTACTGGATATCGGGCCCAAATTTTTTTCCAAAAAAATTCGCAGTCAAAAACAAAAGTCCTTCCAACAGCAAAGCACCACCAAACACAACCCTAAACGCCGCCTGCAGGGAAGCTTCTACACCACATACAAACATGATAAAGACTATCAGTGTTACGAAAGCAGCATAAAGTTTTCCAACGAGCACCATAGCTTTAAGCGGGGATAACGTAGAAAACATTTACAGCTCCTCAAAATGGATTTCGCGACCGTTTTCAAAAATTGCTATACCCAATGTAGGCGTAGCGATCCCAATCATTTTCACTCCTGGTAATACAGAGCCAAACAGCGCAGCAAGATACCTTCCTCCAAAACGGCGCTCACGTTTCAATTCGACCCCTCAACGATTGGGGGAGAAAAGTACTGCGCAACGCCTGAAAGCAATAGATCGGTAGTTAACAAATGAAAACCATCGTGTAGATCATTGTGTGAATGGGAAATTTCGGCCAAAACCTCTGCTGTGTCAGCCTGATCTGGAATTATCGGATCGACGCGCGAGTGGAAACACAGGAAGATTGGCGTCATTTTCCTGAACTATGACACCAAGACCTGAGAAATCTTGCCCGGAAAACGCCACTACCCTTTTAAGCAAGTCAACTAATTGCTCCAACATAAGACACTACTCATATGGAAAATATTAATACAGCTTAAACACTGTCCTGCCTCACCGGATGGCACTATGAGGCAGCCCCCTGCAGGAGCGTTTGTCGCCTCCCAGTTGCATGCATGTATTCAAAATGCAAATCATACGCCCCACTTTAGTGCCAGTAACAGTCTACGATCACAGCGCAGGAGTTGCCATTCGTGCAGGTCGATCGAGGATGGACTGGACTGATCCTGCGGATAGGTGTGCCATTCGCCAATATATCTGATAAGACCATTGCTTTCGCTCCATCGTCGACGAGCTATACCTTGGTGTCGATATGGCATGCGCTCGAAGAAATACTGAAATCGTCGATCCCAGAAGCTGGGTTCCGTCGCCAGGATTTCCAAATGAGTCCCACGTACGTGCCCAAGTAAAATGCCACCTGCCTCACTGGACTCCTCACCTTCCTGAACATACCTCGAAAACACTTCAAGCGGCTGTGCAGAGAGAGCAACCAGTTGCTGAGTCGCAGGGTCGACCCATGTGTTTACAAACTGCATGCAGGACATCCTAATCGAGCCAGTGGGGTACAGTCGTGCGTCGCTCCCGTGTGCACCGGGCTGAGCACGCGAGTGGACAGTGCAGGCTAAGGATTCTGCTTCCCCATGCAAGAGCCGCAGCCAGGCCGAGGCTGGCCGCCCGAATCGAGACGGAAGCAGAAAGCGGAACGTAAAGCCCCTCACAGCCTTGGCCGGCGAAAAATAGGTTCTACCCCCCTTCGATGGAGATGAAGTGCTGCTCGCGATTGTAGTCGCTGAGGCAGCGATAACAGCGCTCTCCTTGATGCTGCGTGAGCAATGGACGCATCGCTAAACCTGCGCCCTCGATCCACACCTGGAACAGGGCTGTGCTCTTTTCTCAGTGGGCAGCGTGCGTGCCCACACACGATATTCATTCAGTGGTCCACGGGGTGCTCGCAGGGAAGGAGGTATGCCTGCGATTCGCATGAATCTACCGGCGTCACTCCTGTGGCATTTTGAGATGTGACTGTAGCCGACCGGAATCTCATGTTCAGCAGAATGTGATAAAAGACCACTTCTCGCGGGCCCCGCCACCGTCGCTCCATGCCCAGCCATAAGTTGTCCGAGGCGTGCAGTACTTCCACTCCAACACCATTGCTTGGATGGTTCTTGGTGTATCCGCTGTGGTCTCGGGCAGCAACGAGTTCAGCGTACCCCCGGATCAGCGACCTAAAATCAATGACGTCACAGTAGGCTGCGATGAATACTGGACTGAGCGACTCGGGATCATAGCCCTCAATTTTATCCAGGTGTGTGGTGATGACCGTTACATCTGTGGAAAACAGCCGAAATGCCTCGAAGATGGCTATGCGCCTGTTTTTCGAATCCCTGATAGATCCGTCAATCTCTCCCGGGCTCTTACCAGAAGGAGATTCACCACCACGCGCCTGGTCGTTGATACCAACACGTACCTCTGCCATCCGCTTGTTGAATAGCGAGGTAAACCAGTCGTTAATCAGGTCTTCCTTGGTGATTCGGAAGCTGGCAGTTTCGTTCGATTCTACGGAGTGGAGTTGCAGGTTCTTTTGCGAAACACCAGCTCCTGTGCTACCTCCAACATGGCCCTCTGCAGGAACTCGTGCGGAAGTAACCCTTGGCCGACGATAGCCACGTAATCCTTGAAATCCTTAGAGACGATCTGTGTGTAGTGCTTGGTCAGTTGAAGGTCAGTGCGCTGCGAGTCTTCGTTCACAATTTGGATTAGCTGCGAAAGGGAGCGATCGGCCGGTGATGCTTCAACGAGTTGATTAATCAGGTCGTTTAGCCCCAAGCCTTCCGGAATCTGTGGATTCAGTTCGCAGTAGCGGTTGAAGATCTGCTGGGCGATCAGCGGCTCGTTCCGCTCAATAAGCGCCATGCAATAGGGCCCTAGAATTTCCGCCTGTACCTGCTGCTCAGTACTGAGCTTTGACCAGAAAACATCGATGTCCTGAGCTTGTCGGAGCTGACGATAACCTTCCAAGATCGTCGCGACCCAAGGTGCCGGCATGAGGTCGGGCTCGGTGTCTCCGAGACTTGCCATGAATTGCGCTAACGCGTATCGAATCTGGGAGGTGTCGGACGCCCCATAATGGACAGCCAGACGGCTCTTAAACAGCAGAAAGCTGTGAATATCATGCTTCGTCTCCTTATAGAGCGCCTCCATGATACTGACGCACCTTTGCGGCTTGGTGTCGCAGAAAGCCGCAGCTGTGATGTAACGCTTGAACACCTCACATTCATGGCGCTGAGCGCGCTCCTCTTGTTCATCGAGGTTGGAATGTTGCTCAAAAGGTACAGGGTGGTGACGCGCGGCCTCGGCGAACTGCTCAGGTTCGTCTTTTAAGGTCTCCAGCAGTTCTAATAGCTCGAATTTGTATTCGTAGGTCAACCAGACTCTACGGGCCCGCAGAATGTGAGGGTTGCGAGTGCTGACGAAGCGCTCTTGCGCCAAGAATGCCTTAGCAGACGTAATCAGCTTGAGGGCCATTGCGGTATTGCCATAATTACAGGCTGAGGTAAAAGCCTGCTCGATTCCTTGAAGTCCCAGGTCTTCCGCTTCCTGCGGTTCATGAGCAGCAATAATGCGTTGCACATGCTCCGCACGAGCGATCGCCGAACAGTGCTCGAGGAGAACGAACAACTGGTCAACCGGTATGAGCGGCCCACAGCGATCAAGCAGATCCTCGAACAGGGAGTCTGGGAAAGAGTTGGCATAGGAACAGAAGTGTCGCCACAGATCGTACTCATCCCTGTAAAACGCACTGTCAAACAGATATGTAGCCTCCTCACGGGGGCCAAATCCCAGGGTGCGTACGATCTCAGCGACCCGCTCCCTGACACGCTCCCAACCGTCGACTTTCTGAGCGCGCCCCACCTGCAGCAGTACTTGTAGATACTGTCGGATGGCAGCTCCGACGGCAAAATTGTACTTATGCGAGTAAGAGAGCCGCTCCGACCACCTGTTGCAGGTACCGGAAAACGCGAGCAGCGGACGCACACCCTCGCTGCCAATTAGCTTGTGCCAGGGCAGAGCAGCGAAGAATTCGCTAGGCTGCAGCGTTCGCTGCTGGCCAGCCAAGTTTGCAGAGAATTCCGCTCGATAATAGCTCAGTAATGCGATTTGGATGGTTTCTAGTAAGTTATCTGAAGCATCAATGCTGGCTGTGGGGACATGCTCGAGCAACCAGAAACCCAGTAGATACTGATGGTGGCCTGGTTGCTGAAGCTCGTCTGCGCTTCGGTGAGTCGTAAGTTGGCGGACGTAGGCCTGACCGAGTTGACGGATCTGCTGTGGCTGGAGGCGTTCTAGCAGTCCTAGAAGGAATTGATACTCCAAGGTTTGTGAGAGTTTACTCGTGTGCAGGTAACAACGATCACCCAAAAAGTCTATCGCGTTGAGCAAGCGCTCGCCTACGTCAGGAATTTTTGCCAACGCACGAAGGTATTCATCACAGACCAAGTGCTGGAAAACCTTGTCGAGGTACCCACCCAGCGCTGGACTGTCTTGGTTTCCCTGGCTGAAGCGCTTCTGTGCGAGATGGAACAGGGCAATGTCGCATGTGTCCGCCCTTGACAGTAGGAACGCTAGGTAGCCGGCAATGTCGTACTCGGGCACTGCATTGAAAAGCAAGTATTTCAAGGTAGGACGCGTCGTAGCGAGATCCAGTAGGGATTCGGCAATTCCCCACGAAAAGAGTTGTTGGCCGTCGATACCCACGCTGACTTCGATGGAGCTCGCGATTAACCAACTATAAAAGCCATCAACAGTTCGCCAATGTTTGAATCGCTGTCCCAGGCATACGAACTGCAGGGCATCCGAGTGATCTTCGGGGGACACAGGATAGGCATTATTCAACGTTGCCAAGGTCAGTCGCTCACATGGAGTCACTTCATGTTGTTTCTCTTTGGCAATTTCTTCGGAACCAATGCTGACGTGCATCGTGATCTGTACTGGCGTGATGAGACTGGAAAAACTGTGCTCGTTCCAAGCTTGCTTGAGCAAAGTTGTCATTGATCCATGTAGTGAGACGTCGTCGGCTAGATGCGCCACCAATTGATCAGCAAACTCACGCTGCTCCGCGTTGCCCAATTGCTCCCAGATGACCGGCATAGCCCATCTGCAGTGCGTCCGCAAGCACCACAACCAGTGCTCGAATGCCTGCCTTGGCGCTAGCACTTCTCGTAGCACTTGCCATAAGTAGGTGCAGACCAATGAGTCGAAGTTTTGATTGCCTGGTGTCGAAACAAAGTTCCCGTCTTCAACCCGTAATTGCGGAAGCAGCTCGGCGATGGGGGAGATTCCGGCGAGTGGCAGCAACCGCGCTTCGAGCTCCCCAACCGGCAAAGTGAAGTGGGGTGGATAGTAGCCGTCGCTACCATCCCGAATGGCTTTTAGAAATTCTACGGTCTGTATAAGCGGCCTCAGGCTGGGATCTACGACCTCAACGTTCCGTACACTCTGGCAGTGAACCACGCACCAGCCGGCGATGAAGGACACTAGGCCGTGCTCTTCAAGCAAAGCTAGCTGGATTTGGACTGCTGGCTGCGGCGGCTCACTATCCGCACGAGGCCAAGTCATTCGTCCATCTAGTAAGGCTTCGACTGTAGTTCGGTCAAGTGGGGGCGTGGCCAACTTGGCATGCGCAAAGAAGATGGCCAGTGCCTTGGACTGGACGTGGTCCGTGTACTCATAGCACTCAGGTCGACGCCTGTGCGTAGCATACCCGTCCAGCATGGATGAAAGGTGCCACCAGTTCGACGAAAAGTTATGCATTCCGAGTCAGGATCCGATGCGATTGGGTTCAGTCCGGTAGCTAAGCCTGCATTATGGTGGTGCGCATTGTCCGCGAACAAGCACGATTGGGAGACGTCCTCAAACCGAACGGCAGCCCCAACCACCTCTGTTCCTAAAGATAACTTCCAATCAACTTGCCAAGATCGGCCGATGCATACTAACGAGTGGCTGGTGACCATACCGGGGTAGACCAATTTCTAAGCAAGACCGTAGCGCTTAACGCTGAGGGCGTCGCCAGGGTCACACCAGGTAAATACCCGCAAGCGGTCACCGATTTGCTGCCCAAAGACATGGGGAACGCCAATGGTCAAATTGTCCCACGACATTGGAGAGATATGAGCTACGAATGATCGTTGGAAGACTCGGTCTTTCAATCCTCAAAAGGTCGCCATACCGAAGCTGATCGCGGCAAATAGAGTAGAGATAGGACGTAATCATACTGGTCTGAAGACACCTTCATCTCCCGAACCGCAGTTCCTACATCAGCGTGAGGAAACCAAATTTTGCAGGCAGTTCGATGCCTCGACGTTCATGCTTCACTCCAGGTGCGACGGCAAGGGAGCCAGCAGGCACGGGGACAGCTTGTTTTCGCGTCCGAAAAAAGCACCTGCACGAGCTGCTTGGCGGCTCGAAAACGCCCACTGCATGTAGCCGTCGCGCGATAAGACAAGGACCGCATTTTCTTCGGTGTATTGAATCCATTTCAACACTGCTGCGGTCAGCGAAACACCATATCGATCTGCACAGTGCCCGAGCAATTCAAGGTCGACAACAGTTGTGACTTGCGCTCGGAAATCGTCCAAAGGCATAAGTAGGTAAGAGGAAAACAGATCAGCTTGCGCCTCGATCGTTTTCTCTTCCCAGTCAAGCATGTCGTCATTACTGCACTGGAATCCCTCGCGGGTGTGACGGTGCAGAATGTAGTGACCCAGCTCATGAGCTTGTGTGAACCGGATCCGGCCTGGTGATGCCATCGCACTATTGAACAGAAGCATCCATTTCTTACGCTCATCGTCCGGAAACAGTGCACCGTCGAAGCTCTTAATATCGACAGGCGTGACCTCGGTGATGGGGTCGGGCCAGCCGAAAATGTTGGCAGCCTCCAGCGCGAGCATCGGCACATCGATGGGGAATCTGTGCCCACCGTGCTTATCACAAAAAAATCTACGATTTTGGATAGGCGATTCGCCGCCTTCTGAGGTGTCCATACCTGCTCGTCGCTCATCAAGATCCCTTTTTGAAGGTTTCCAATATCTTTCGAAGCTGCTCTTTTGCGTCCGGTTCGAGGTTTTTGTAGCCTCGAAAGAACGCATCGTCTAGATGCCGTTCCTGCGGAGCGCGAACATCCTCTTCAAAAAAATACGGTGTCGCCACGCCTAGAACGTCAGCGAGAGCCGTTAACTTTTCCGCAGATGGCCGCTGAGATTCACGGTTTTCGAGTTCCCAAAGATAGCTTTTGCTCAGACCTGCCATGTCCGCCAGCTTCTCCAGGGTCAGCCCACGCTGCTTGCGCAGGTCGCGAAGCTTTTCGCCGAGACGAGTTGTCACGATCGCGCCTCCCTTTTGATGGTGATTGGTAAAAATAGTACCACGGTTCCGAACAAAGCGTTTGACAACAGCGATAGAAGGAGTAGGTTTACAAAAAGTTCGCTGTACCGAACTTTTTATCAGGCTAGCCGATAACCCGCAGTTTAGGTGTAGTCGTCCTGCCTTCAGTTGATGCACTTCCCATAGGGGGCAGTTATGTCCAGAGAGCACGTCGACCACCGAGACATCGTACGATTCGCCGAAGAAAAGGTGAATCTTCCCAAGGACAAGGCTAGCGCATATCGAGAGCAGGCAGGACGTTTGCAGGACAAGCTGGAAGGTTATCTTTCCGATCACCCCGACTTCTCGTTGAAGCGGATGATGGTTTCCGGGAGCCTGGCAAAAGGCACCGCTTTGCGTTCCCTGAATGATATTGATGTCGCGGTCTATGTCAGCGGCTCGGACGCGCCACATGACACCAAGGCGCTGCTCGATTACTTGGCTGACAAACTGCGTAAGGCTTTTCCGAACTTCAGTGGGGACCAGGTCGTTCCACAAACCTATTCCGTAACCGTTTCCTTTCGTGGAACGGGTCTGGACGTCGATATTGTTCCTGTCTTGTACTCGGGCCTTCCCGATTGGCGTGGCAACCTGATCAGCCAAGACGACGGCTCCTTTCTGGAAACCAGCATTCCACTGCATCTGGCCTTCGCAAAAGCACGTAAACAGGCTCAGCCCACTCATTACGCGCAAATCGTGAGGCTTGTGAAATTCTGGGCCCGCCTGATGAAACAGGAGCGCGACGGCTTCCGCTTTAAGTCGTTCATGATCGAAATGATCTTGGCGAAACTCAGCGACCAAGGTGTCGACTTTTCTGATTACCCCGAAGCCCTCCAGGCCTTCTTCACGTACATCGCGCGCTCGGAGCTTCGGGAAAAAATCTTCTTCGAAGATAACTACCCGGCGTCAAAGGTCGGCGTGTTTACGAATCCCGTGCAGATCATTGATCCCGTAAACCCCGGGAACAACGTCGCCCGCCTTTACACGCAGCAAAATGTCGACGCGATCATCGATGCAGCTCTGGACGCTGGTGACGCAATCGATGCAGCCCTTTATGCGCCGAACAAGCAGCTAACCGTCGGTTACTGGCAAAAGGTTTTCGGGTCTTCCTTCCAAGTGTGAGGTAGCAATATGTCGTCTTACAGCTATACGGTCGCGGAGACCCAAACATTTACCCTAACTCATGCCAAGCATATGGCAGCGAAGGTCGCTGCGGATCTCATGCGACTCCAGCGCCTTTATGGGGCGCCAAGCAGTCAGCATATTCTTGAGTACGAACAGGAAGTGACTCTGCTGTTGAAGTCGGGCTTTCTTGGCACAGTAACCTTCGGATTCAAGCGTGGAGAGAATTGGATCGAACCCACTCTCAACTACTCAGCATCCGAGCTTTCGGGTACAGGAACCGATGATTCCCCTGGCCGCATTCGCCCAGGGGCGGATGTTTCAGGTGCTAGTTTCTACAGTTACCTGACTTATAGCGCTGCTTGGAATCTCGCATCACAAAGCGAAAGGGACGCCCTGGAAAGTGAGCGACCATTCTCTCGCGGCACGGCTTCTGCACCTGGTGTTAGCGGCTATCTCGTTGACGACCGCTCCTACTCATCAGGTGGCCGTTCCCTCAATCGCTCGACAGTAAGGAGCTTCTAATGAGTACCAAACCTACCTTGGATGAACTGTTCGAGTACCGAGTGAACTATCCAGATTTTGAGCCGCAGGGGCGGCTGGCAAGGCTCATTGGTCTGGATGAGCAGAAGCAGCGCCTGGCTAAAATCCTTGGCCTCCTAGTCAACTCGTCGGGCCTCACCGATTGGGCGAAGAAATTCCACCCTGGCTCTGAGGCCCTGCTAGATACCGTACTGCGCCGCCCTCCCTCGTCGTCCTAGCCGGTGACGTTGGTTCTGGGAAGACCGAGCTTGCGGAAACTATTGGTGATGCGGTTGCTCGGCAAGAAAACATTGGGATCACCCTGTTTCCGTTGAGCCTTTCTACCAGGGGGCAAGGACGAGTCGGTGAAATGACCCAACTCCTTTCGGCGGCCTTTGACTACACCATCGAAGAGGCAAAAAGCTCAAGTCATCAAACGGCCGTTCACGCGGAGCGGTCATTTTGCTTGTGGACGAAGCAGATGCGCTGGCTCAATCCCGTGAGAGCGCTCAGATGCACCATGAGGATCGCGCTGGCGTGAATGCCTTCATTCGGGGTATCGACCGGATCGCAAACGCCCAGCTTCCAGCGGCGGTAATCATGTGCACCAACCGCCTGAATGCCCTAGATCCGGCAGTACGGCGGCGCGCCGCCGAGGTGTTGTCTTTTGGTCGTCCAAATGACGAGCAACGTCGGCACATCATGACAAGCCGACTCAATTCACTGGGTATATCAGGAACAGCCATTGAAGCGTTGGTCATCGCGACAGGACCTCAAGAAGGCAATGTCCCTGGTTTCACATTCTCTGATCTGACTCAACGCCTGATACCGTCCATAGTCTTGGAAGCTTATCCAACCCAGGCCGTTGATGCGAAGCGGGCAATATTGGTGGCGCAGCGGATGATCCCAACACCAGCATTTCAGGATCACATCATCTAATCGCCACAAGACAACTTTCGAGAAGTGCATCGCAAGTGAGGGAAATATGGCAACCAAAAAAGACCGCATCGCCGACACAGCGTGGATGAAAGATTCCTTCGTGGACGTTCAGGCGGAATTAGCGCTAAAGCTGAAGCGTGCAGCTCAATCCATTTCACACGCCGGAACCCACGGTACGGTGGTCGAAGATCATTGGATCGATGTCTTCCGGGCGTACCTACCTAATCGTTACGAAGTGGCAACAGGCTTGGTTATAGATAGCCTGGGCAACCGAAGTGATCAGATCGATATCGTCATCTTCGACCGTCACTTCACCCCTACCCTGCTTGACCAGCAAAATCACCGGTATATCCCAGTTGAAGCTGTATATGCCGTCTTTGAATCGAAGCCACATTTCGATAAAAGCTACTTTGAGTACGCAGGAAACAAGGCTGCTTCAGTACGTAAGCTGCATCGCACCTCTGTCCCCATCGCGCATGCAGGGGAACCTATGAGCCGAAACCGCTATTTCCAATTATAGCCGGCATCGTCGCCCCCAAGTCGAGCTGGACGGATGGATTAGGAGAACACTTCCTAAAACATCTTCCTACAGAGGAAATGGAGCGGTTGGACTGTGGGTGTGCCTTGGAGAATGGAGCGTTCGACAGTTTCGGAGACTGCTTGAAAGTCGTAGGGTCCGAGGGTGCACTCATCTACTTCTTATTCCGCCTGCTCTCTCGACTCCAATCACTGGGCACGGTCCCAGCAATTGACTGGGCAGCCTATGCATCGGTGATAAACAAATAGGTGTTCAATAGTCCCATTCACCATAGGGGTCTTGCTCGTAACGCCAATCTCTGATGACGGTGTCGCCGTTAATAACTAGCGGCTCGACCTCAAAGGTAACACAGCCGATTTTGTGAGCCTCCAGTGTATCGGGAATGTACACGAGCCCAGACGGGAAAGGCCCATTGCCGATGATGGGGTCGTCCTCGATTCTCTCCTGATAAGGAATGCTGGCGAGCACACGTGAAAACAGAGCAATGTTGATCCCATCCTGGTGCTGAACAGAGGCAAAAATCACCCCATCAATAGGCGGATCAACCTGCGTGGAAAGGTACTCTGCAATCACTTGGGTCAGTAGATATTCCTGCTCTTGATCAGGCGTGACTGGCGAACTGATTGCTGTGCAAGGTGCGTAGAAACTGCCTTCGTTCCATACTCGCTCGATAAGCCGGATCAAAACAACTCATAGGCTGAGAATCGAATATATTCTCCAACACACCAAAATCGAGCACCCGGGCATCCCGTAACAACTGAAACGCCCCCGTTAGCACCATACCGCCCACCGAGGGGCGCAGCTCGGCGATGCACGTGTCGCGATCAAATGCGCCATAAAACACAGGCACACCAACAGGATTCATTCGTCCTGCGCGCGCCTTTTCCTTGGGAGGTGCCGCTAGTTCAGTTTCCGGGGAGACAAGAATGTTTTTAGGATCCGATGACGGTGGGCAGTAGCGCCCTCGATATAGTTCCCAACCATCTTCTACTTCAAACAATCGCACCACCTCCTGGCTGTTTTCGTCTTTGAGGTGATGAATACCTTTAAACAACCAATCGAGGAACGCTTTACCGTGATCGTTAAAGAAACGGCTGCGGTGCATCACACCACTTTTGAATTCTTGCCATTTTCCTCGACTTCTGTCGGTCGGATACTGCGCCGCATGTACAGCGCATCGGCCTCAAAACGTGGTTCACCGCCTCGTTTCAAGTAATAGTCAGAGCAAACAGTGAGCAACTCGACAATGGCAGCAGTGACGGAGCCTTCATTATCGTCGCACTCAAGCATTTCCGCGACGATGAGCGCCAAGGGATTGCCGGCGCGAATGTAGCGTCCCAGATCCCCAGCACCGCAAGTTCTGATGACCAGATCAGTCCCGTAGAAATTGTAAAGAATCTCTGCAATATCATCCGCTAAAACCTCAATGGCTATGCAGGGCCTCACACGCTCACAGACCGAACACTTGGCCATATCGCATTGATCACGAATACGTTGCCGAAGAAAGATATCCCCCACACAGCCATCACATACAATTTCTACGCTGCCTTTCAAATCATACCCCTTGAAAGCACCTATCCTAGAACCACTATTTCTGAGCCGGATGCACCGCTTGCAGATGGTTGGAAAAACCGGCCTCAGTTTCACAACGCCAAGTCGCCCACAGCTTGCATCCCGTCTCGCCCCCATGTCCAACTCAAACGCCAACCAGTTCCGAGCCGGCATCACATACCGATTAAAACCGGGGAACAACATCATCTCGACACAGTGCTGCACATCGATGGATTGGACCTTGCTGGCGGTATGGTTCAGCAATTGAAGAAAAAGCCGTTCGGCCACTCCAATCAACGACGGATGCACCACACCTGACGAAGTAAATTGCTGAATCTGCGCCCAGTTCGACGTTGGCGGAATATCCCTTCGGTAGCAACTGCCCCAGGCCGCGACATGCACGTCCCCAGAAGCAATGGATACCCGCAGCATTCTCTGCTCAGCAATACGAGTCAGCGACTCCAAGAGTCGCTTACGCTCCCCTCGTGATCCCCGTGCGACCAATGATCCTTAAGGTCATCAGCATTACTGTCGAGCACATGATCCTGCCCAAACGTATCGAGCAACCCTTCAGCCAGCGACAATTTGGGGTGCGCGACCGGAACCGAGGACATGAAGATTAAGTGCTGACATTTGCTTCCCGGATGAGCAGGCTTACCGTCACGGAGCGTGTTGAGCCAAGCCTGCATAGCAGTCCAGGTATTGGCCCCCAGTACTTGGGTACGTGAACGCTCAGTGCGCAGATCAGCAACAAACAACGATACCGGCCCCAAGTGATAGCCGAAACTAAAGCCCGGCTGACCATCCAAGAGCGGCAAGGCCAATCGATCTCCATTTAATCGAGCACTCCATTGCACCGGCTCATACTGTGGGTCCTGCGGGGAAACGTTTGCACGTTGGAGCAATTGCAATGGCGGCAAATCATCAAGGGCATGCTGCAGCTGAAACACCCAGAAAGCCTTGCGCGCATGACGCATCAGCACCTGGAACAACTCGCAGTGCTGCATAGCCGGACTATAGGACCCCCAACCGTCGAAGATGTCATGGTCGTCCCACATCATCACTGTAGGGATTCTCGCCATCGCATCAGCTGCATCAAAATTCGGCTTGGGGTGCCCCAGTCACGCCGCGTATCTGGCAGCCAACGATTGGCATAGAGCCCGAAATAGTAGGACTCGATCTCTTTCTCCAACGCCGCGCTTACCTTGAACGCCAATTGCTCCTTGCGCGACAGTCCGACCCATTTCTTGAGGGACTTCACATCCTCCCAAATCGAGTCAAAGTAAATTTGGTCGCCCCCATCAGCAGCAATTGGAACCGCTTCAAGCCCTTGTCATGAATTCGTCCTTCGTGCCAAAGCTGTTCCTTGTCCAGCACGTAACCTGCAGCACGCAAGTCACTGTCATGATTGCTGATCAGGTCAGCCCATACGGCGTTTTCAGGGCGCACCAACTTGCGCATTCCACTAGGGTCCGAAAAGCCATTGCAAGAGACGTAGGCCATTCTTGGGGCATAGTCTCGACCGGGAATGGAGAACTGCCATTGCGGCCCTTCCTGCCCTACACCAAACTTTACTAATCGCTCCTGCGCCTGCTGATCACAGCTCAGGTCGTAACGAAGGATGGTTTCTTTCGGACGCTCCAGCAAAACCTTCGGCGTCGGACAAGCCTGGCCGTCAACAGAAAGAACAGGAAATGCGGCGCCAGCTACAACTCCGACTAACGCGGTCACCTGCCACTGCCCGGATTTGCTGACGCCTCGGAAGGACAACACGGGCCCCACAGTAAAAAGTGCTTTTGACATCCCTGTTATCTCCCTTCAAGTTCGGCGGCAATAACTTTGACAATCTTGGCGCGTGAAGCGGCTCTCTTGGCCAGAATTTGCGCTTCACCTGTTTGATCCAACCATTCCCTAAAACGCTGGAGCGCATGGCGCGTTTGCGACGCATCGCGACAGTTGGCCAGGAAGGCAAACTGTACTTTCTGTACATCATCAGCGACAAAAATACCGAAGGAACCGCTGACAACCGTAGCATCAGGAAAGCCTAACAACGCAGTGGCCTGAGTCTCTGTCGCTCCACGGTGACAGGCGATTAAATGTAACGGTCCTTCTGCACCTTTCAACAGATCAGCATGCTCATGGTCACGCAGAAAAGGCTTACCCACCAGCTCACGCGCAGCAGCAACCGTGAACGCAGCCGGGATTGCATGGACAAACACAACGACATTCACTCCAGCAATTGGAACAATGGCGAACGCTTCGCTAGCAGGGACTTTGCCACCATTGAGCGCCTGCAGTAACACCGCTTCCATCGCTCGTTTGCGCTGACGGAAGTCCATCCGTGTCCAATCCAGCGCCTGGCCCATATCGAAACGAATCGAAGCCGCAGCGGTTACACCACGCTGGGTCAGAACGACCAACGCATCGAGAAGCGCTTCCTGGACGCGGCTACGCAATTGCTCAACAGTTGAAACCATTCCACCCCTGAAGGGTGTCTGTTGTGCAATAAAGGCCTGGAAGCGCTGATTACGTGCTGTCTCAGCTACCTGGCCATCGCCTGCTGGGATATTTGGCATAGCGATGAAGCGCACCTTCCCCCGAGTAGTGGCTAGTCCCTCCATGTACTCTGCATGGCAAATACCAATGTCGCCGTCACCACTGGCCCAGCCGGCATTGCCGTTGGACAGCACCAGTAGCACATCGCAATCCCTCACGGCTTGCAAACAGGCATCCCAGCTGTCCTGCATTCCGTCCGCAGAAGGTGCATCTTCGTTAATCCAAACTTCGAATACCTGTTTGCCAAATAGCTTCGTGCCCTCTATCTCACGTTTGAGTTGCTCTCGGATACTGCTGAGCGTTTGATCGCGGTCCGTGGGAAAGCGATCGTTACAACGACTGGACAGCATTACTTTGATTCTCTTTGACTGGGCCATCCTTGCTCCTGCCCCACTTCCGAGGCCTCAAAATTCTTTGATCAATGAATACCTTCCCGCCCTATCTCCAGATTCACCTGGCCAAGAAGCCGGAGGCAATACGGTGCCCCCTTTCTGTTATGCACTGGTTACGACCCGGACATCTGAACCAGATACGTTCTTAATGTAGGAGTAACTGGTGCCGAGGACAGCAAGCTGATCAGCGGAGATTTTCGCCGCTGAAATGGCAGGCTGTACGATCACGAATCTGAAAATCATCTCGTGGTCGTGGCACTTGTTGCGAAGCAGCTCCAAATCTATTGGGTCACCCTTGAGGATTCTGTCGAATCCTTTCGGCAGCGATTGCTGGTACCGACCCATCAATCGATTGAAGAATTTTTCCTCGGTGTGCAGCCACTTCACCGATCGTGATGCCTGGCCGCAGACCTCGTAGACATCGTTCACACGAGCGCCAGGTCGAGCCTCGCCATCTTTTTGGGGGCAATACTTGCAGTGGTAAAGGTCGACAAAGATTGCGTCCTTGCTCTCTTTGATTGCCACCAAATCCGCAATCTCACCTGCGCCATCATCGTTGAAAATGAATGCATAGTCGTCCTCGATTCGGCTGTAGGTGAACCCTTGGACGGTGTCCATGTTACGAGTTGCCCTCATGGACTCGCTGTGGATCTGGGTGGTCCCCCAGTCCCAAGCCTCAATCAGCGCTATCGGAAGCTTCAAGCCCAAGCTATTGGGTGTGTAAAACCGATAATTGCCCTCGACCATCGAACCGTCCACAGCTAGCAGCACCAAAGGATTCGCATCCAGGTACTGTTCGAACGAGCTCTCTTCGGCAAAAATGATCTTGACCTCAAGGCAGGAGAATTTGTAGCTATCCTTCAGCAACCGTACTGTGATGTCAGGCAGCTGACGCTCCGTGCCATCTGCTGCTATGGCGATGACGGGCACTTCTAGTGTCAGATCGTCAGTCCGCTGAGGTTTCCCAAGCTCGACATCAAGCAGGTTGAAAATCTCACCATTGAACGCCAGCGAAATTTTCTGCTCGTTTTCGATCGCAATGGACTCAGGCCAATCAGAATAGAAGAGTCCCGTTGGCCAGGCCCCCTCGATCTTCTCCGAGCGAATCACATCCTTGAGCACTTCAGAGGGGTTGATCGTGGCGTCATTGAGTTTCTGCGAGGCGCGCTTGCACCACTCAATCCAGTAAATGATGCTGGAAGAGTTCATCTCCCAGATCTTCCCCTTGTGAGAACAGCCAACGGTAGTGCGCTGTCCATCTTCATAGCCCGTTGCGAAGATGTTGGACTTTTTCGCCGTGCCGTTCTCGATTTCACTGATGACGGTATTGATGTCCCGCCCGACGTGCATCGTGAATCTCAGATCCTTGCGTGTCCTGGACAACCCCACGTTCTGTAGCTTCATGAGCTTGATGTCGTGCAGGGTGCGGAAGGTAGGCTCGCCGTTGATTCGCCTGGCATCCTTTGCAATCAAACTCAAAAAACGCGTCGCTTGCGACTCATCACCAGAGGAGTGAATGAAGAGCGTCTTGTCGGGCGAATGGTAGTAAGCCAGGTACAAAATCCAGTTGGTGTCCACGATCGTCGAGGTCTGAGCCCATCCGACCGGAGTATCTCGTCGCGTGACCATGATAATGGTGTCTGAAGCGTCGTTGATGGAAAGGAACTGCAGTGGTTCTTTCTTCTGGGAGAAGTGATTGGCCTTCTCTGGCCGCCACTGGTCGCGCTCCACATGGTAGGCGACCGCACTGATCTTGGGGTTGGGGTTCAACCCGAAGATGTCCTCGGAGTCGGCATCATCCGGGAACTGTTCGGTGAACGTCTCCTTTTCGATTTCGCGGGCGATCTTGTCTTGGCTCACGTCTCGAATCACAGCGCTCCAGTCGGCACTTTCCTTGTAAAGCACTGCCATCTGGTAATCAACTTTCTGGTTGGCAATGTTTGAGACGAATTTGGCGTCGCCTAGCGTGTCATCAACCCGGGTTAGCCGACCGATGAACTGTAGCGTGACTGCCGGGCTGCGATGCTGATCGTGAATAGCCGCGATTTTCAGCTCTGGCAGGTCGAAGCCTTCGCCCAGCATGTCCACGCAGACGATGATCTTGTATTTCTTCTCGACAATTTCACCCAGCAGCTTGACCCGATTCGGCACCTTGCTGTGGATGAGAATGGGTGAGAGGTCTTCATGCTTTTTGTAGAGTTCAAACAGCGCTTCAGCACGTTTTTGCGATCGTGCACGTACCATCAGTAGGTGGTTAAAGCCTTGCTCTCGATCGCCTCGCAACAACTCTACCGCCTTATCAGCAACCACTTGGTCAGCCAACTCGAGGTTGTATTCGCGCACTGGGTGAAATTCGATCGACTTGAAGTAGCCATCGATCTGTGCATCCTTCAACGGGTAGTTGTAGATAATTTTGCCTTCAAGAGGCTGGTTGTCTTCCCTGAAAGGCGTAGCAGTGAACTGCAGGCAGGGCTTTTCTTTGAACGCGGTCTTCACCCTGCCCCACGTCATGGCGGCCACATGATGCGTTTCATCGATGATCAGGTGGCTGCAGAGCTCAGCCAAGGCTTGGAGGGCCTCTGTGTCGAATCGCTGCAACGCTTGCGGGGTAGCGACAATTACATTCGCCTCGGCAAGTTGTTGTACATCTTCAGCCGACATTCCTGAGCCGATCGCTCTCACCACAGGGTTAAGTGCAGTGGCAGAAACAGCACCGATCTCCCGAAGTTTTTTCAGCCCGAGGCATTTTTCGACAAGCTGGGAGCGCAAGGCATCTGACGGGACTAGCACCAATGTCCTTGCCAACCGCCCTGCGATAAGCAAACCCAACATGGTATCAGTCTTGCCGGTACCCGTTGGCATCACGATCGTTGCGGTCGTGGCCGGAGACATCACTAAGTGGCCCAGTGAAGCGTAGAGGGCGGCAAGCTGAGGCTTACGCAAGCCTGGCGTATTGGTTTCCCGGACTGCCAAGTTGAAATTGAAGAGGTGTTGCTGCCAGCTTTGATAGACGTCTAAGTACTTCCCTGTAGCATCGGCCATTGCATTCACCAAATTGAATGTGAAAATCAGCGCTGATTAATCAGTGGCCACATGCTATCAGTGAACATCCTCTTAGGTGTACCCTGAAAAGCAGCGTTCAAACCCGCCACCCTCTCTGCCCTCATCAACCGAATATCGAGGCCAAATAGTCCAATCTGCGATGGAGGTACACCCAAAGCCATCCGAATCCGTCCTGGTCTCTGTCATAAATCGCCATTCGCGATCGCTCCCAACACCCGGTGCGAATGGGGGAAAAATGGGGCATAACTCGTTTTTTTCCATCATCAGGAAGTTCATGCCGCCAAAAATACGAACTCCGCCGCTGGCACCATGTGATATCCGATGACTCTAGCGGAGTCTGAGCGAATGCCCGACCCACCTAACCAGCAACAGAGGGCTCCGCACTATTTATCGCCTTCGCCCGAAGCTTGCCTCGCAGACTCTCCAAATCGGCAACCCCTTAACAAGCAACTTCGCGCCTTCAGGCTCTTGCACTGATACGAGCCGCCCGGGAAACGAGAGTCGAACGCCTCTAAAGTGGCATATCTACCGAGATCCAAGATATCCGTGGGAGTAAATGTGGGAGTATTTTTTTAGACATGAAAAAGCCCAACCTTTTCAGATTGGGCTAAGTCATTGAAAAATATGGTCGGGACGGAGTGATTCGAACACTCGACCCCTAGCACCCCATGCACGCAGTACCGCTGTAAGTCCTTGTGCAATAGCCGTTTTTACTGGCGCTCGCTGCAATCGAATGCCCACAAGTGCTTACAAGTGCGTGAGAAAGTCACGCAAAAGTCACGCACCCCTTCTTCGGCGTCCTGCCGACCGAACACAATCCCGAAACCTGCAGCTCATCGCATCACCCTCGCCCAATCCGCCATCCTCGATTACTGTACATCCAAACAGTATCGAAAAGGCATCACCGTGGACCCGTACGACATCGAAGACACCAGCGACTGGCTGGGAAGCCCTACTGAGCTCCAAACCCTGAAGCATTACGCGGGCATGCTGGAGGAAGATATTGAGGCGCTGAAGTTAGAGCTTCGTGCAGCCAAGGAAAATATAACTGGGCTCATCACAATGAACGATGAATTGTCCGCCGACCTCCAAAGAAAGCGGACTTGGATCGCGAACCTCGAATCGGAGACCACCGTTCAGTTGACTGATATCCGGCGCCTGAATCAAATTCTTCACCAGAGAGAAGTCGTCATTCGCGAGCTAGAGGCGCTCAAGCTGAATCACAGGAGATGATCATGTGCGGAAGACTCACCCAGTATCGCGGCATTCACGACTTCGTTGAGGCGCTCGCGTTTCCGAACCCGCTTATCAACAACACCAGTGAGCAGCCGTTCGAACGCTACAACGCAGCGCCGTCTACTCAGCTCGCCCTCTTCCACCAGGAAGGTGAGTTTCTGCGCGCTGATATGGTTCGATGGGGGTGGCGGCCGCACTGGGCGAAAGATCGCGCCGCGCCGATCAATGCCCGAGTTGAGAAAGTCGCGCACGGTCCGTTCTTCCGCGCTATTTGGCCGCACCGGGCAATCATCGCGATCGACAACTGGTTCGAGTGGGTTGATGAGGGTGGTCCGAAGAAGCAGCCCTACCTCATCCGCCACCGCGATCAGTCGCCGATCCTTTGCGCTGCAATCGGCCAATACCCGAACGCAACGCATGAGCCAGGTGAGCACGACGGCTTTGTCATAATCACTGCAGACAGCGCGGGCGGCATGGTGGACATCCACGACCGGCGCCCGGTGGCGCTCACGCCTGAGCTTGCTCGCGAATGGCTGGACCCGGCTACGGCGAAGGAGCGCGCCGAGCAGATGGTGCTGCTCCAGGGTGAGCCTACCGAGGCGTTCGAGTGGTTCAGGGTGGACCGGGCGATCGGTAACGTGCGCAATCAAGGTCCAGACCTGATAAGGCCAGTACTGCGATAACCTTCGGTTTGATAAAGTGGAGCCGTGCTAGACATCACTAATCCTTCTTGGAGAAGGCAATGGCAGAGAACGCCCGAAGAATCCCTAGAAAAATACGGGAAAAAATACTGGATGACGCTGGCGGTAAATGCGCCAACCCGGGATGTGATAACTCTCGCCTAGAAATTCATCATATCAAGCAGTGGGCTGTCTACAAAACTCACGACGACAAACACATGATTGCAGTGTGTCCCGCTTGCCACGATGCTTGCCATTTTGGAAAAATGAAAATCACGGATGAACAACTGTATCAGTGGAAGGGCATATCGAAAGAAGCAAGATACGCCGAATCTCATATTTTTGTATCTTCCTCTCCTAAAACTAGGATCAGCGCAGGGACCGTCACACTCGAAGCAACCAAAGAAAGAGAAACGGTAATCTTTGACTTACCAAGCCTGAATAAACTTCAATACTCTGTAAAAGATGAATGGCTTAAAGTAAGCGCGACACTAGTTGACCGACTTGGTCGAACCGTACTAAAAGTCACAGACAATAACATCAGAATAAATATTGACGACGATTTAATTCTGGAGCAAAGGCCTGGCAGGTTTCGCGTAACTGTTCCCGTTAATAAATTTTATTTGCCAGCAACAGCTCTCATGCTCATGAGAAACAGTGACCCGAGTTACGGTGCCGATGGTCGAATCATAGCTATTGATTTAGAAGTAATAAAGCCTGGGCAGGTTCGAGTCCAGGGATTTTGGCCGGAAGGTAATGCAGCCATTGTAATCACGGAAAAATCTATAAACTTCTGTAAATGTGGTGACGTGGACTATATAAATGCGGTGCCAATTTCGATTATAGGAGAAGGCGACGAGACGGTTCTGCTATTTGATGGCGCTGTCAATACGCCAATGTTCCAGTTTGAATAGGCTATAGAGCAAGCACTTTCATGGCACATCCTTGAAAAAGACGTGGTGGCCGAGCTTTAGCGTCTGCTTGGCTTCCTTTGCCCAGGTCGGTTGCTTCGGCATGGTCGTCGCGTAGTAGTGAGTCGCGCCGCCAGTTGGGTCGGGCGTGGTTCCCGCCATGACCTGATCAGCAGCCTTCAGCGCCTGGGCATACTGCACAGCCGGGATAGGCTTCGCTCCGCTCAAATAGGCGTAGTTCGGATCGTTCTTGTTCCAGCAGCTGAATTGCCACGGCTTGAGGCAGACGCCGGCGTAGCCTTCGCCCCACCACGACTTGGCCTTCCCGTCGAACACTCGGTTTCGGATGGTCCAGGCTACGGCGATTTGGCCTGCCAGGTTTTCGCCGCGAGCTTCTCCCCAGAGCGTGCGGGCGAGGATGTCGCGGTCTTTGTCGGTTGTGGTCATTACTTTTCTCCGGGCGTAAAAAAACCCGCTCGGGGCGGGCTGATTGTCATGGCAGCGATTACAAGCCGAAGCGAGCGTTCAGCTGCGCAACGATGGCGTTTATATCCTCATCGGCCAAGGCGCGGTTGTAGCAGCGGGCATACGCGATCCCACCGCTCAGGCCGACTCCGCTAAAGGCGGACTCTTGACCACCAAGGGTGTTTCGGTTGTTCTGGGCAGTGCCAGTAGCGCCTTTGACAATAGCGCCCGCCCCCGCCTTGATCTTGGAGTTGGCGCCGTTAAACACCACGGCCAGAACAACCAGCCTGCGGCACTTACGCCGCTCTCCAGCCTGGACTCACCGGCATTACTGGCGTAGTAGCCAGTCGCTCCCGGACCAATAATCTGGTTGCCGGCCGTGAGAATCCGCGACTGGGTGGACGCGAACGTATCGGACTTGCAGACGAAGACCAGGCTCAACGGCTGGCTTTCGAGGGTTACCCCTACGTCGTTGGCGATCTGCTGCGTGCCGTTAAAGAGGGCTGCCGGTTTCCCGCCAGGACCACCTGCGAGCGAGTACGTCGGAAAGTTCCAGCCGGCGTATTTAGAGTTGAAGGTACGGTCGACAGCGGGAGCAGGGCCCGATGCAACCCAGCTGCTGATAGAAGCACCATTGGGCAGCGCCAGATCCTGCGCGTCCAGCGTCCAAAGAACGCCGTATTCAAGATTTGGAATTACAGGTGCGCCAGGAAGAGGTGCGGATAGGACGCCGGGGGCGCGGAAAACCAAAGTCATTTTTTAAACCTCTCAGGAAAGTCGAAGAAGACGATAGAAGAACTCGGTAATTAACCGGCCGCCCTTCGTAATTATCGGGTGAAGATTGTCGGTGTCGATCAGCGGGAATGCGCCAGTACTGGCATATCCGGGTACGTCGCGACCGAAGGTGTATTGCAGATCTGAGCAAGGGATACCTTGTGTATAGGCCCAGTTGCGCAACAGCGTGCCGTAGGCCGATATCGGGTAAGTGCTGACTCGCGGCGTCTCCGCCTGCATACACAGATGGATATCGGCGCCGGGGGCTACTTCCCGGATCATTCCAACCAACCCTTGGATGTTTGCAAGGTATTGAGCTGGTGTAACGCTGGTGCCCTGGTCATTTGCACCCAGCATGATCATGTAGGCATCAGCCGGGATAAGAGCAGCAGCAGCCTTCCATTGAGTCTGCCAAGCTGGGTCGGTGCTGTACCAGTTGCCCGAGGTGGAACCGCTGGCGGCCATTTTCGAGAAGCGGACGCCCGGCAAGCTGTTTGCCAGATAAATACCGAATAGGGTCGGAGCGCCGGAAACCACTTCAATGCGCAACTTCCACCCAGTACCTACCGGCAAGACCGGGAAGGCGATCTGCTGAGGGCCTGTGCCCGTCAAGGTCAGGGTGTTCCAGGCGCCCGCATCAGCCCAACGATATTGCAGTGTATGCGTAGCTCCGTTGCCCAGGTACAGCAGCTTGCCTTCCGAGATAGCAGTGGTGATGCCGGCCGATTCGATAGAGTTGACGCTCACATAATCGCCAAGGGCGGTAGAGGTAATCGTGCGGTTGTCGGGGCTGGCAGCACCTAGGCCAGAGACAGCCCAGGCGCCACCGAAGTAAGTGGTGCTCGACCTTGTGTACTGAAAGTTCGTATCGCCCAAGGCCGCGCCGTGGTTAAAGCCGATGTACCCGGGACCGGCAAAGCCAAAGTCCTGCGCCATCGCAAGGTTGAGCTTATTCAAGTAGTACATGTGGCCAGCGGTGTACGAGTCACCAATAAAAGCAATGTTCAATACCGCCCCGGCATCGGCGGCCCTGATCTGACGCAGGCGCATACGCACGGCGCGCAAGGCTTCGGAGTTGTTAAATTCCGTCTTGGGTGCAGTACCGGATGCCAACCGACTACTGAGCAAGCTGAGCGCCCAATCAGTCGGACCACCATCAGTGTCTCGCGCTTGAAGCCATGTAGGATTACCCACAATGTCCGAAATTGCCACCAAGGCGCCAGCCACCACGGGCTTGCTGATGCCAGCTTCGGCGAGAACGCCGGCCGTGAGGGAGGAGGTCACTGCGGGCGGCACTAACGACGGGACAAGGCTTTTGGTTAGCATCTGAGCGGCCCACGCGGTGGGTCCACCATCGGTATCATTGGCCTGGAGCCATGTTGGATTACCAGCCGCATCAGTGGACGATATCAGTACGCCGGGGGCCGTCGGCTTTTGTATAACGGCGTTGAACGAGTCGCTGACCGCTTGAACGAACGCGGCGCTCGGATAGCGCTTAATCTCAGCTGCTACACCAGCACTGTTCTGGTAAAGGATCAGGTAGTCATTGCTGTCTGGTGGCGGCACGCTGAAGTATTGCTCGAAAACGGTCGACGCCAAACCAAGTGCTGTATTGGGATAGATCCCCGAGGAAATCCTGGTTGCGTACGCATTTTCCCGTGCTACCTGCGCAGCATCAAATGCCGCCTGCTTCGCGTTCTGGGTCGCATCAAACTCCGACTGCTTTGCATTCTGGGTAGCAATAAAGGTATTGGCTCGAGATACCTGATCGGCCACAAACTCGGCCACCATTCCTCTCCACGACCTGAGCGCAACACCCAGGCGGTTTGGAACAGATACCGCCTCGGTGGTCATGAGAAGGTCGAAGTCCTCGGCGTTATCGATCAAGTCCTTCGGGGATTTGGATCCGGGGGCGTTTCCGGTGTTGAAAGCCATGGGCATTTTCTCGCAGGCACGCCATGTCCACCGCATGATCGCGGAGTCGTGAGCGCTGGGATTTAAGTTCCGGCGAGCTGCCGGTGGAATTTCGTAAGACGTGGTGTGGCTTGATTAGCCCGTGTGCTTCGGCCACTTCTGGGTCATGGCCCTGTCGAAAATGTCCGAATACAGCACGAATTCAGGCGCATACAGCCAATCCTTGTCGATCAGCGGACGCTTGAGAAGCCAGAGCTGCGCCGTGTAGCGCCAGTGGTTGAGCTTGGTGAGGTAGCCGCCTTTATAGATGTCGTCGAACTCAGCGGTGTACTTATCAAGCCCCAGGGGAGTGAGCAGCGGGCATTCGAACTTCTTCACGCCGGAGACCAGCGTGTATTCGAAGAAAGCTTCGAATAGCTGCGCCTGCTCTGCGCTAAGTTCCCAGATTACGTTGACGAGCACTGGGACGTTCTTGAACTTGCGCCGAGCCTCACTCCTGCCGTTGCCGAGCTTCGAGCGCGTCATGGGACTGACAGGCTCAAGCCCGTAGTTCTCCCGCAGCGGATACGGCAGGCCTTCCGGGTAATCGATCATGGCCAATCCTTATGCGGGCGCAGTGGCGTTGTCGTATGTGTAGACGCGGGCGTCATAGGGCATCCCCTTCATGGCCACGTTTCCGTTTGATGGATCAGATTTGGTTACCAGGACCGGGTAGGCCCACTTGCCATTAGGCCCGAACAGGATCTGCGGCAGGTTGATGTCATGGCTGGTGTCCGGATCGAAATCCAGATCAGCAATTAGCACCTGGTACTCATCCACCTGAGTCGCTGGATAGGGCCCAGAAAGCGTGCCGTCTGGCCGGCTGAAGCCGATCTTGTGCGCGCCACCTGCGGACCAGTCGAGCGGCTCGGTTGAGGTGATGACGAATCCACCGGTGACAGGCTGGACATCCTCGATCTGGGCACTCTGGCAGGTGCCCGGCGCATTGCCGGCCACTGCGCAGAAGCTCAGGTAGCCCGAGTTCATACCGGCCATCGTCGTTTCCCAGCTGTAAACGTCCTGCCGGAATTTCTGGTGACCGCGACGGCGCATGCCGAACCGGTAGGCCTGATTCCTGCTGCCGACTCCTGGGAGCTTGAGCTTCTCGACCTTCTGCCCGGCATCGCCAGGCCACCGGCATTGCACGGTTTCCCATGCCCAGGTGGTGCTCGAGTAGAACTCGACATCAACGCCGTCGAAGTCGTTGGCCGAGGAGTGAGGTCCGTTGATGGTCAGCGGCTTCTCGGTCATGTTCTGCGGCGAGTAGGTCTGAGTCTTCGGGCCGTACTCGCGATCGAAGGCTGCCCGAGGCTCGTCTCGCACCAGGCTGACGAGGCCGTTATTGATGGTCAGTTCAGCCCAGCCGCAGGCCAGCGCGTCGTTCAACTGATCCTTCGCCGTGCTACCGGCGTCGATCGTTCGGTCATAGGTCTGGCCGGCTCCGTAGAAAACACCGTGCAGACGATCCCACTCCGCCAGATCAATGTCCGAATCCTCGTAGCCCAAAGCCTTCAGGATATTCAGGCACCACGGCACGATCTCGCGTGTAGGCTCTGGCGGCAGCCAGGTCCCGGCGTACCTGAGTGGCAGTTTTCGAGTAGCTTCGACGCTTATCTGGCTCTCCGATTGAGCGGAAAGACGATCACCGCCGCGAACCTTGACCGACATAACAGTCATGCCTGGGTAACTTGCAGGCCTAACCAGACGCAGCGCGCGAACGTTGTACCAATTGATGTCGTCCTGCTTCTCACTGTCGATGCGGCCTGGCTGGCTGACGAATCGTTTTTGACGCGTGCCTCTGGGTTCGCCATCGGGTATGGCAGATCTGTCCAATAGGTAAATCCCTGAGGATCGCGACTGCTTCCTGCGTGTTCTTTCTCGATCACGGTCCATGGTCCGGCCACGTCTGCATCACGAAATTCGAAGGTATGGAATGAGCGGACCTCATAAATCTGGCCTTCCCTGCCGGCGCCATACAATCCATTTGGATGAAATACGGTCCACTCAAGGCGTGAGACCAACTCCCCATCTGGGCTGCAGGTGATGGGACCTCGATAGCTTCCCTCAAGACTTGACGGGTCAAGAGTGATAACCCCGTTTACTGTCTCCATCAGGTTGAAGCCAGGCCACCCAGCATCAACCGGCCCTGCCGAAGTCAGACGATCCACCACCATCACCGTGGAGCTGAAGGCGGTGATCCGGTAGCGCAGGCCGCGCGGCCCGATGGTTGCCAACCCAGAGCCCAGGGCCAGGCCGACAACTGGTGTGCCGCCGTCGTAGTCCAGGGTCATTTGGGCCGGAACTTCAGCCGTCCCGGTGCTGGCCGGTGTGCCTGTGGTGTTGGTCGGGCTGCTGCCGAGGATATCTGCGCCGCCGGTGGCCACCATCGTTTCGCCGCCGAAGGTGCCGAACTGCGTGATAAGCAGACGCCCAGATGAAGCGCTGGCAATGAACGGAGCAGAGCCCTTGGCGGTGTTGAATGCCGACACCAAGCCGGCAAGGTTCGTGGTTGCCGTGGTCAGGTTGACCGCGTACGGCGTGCCGCCCAGCGTCACAGTGACCGACAGCGGCGTGACGTTGAAGTCGTAGCGCGCCGGGATGCTCGATCCGAGGATGGTCGACGCGGTACCCGATGTAGGCGGAACCGCCGGCGCATACGGCGTGTAGCTGTTGACGACGTAGTTGCCTGCATTCGCCCCGGCTACCTCGATCAGCATGCCCGGTGTTGGGTTAAGCATCTCAAGCGGGCCTTGCACGATGTCCCGCCCTGCCCCGCCATCCACGACGGTGTAGTTGTAGGGTGCCTGGACGCGAATCACCAAACCGCTTTCCCAGTCATCCGGAAATGTCCCGGCGCCGGCGGGGATCGCATCGAGTCGCCGTTGAACTGGTAGGCAGACGCCGTGGACGATGGCGCAATGCTTTTCGACTCGGTCATTTCGAGACCTGCCGAACCGCTGGAGCTGGCCCCGACTTCGCCGACGTTGTACCAGAGCATTGAGGGCGGTATCGCCAAGCACGCTTGCACCTGGTGCGTAGACCGTCACTTGTGCGTCGGCACCCAGGGAGATCAGCGGCGTGTCGCCCACCTTGATGGTGTTGATCGGAACGTCCACATCGCCCTCGGAGATGTAGAGCAGCATTTCCACCCACTGCTCGCGAGGAGCGGCGAACCAAGTGCGCGGTTCGCTCAAGCAGGAGGGGAACACCTTCTGCTTGCCGACAACGTGCCGAATGGTCTCGCCCAGCTTGACCTTGTTGCCTCGGGCGCTGGCTTCCCGGAGCGGGTCGCCCTGCTGGGTGCCGGCCGTCGATGGCATGCCTGGCATCTTGGGCATGAGCCACTTGCCAACGGCTTGCACGCCCTTGAACAGAGCGATCGCCATCGAGAACGGGTCAGTGCCTTTCGGCTCGCGCCAGATCTGCACATGGTCGGCAGGCTTGAACTTGACCTTGTGCCACAGGTGCGGCTCGATGATCTCGCCGTTGAGCTCAATGCTGATCGGCGCGCTTTCCCGGCGCTCGTACCCTGGTGCCTGCGACTTCAGCCACTCTTCCAGGGACATGCGGCGATTGGTCTTGAAGGTCGCGATCGGCGCCGAGTCGGCGATCTTGTTCGGGTAAAATTCGATCATTTGTAATACACCACTCTCGGATAATCGGACTCCGAAGTCGCGCACTGTGCGAACCCGCACGCCGCCAGGGTTGGTGTCGATGACCTTTAGCCGGCCTTCGACCTCGACCACTACGCCGACGTGGGCAAGCTGGGAGCTACGGAAAACTGCGGCGATTGCCCCAGGCTCTGGCTGGCACTCTTCCATGCCCCTGCTCAACTCCTGATAAGCCTTGGTGTTGCTGCGCAGACGATTGCGCCCGACACCTCCAAGGCTTGGGAGCATCGCGAAGCCGAACACCTCGGCGCGTATCGCGCGGCAGAGCCCCAGCAATCGAACGCCAAAGGGCCCCGCGCCTCGTCCACGTAGGGAGCCCGCATGTACTTGGCGAGGTCGGTCATATGAAGATGATTCCCGGGGCGATGGCAGCGGTCAGTTTGCGGCGCGGGTACTCGGTGCCCAGCAGGTCGAACAGTCCGCAGGTGAGCGTTGCGGTATCGCCTTCGTACTGCCGATTGAGCAGCGACAGGTGCATCCGCTCTTGCGGATAGCTCAGGTCGCTTTCCAAATACCGGCGATAGGCGATCGTGACTCGCGCCTCGGCTGCCCGGGCCTCTTCCAGCTTCTGCTGGACCAGACCGTTCGTGTTGTCCAAGCCGATCAGCAGGTTTTGGAATGCGCTGTTGTCTCGCGACGGCAGCGCCTCTTCAAACCCCATGGCGGTGAACAGTGGCGTCCGACCATCCTCGGTTCCCAAGATGTAGTCGTCATAACCAGCACA
>NZ_JAEKEG010000074.1 GCF_016651255.1 Pseudomonas sp. TH10
CGATATCGCCCAGGCGATGGCCCTGATGGGCGTGCGACCGGTGTGGGCCACCGGCAGCCAGCGAGTTGACGACTTTGAAATTCTGCCAGTGAGCCTGCTGGACCGCCCTCGGGTGGACGTCACGTTGCGGGTGTCGGGGTTCTTCCGCGATGCGTTCGCCAATCTGATCCGGCTGTTCGATGCCGCCGTGCAAGCGGTTGCCGAACTCGACGAGCCCGACGACCTCAACCCACTGGCTGCCAAGGTGCGTGCCGAGCGGGAAACCCTGTTGCTGGCGGGTCTCGACCAGGAGGCCGCGCGCCGCCAGGCAGGGTGGCGTATTTTCGGGGCGAAACCGGGGGCCTATGGTGCTGGCGTGCAGGGCGCGGTCGAGGGTCGCTTGTGGCAAAGCCGCGAAGACCTGGCCGAGGTTTACCTGAACTGGGGCGGCTACGCCTATGGTGGTTCAGACGAAGGAACGGCCGCCCGGGCACAGTTCGCCCAGCGCCTGAGTCAGGTCCAGGCTGTGGTGCAAAATCAGGATAATCGCGAACACGACTTGCTCGATTCCAACGACTATTACCAGTTCCAGGGCGGCATGCTCGCGGCCGTGGAAACCCTGCGCGGCGAAGCAGCGGCCAGTTATCACGGCGATCACAGCCAGCCGGATCTGCCGAAGATTCGCACGTTGAAAGAAGAACTGAACCGGGTAATCCGCTCACGGGCGGCCAATCCGAAATGGATCGACGGGGTCAAACGCCACGGTTATAAAGGCGCGTTCGAAATGGCGGCAACCGTCGACAACCTGTTCGCCTTCGACGCCACCACGCAGTTGATTGACGATCACCAGTACGCGTTGCTCGCCGATGCTTACCTGCTGGACCCGGCGACCCGCGAGTTTGTGCGCGAGCACAATCCCCATGCCCTGCGCGACATGACCGAGCGCATGCTCGAGGCGCAGCAGCGCGGCATGTGGAAAGAGCCCGGCGAGTACCAGGAGGCACTGGAGAATCTGCTGCTGGACATTGAAGAAGATACTTGAGACTGCCATTACCCCCTGTAGGAGTGAGCCTGCTCGCGATACTGCGACCATGACCGAGACTGACTAATGACTGAAACACCGCATTTTCCTTTATCCGCCGTGGTCGGCGCCGACGATCTGAAGCTCGCCCTGTGCCTCACTGCCATCGACCCGAAGATCGGCGGCGTGTTGATCGAAGGCCCGCGGGGCATGGCCAAGTCCACCCTGGCCCGGGGCCTGGCGGACCTGCTTGCCAGCGGCCTGTTCGTCACGCTGCCGCTGGGTGCGACAGAAGAGCGCCTGGTCGGCACTCTAGATCTTGATGCGGCACTGAACGAAGGCCGCGCGCGATTTTCGCCAGGGGTCCTGGCCAAGGCCGACGGCGGCGTATTGTATGTCGATGAAGTCAACCTGCTGCCCGATCACCTGGTGGACCTGTTGCTCGACGTGGCGGCCAGCGGCATCAACCTGATAGAACGCGATGGCATCTCCCATCGGCATTCGGCGAAATTCGTCCTGATTGGCACCATGAACCCTGAAGAAGGCGAGCTGCGTCCGCAGTTGCTCGATCGCTTCGGCCTGAACGTTGCTCTCGGTGGCCATACTGTACCCACCGAACGCGGCGAAATCATTCGCCGGCGCCTGGCGTTTGATCATGATCCCGCGGCGTTTTGCGCCGAATGGGAAGCCGCCCAGCATGCCTTGCGCGAGCGTTGTGAGCAGGCCCGGAGTGTACTGGCCAGCATTCCTCTGGATGACCAGGCCTTGGGCAAAATCACTGAGCGCTGCTTCGCTGCCGGCGTCGATGGCTTGCGCGCTGATCTCGTCTGGTTGCGTGCCGCCCGGGCCCACGCGGCCTGGCGCGGTGCGCAAGGGATAGGCGAAGAAGATATTGAAGCGGTTGCCGAGTTCGCCCTGCGCCATCGTCGGCGCGAACACACACCACCCGCGCCGCAAGCAAGCCAGCCACCCACAAGCCAGGGTTCGCAGCCAGGCGAAGGGCAGGGGCAATGGGGCCAAATGCCCGCCCAGGCATTGCCGACTGGCGCTCGCCGCGAAGTACCGAGCTGGCCAAAAAAGCCCTAGGCATTCGCCCTCGATCTGCAGCGGGGGCGAATGCCAAAGCCCGCGCGGGACATCTCGACAGTGGCAAGCAAGGCCGGCAGCGGGTGACGCGCGAAGGTTCGGTCAACTGGCCGGGCACCTTGCTCAATGGGCGCCCGCGCCAGCGTGCTGACCTGCAGTTCCAGGCGCGCACTCGCTCGCCCCATGAACTGTGGCTGGTGATCGTCGATGCCTCTGCGTCCACTCGTCGCCACCAGGCACTGAGTGATGCCAAGGGTTTGCTCGCGCAGGTGTTCGATGACGCCTATCGCCAGCGTGCGCGGCTGGCGCTGCTGACCGCCAGCGGTACGACCCCGACCTGGCAGGTACAAGGTTTAAAGGCGTCCAGCGGTTTGCACGCCTGGCTGGATCAATTGGGTGCCGGAGGCGGCACACCTTTGCTGGCAGCACTGTCCGAGGCGGAACAATGGCTGGCTACCCGTCAAAAGCGCTTGCCCGCCGAGCAACAGCGGCTATTGCTGGTCACCGATGGGCGGTTGAAGGAGTGGCCGATACTGACGTCGCTCAAGTGCCCCGGGCTGCTGATCGACATAGAGCGCGGCCCGATTCGCTTGGCACGAGCGAAACAATTGGCCGCAGACTTAACCATCGACTACCGCCACATCGACGAACTGGTCCCCCTGTAGGAGCTGCCGATAGAAACGAGGCTGCGATCTTTTAATCTCGTGGCCTGACCGGTTCATCCCGCCGCCCCGTGTCATCGTTTACGACCATCGCTGGCAAGCCAGCTCCTACAGGGCGTGACCGGCCCTCAACGAAACAGATTAGTCCGCGCCAACTCGATCACCTCATCCCCACGCCCGCTCATCACCGCCTTGAGCATGTACAAACTGAAACCCTTGGCCTGCTCCAGCTTGATGGTCGGCGGCATCGCCAGTTCCTGGGTTGCGGTCACCACGTCCACCAGTACCGGCCCGTCATGCGCCAGTGCCCGACGCAATGCCGCGTCCAGGTCTTCGCTGGCCTCGACGCGAATCCCGAGGATGCCCATCGCGTTGGCCATCGCCGCGAAATCCGGATTGTGCAGGTCGGTGCCCGTATCCAGCAGCCCGCTGGACTTCATTTCCATCGCGACAAAGCCCAGGGAGGCATTGTCATAGACGATGATTTTCACGGGCAACCTGAGTTGCGCCAGGGAAATGAAATCCCCCATCAGCATGCTGAAACCACCGTCACCCGACAGGGAAATCACCTGGCGGTCCGGGAAGGATGCCTGTGCGCCGATCGCCTGCGGCATCGCGTTGGCCATAGAACCGTGATTGAAGGAGCCGAGCAGGCGCCGTTGGCCATTCATCTTCAGGTAGCGTGCAGCCCACACCGTTGGCGTGCCGACGTCAGCCGTGAAAATCGCGTCTTCGTCTGCCAGTTCACTGAGCAGGCGGGTCAGGTACTGCGGGTGGATCGGACGCCCTGGCGCCGACGGCTGGGCCAGGTCGTCCAGGCCCTGGCGGGCTTTTGCGTAATGCTTGAGTGACGACTCCAGGAAGCTTCGATCAGCCCGATAGGGCAGGCGTGGCAACAGGGCCGCGAGCGTCTCGCTGACGTCGGCAACTATGCCCAGGTCCAGGGCCGTGCGCCGCCCGAGGGCTTGCGGGTCGTGGTCGATCTGGATGATGGTTGCGTCGGTGGGATAGAACTGGCGATAGGGAAAGTCGGTGCCGAGCATCACCAGGGTGTCGCAGTTGAGCATGGCGTGGTAACCGGAGCTGAAACCAATCAGGCCGGTCATGCCCACGTCGAACGGGTTGTCCCACTCCACGTGTTCCTTGCCGCGCAAGGCATGCACCACTGGCGCGCCAAGGGCGTCGGCCAAGGCCACCACTTGATCATGGGCGCCCGCGCAGCCGGCACCGCACATCAGGGTAACGGCCTTGCTTTGGCTCAATAGTTCGACCAGTCGATCGAGGTCATGGGGCGCCGGCAGGATGCGCGGTTGGGCGAGCGCGGGCCAGGGCTTGAAGGCGTCGTCAACTTCCTGCAACGCCACGTCACCAGGAATCACCACCACCGCCACGCCGCGGTTGAGGATTGCGCTGCGCATCGCCCGGTGCAGCACATGGGGCATCTGCGCCGGGTTGCTCACCAGTTCGACGAAATGGCTGCACTCCTTGAACAGTTCCTGGGGATGGGTTTCCTGAAAGTAATTAAGGCCGACCTCCGACGATGGGATCTGGGCGGCAATCGCCAGCACGGGCACGTGGTTCCTGTGGCAGTCGAACAACCCGTTGATCAAATGCAGATTACCCGGCCCGCAACTGCCGGCGCACACCGCCAGTTCGCCAGTGACCGCCGCGTCGGCACCGGCGGCGAAGGCGGCGACCTCCTCATGGCGCACGTGCATCCACTCGATACTGTCCATGGTGCGCAGCGCTTCGGTCAGGCCGTTGAGGCTGTCGCCCGTCAGGCCCCAGATGCGCTTGACGCCGGCCTGTTCAAGGGTGGTTGCCAGTTGCTGGGCAAGGGTGATTTTCGCCATGGGGTACTCCGTTTTCCAAAAATCGAGCGATGAGTTGTCCTCGGGTTAAAAGAGGACAACTCAATACCGGTCATGACTCCCCCTGTTTATTTCGCGCTCAGGGACAAACCGCTTTGCGCCGGAATCGGGTGACGCATCAAGGTGCCGACTACCAGCGCGCCCAATCCCGCTAATAGCCCGGCAACCAGCAACAACAAGCTGAAACCACTGATGAATGCCTGACGGGCCAGAGGCTCCACCAACGTGCGAGCGGCCTCGGGCAGCAGGCTCATGGCTGCCGGCATGTCCCCGGCGACCACTCTCGAGCTGATACCTTGGGTATGCTCCAGCCATTGCGGAGCCTGGTTCGCCAGTTCACCGTGCAAAACCTGCGAGGAGTGGCTCGACAGCAGGGCACCGTACACGCCGATCGCCAGGACGATGGCGCTGAAGCGCATGGTGGTGCTCATGCCCGATGCCATCCCCGTGCGCTCGCGGGGCACGCACGCCATGATGTTTTTCTGTGTGTCGCCATTGAGTAACCCGGCGCCAGCACCGGTGACTGCAATCGCCAGGGCAAAAGGCAGGTAGCTGGCGCTGCTGACGGCCAACGCGCTCAACAGGTTGCCGCTGGCGACCAGGGCCAGCCCGGTCGCCATCAAAGCGCCCGGCGTAAATTGAGTGGCCAGGCGCGCGCCGACCTTCGGGAAAATCAGCATGGTCGCGGCAAACGGCAACATGCCCAGACCCGAACTGATGGCAGATAAGCCGAGGCCGTTCTGCAGATAAAACGGTAGCAGCGTCATCATTACCTGGGCGCAACCGGCGTAGGCGAACATGCCAAGCAGGGCGCCGATAAAGCGCGGGTGGCGGAGCAGTTGTAGGTCGACCATCGGCCGTTGCTGCATGCGCTCGATGAGCACAAACGCCCCCATCAATAAAGCGCCGCCGATGAGCCGGGCGTAGGTCAGCGGATTGCTCCAGCCAATGCGGTTGGCCTCGATCAGCCCCCAGATCAGGCACAGCAGGCTGGCACTGAAGGCCAGGCTCCCCCAAGGGTCCAGACGAGCGGACTGCGGGTCGCGCGATTCGGGAACAGCGCGCCACACCATCACCATCAGGAACGCTCCCACCGGCAGATTGAGGTAGAAAATCCAGCGCCAGCCAATGGTTTCCGTGATCAGCCCGCCGAGGGTCGGTGCGGCTGTCATCGCCACGCCCATGCAGGCACCCCAGAACGCCCAGGCCTTGGCCCGTTCCACCTCATCGTGAAAGGTATGGCCGATGGACGCCAGGGCCGAGGTCAGGAGCAGCGCTGCGCCAACGCCCTTGATCGCCCGCGCGATGTCCAGGACCAAAGCGCTGGGTGCGGCCCCGCAACCGATAGAGGCCAGGATAAAAATGCCCAGGCCCCACAGGAGGGTTTTCTGTCGGCCGAATCGGTCGGCGAGACTGCCCGCCGGCAGCAACAAGGCGGCGAACGCCAGCATGTAGGCGCTGACTACCCATTCGATGTCGGCAAAATTGGCCCCCAGGTCGCGGGCAATGGTAGGCAAGGTGACGGCGACGATGTTGGTGTCGAGGACGATCAATGAGCAAACGCCTGAGGCTGTAAGTAACGTCAGGCGTGGGCTGACCCGGGATTTGACGAGCATGGCGGTTGTTCTCTAGGGTGGAAGTCCTTCAAGCTTATGGCTGCCAGCTGCCGTCCGCGTTAGGCGAGCGCCACGACTTCATTACCTTTGAGCTAATACGCCTATGGATATCCGCCATTTTCGTTATTTCCTGGCCGTCGCCCGTCAGCGCAACTTCACCCGCGCCGCCGAGCAACTGGGCATCGCACCGCCGACCTTGAGCCGGCAGATCCAGGATATGGAAAGCGAACTAGGCACCCGCCTGTTTAATCGCCATCAACGTGACGTCAGCCTGACCGAGGCCGGCGTCGCGCTGATGCCCGAGGCGGACGCTGCCGTGCGCCAGTTTGAGGCGGCGCAGAATAATGCCCGGCGTGCCGGCCGCGGGGACATCGGCCACATTGAATTGGGATATGTGGCCTCGGCAGTCTATTCCGGGCTGCTGCAAAAACAGGTGCAGGCCTTCACTCGCGAGTATCCGGACGTCAGCGTGAGTGTGTGCGAAAGCCCGATGGCCGCCCTACCGGCGATGGTCCTGGATGGGCGTTATGACGTCGGTTACGTGCGCTCGCCCATGACCTTGCCGGACGGCCTGGAAGCTGTGCGCCTGGATGCCGAAGGTTTTGTCCTGGCGGTGTCGGGCGAGTCATGGCTAAGCCGGTTGCCGGTGATCAGCCCGAGGCAACTGCAGGATGAGACCTTTATTCTGCCCGAGCAGATCAGCGGTACGTTGCAGGTGGCTGCCGAGGGCGGCTTTGCGCCAAAACTGGGGGCTCAACCGGGCGGGTTGGTGGCGGTGCTGGCACTGGTGTCCCTGGGACAGGGCGTGGCCGTAGTGCCGGAATCGGTGGTCGGCCATGTGGGTTTGCCCGGGGTCTGGTATCGGCAGATTGACGGCTGTGAGGCGAGTTCGTGGTTGTCCTTGATCCATCGGCGATTTGAAAAATCTGCGGCTGTGGGCCGGTACATCGAGCAGATTCGTTGTAGGGGCGAGCTCGCTCGCGACGGTCGTCAACGATAACGCGGGAAGCCTGTCACCCTGCAGCGCCCTCAGGTTTTTCGCGAGCAAGCTCGCTCCTACAGATTTTGTAATGATTTCCATGTGTAGAAAAGGCCGCATTCCGCTGTACGCTTGAAATCCTATTTTCCTGCAGGATTTGCATGAACACCCTCTCGGAGCCTCCCAGTTACCCGCTCACCCGGCGCCACCGCGCTGTCTTGATGCACGCGAAACACCCCGTCTTCCGCCCCCAGATATCCATTTCCCAAGCGTTTTCACGGCCTGTGCGCCGCGCTTTGCCGTATCTGGCAGTCTGAATTTACTGAATAGAGATCGAGACGTTTATGGAATGGTTAGCGGATCCCACGGCCTGGTTAGGCCTGTTGACATTGATCGTGCTGGAGTTGGTGCTGGGCATCGACAACCTGGTGTTCATCGCAATTCTGGCGGACAAACTGCCCCCGCATCAGCGCGACCGTGCGCGAATCATTGGCCTGTCCCTGGCGCTGATCATGCGCTTGGGCTTGTTGGCGAGTATTTCCTGGCTGGTCACGCTCACGCAGCCATTGTTCGAGGTATTCGACAAAAGCTTCTCCGGCCGTGACCTGATCATGCTGTTCGGTGGTGTGTTCCTGCTGTTCAAGGCCACCATGGAATTGCACGAACGCCTGGAAGGCCATATTGGCGAGCGTTCGACAAACACCGCATATGCCATGTTCTGGCCGATCGTGGCGCAGATTGTGGTGCTCGACGCGGTGTTCTCGCTGGACGCGGTCATTACCGCAGTGGGCATGGTTGATGAACTGGCGGTGATGATGATCGCGGTGATCATCTCCATCGGTCTGATGATTGTTGCGAGCAAGCCGCTTACGCGCTTTGTCAACGCACACCCGACGGTGATCATGCTGTGTCTGGGCTTCCTGATGATGATCGGTTTTGCCCTGACCGCTGAAGGTCTGGGTTTCCACATTCCGAAAGGCTATCTGTACGCGGCCATCGGTTTCTCGATCTTGATCGAGGTGTTCAACCAGATCGCCCGCGCCCGTCGCAAACGCTCGATGCAGGGCCTGCGGCCGATGCGCGAGCGCACGGCCCATGCGGTGATGCGCTTGCTCGGCGGTCGCAAGTTGGCGGTGGAGGAGGTTGGCGAGGAGATTTCCGATCTGCTGGATGATGGTGATGCGCCGACTGCGGAGCTGTTCGACCGTCGCGAGCGGGTGATGATCAGCGGCGTCTTACAACTGGCAGAGCGCCCGATCCGCGCCCTGATGACCGTGCGTGCCGATGTCGACACCATCGATCTGGCTGACGATGCCGAGGCCATTCGTACCAAACTGATGCATTCGTCCTATTCGCGTCTGCCGCTTATTCGCAACGGTGCGGTGGATGAACCGCTGGGCTTCGTGCACAAGAAGGAGTTGCTCAAGGAATATCTGGCGGGCGAAGAGCCGGATCTGGAGCATTTGGCACGCAAGACGATCAATCTGCTCGCCAGTTACTCGATCCTCAATGCGCTGGAGCAAATGCGTGCGGCATCGACGCATATCGCGTTTGTGGTCAATGAGTTTGGCGATTTTGTCGGCGTATTGACCATGACCGATATTCTGGAATCGATTGCCGGCGAGCTGCCCGACGCCAGTGAAGTCGAAGGCCCGGACGTGATCGAGGAGCAGGGTGGGTTCATGGTCAGCGGAGCATTGAACCTGATGCGCGTGCGCCAGCGCACCGGTTTCGCGGCAGAACCCACCGAGGACTATCAGACCCTGGCCGGCCTGGTAGTGAGCGTGCTGGATCGCCTGCCGGCGATTGGTGACAGCCATGAGTGGGACGGCTGGCAGATGACCGTGATGGCCGTTGAGGAGCGCCGGGTGACGCGCGTGTTGCTGGTGCCTCGCAGCGTTTAATCTTGCCGGGCCCTTGAAGGCCTCATTGCGAGCAGGCTCGCTCCCGCAGATTTTGTGACCGATCACAATTTCCTGTAGGAGCGAGCCTGCTTGCGATTTAATCTCTCAGATGGCGCACGTTCAGAATCGGCGCACCCAGCATGCAGACCAGGAGAAATATTCATGAGCATCACTCGATACGGCACCGGCAGCACTGCAGGCGGCGGCCAGCCGCGGCCCTTCGCCCGCGCCGTGGAGGCCGATGGCTGGCTGTACGTGTCTGGCCAGGTCCCGGCGCTGGATGGCGAGATTATCGTCGGCGGTATCGTCGAGCAGACTCACCAGGCCATGAGGAATCTGGTCGCGATCCTCGAAGAGGCCGGTTATGGCCTGGAGGACGTGGTTCGTACCGGTGTGTGGCTGGAAGACCCGCGGGATTTCTGGAGCTTCAACAAGGTGTTTTCCGAGTACTTCAGCCCCGAACATGCCCCGGCCCGGGCGTGCGTGCAGGCGAACATGATGGTCGACTGCAAGGTCGAGATCGATTGCGTGGCCTACAGGAAAAAGCCTGAATCGTCACCGAATGCAGGACAGCGGCTGTGTGACGTCGCGAAATCCGAGGAGTTCGATCATGACTACTGCCCCAATCAACGTCGCCGTGGAAAAAGGTGCGGCCCCGACCGGCGCCAGCCTGGTGCGCGACGTCAGCCTGCCGGCCCTGGTTTTGCACCGGGAAGCGCTGGAACACAACATTCGCTGGATGCAGGATTTTGTGCGCAACAGCGGCGCCGAGCTCGCCCCCATGGCAAAACAAGCATGACGCCGGCTTTGTTTCGCCGCCAACTGGATGCTGGCGCCTGGGGCATTACCCTGGCCAGCGCAACCCAGGCCCGTGCAGGTTACGCCCATGGCGTGCGGCGGATACTGATGGCCAATCAACTGGTCGGCACGCCGAACATGGCGTTGATCGCGGATCTGCTGGCAGACCCGGGCTTTGATTTTCACTGCATGGTCGATCATCCGGATAACGTCGCCGACCTCGGTGCCTACTTCGCCTCGCGCGGCGTGCGCCTGAACGTGATGATCGAATATGGCGTGGTCGGCGGCCGGTGTGGCTGCCGCACTGAACAGGAAGTGCTTGATCTGGCCAAAGCCATCTGTGCGCAACCGGCACTGGCACTGACCGGTATCGAAGGCTACGAAGGGGTGATCCACGGTGATCATGCCGAGAGCGGAATCCGCGCGTTCGCCACCTCCCTGGTGCGCCTGGCGGTCCAGTTGCAGGACAGCGGCGCATTCGCCATCGCCAAGCCGATCATCACGGCCTCGGGGTCGGCCTGGTACGACCTGATTGCCGAATCGTTCGAGGCGCAGAATGCCGCCGGACGCTTTCTCAGTGTGCTGCGTCCTGGCAGCTATGTGGCCCACGACCACGGCATCTACAAAGAGGCGCAGTGCTGCGTGCTCGAGCGTCGCAGCGACTTGCATGAAGGCCTGCGCCCGGCACTGGAAGTCTGGGCCCACGTGCAGTCGCTGCCGGAGCCGGGGTTTGCGGTGATTGCCCTGGGCAAGCGCGACGTGGCCTATGACGCCGGACTGCCGGTCCCGTTGCGGCGTTACCAGCCGGGGGTGGTGCCTGCAGTGGGCGACGACGTGGGTGCCTGCAAAGTGACTGCAGTCATGGACCAGCACGCGTTCATGACCGTGGCGCCGGGGGTTGAGTTGCGCGTAGGCGACATCATTTCCTTCGGGACTTCGCACCCGTGCCTGACGTTCGACAAGTGGCGTGTGGGATTGCTGGTGGACGAGCAGTTGTCTGTGATCGAGAGCATGGAAACCTGTTTCTAACAGTCAAGACCGAGGTGCCTGAGGCTGGGCATGGGCTGCAATTGATGCCGCTAGATCAATCCCGGTAGAACACCTGCACCAGGTGATAACCGAACTTGCTCTTGATCGGCCCGTGCACCACCCGCAATGGCTTCTTGAAAATCACTGCGTCTATCACCCCGACCATCTGTCCGGGGCGCACTTCACCCAGGTCACCACCGCGTTTGCCGGAGGGGCAGGTGGAGTACTTTTGGCCAGCACATCGAAGGCTTCGCCCTTGGCAATGCGCTGTTTGAGCTGCTCGGCTTCTTCCGAGGTTTTCACCAGGATGTGACGGGCTTGGGCTTTCATTGGAAGTACCTTGCAACGGTGGTGACTGGGCGGGTGCCAGCGCGGGGCGGGCGATTATGCCTCAACTTACCCCGGTTGACCGAGCATCGCGCGAATCTTGTTGGCTAGCAGGTCGATCGAAAACGGCTTGGCTACCATGTCCATCCCTTGCTCTAGAAAGCCCTGGCGTTCTGCGGCTTTTTCCGCGTAACCGGTCATGAACAGCACCTTCAGGCCGGGCCGGCGCTGACGGGCGATTTCCGCCAGTTGCCGTCCGTTCATGCCCGGCAGGCCGACATCGGTCACCAGCAGGTCGACCCGCGCGTCCGACTCCAGCAAGGGCAGGGCCTCGATCGCATCCCGAGCCTCATGGGCCTGGTAACCGAGCTCCTTGAGCAGGTTCAGCACCAGCAGGCGCACCGCCGGATCATCCTCGACCAGTACCACCGTCTCACCGGCATTGGCCGCCGGCGCTTCGCCTGTGAAGGGCAGCAGGGTGTCTGGCTGCTCCATGTCTTGCAGACGAGGCAGGTACAGGCGCACGCAGGTGCCCTGGCCCGGCACGCTGTCGATGTGGACATGCCCGCCGGACTGCTGGGCAAACCCGTAGATCATCGACAGGCCCAGGCCTGTGCCTTGGCCAATCGGCTTGGTGGTGAAGAACGGGTCGAACGCCTTGGCCAGTACCGAAGGTGTCATCCCGGTGCCGTTATCGCTGACGGCGATCATCAGGTAATCCCCGGCCTTGAGCGGTTCCAGGGTGGTGATATGGCTGTCTTCCAGGTAGACATTGGCGGTCTCGATCAGCAGCTCACCGCCGTCCGGCATGGCATCGCGAGCGTTGATCACCAGGTTTAGCAGGGCATTTTCCAGCTGGCTGACGTCGGTGCTCACCGGCCATGCGTCTTCAGTCAGCTGCAGGCGCAGCTCGATGTGATCGCCTTTGGTGCGGCGGATCAGGTCTTCCAGCGAATGAATGAGTTCGTTGACGTTGAGCTGTTTGCGGTCCAGCGACTGACGCCTGGAAAACGCCAGCAGACGGTGGGTCAGCGCTGCCGCGCGATTGGCCGAGGCCACGGCTGCTTCGGTAAAGCGACCGATTTCGCTGGCGCGACCGTTGGCGATGTAGCGCTGCATCAGGTCAAGACTGCCGATGATCCCTGTGAGCATGTTGTTGAAGTCATGGGCGATGCCGCCGGTGAGCTGGCCGACCGCCTCCATTTTCTGCGCATGGCGCAGGGCGTCTTCGGCGCGCTCGCGTTCGAACATCTCGTTCTGCAGGCGCTGATTGGCCTGCGCCAATTGCTCGGTGCGCGCGGTGACGCGTTCCTCAAGGGTTTCATTGAGATTGCGCAGCGCTTCTTCGGTTTTTCTGCGTTCGCTTTCATCGATCACAAAAATGTAGAAACCGTTGACCGCACCGTCGGCGCCGTGGCGCGGCAGGTAATTCATCAGTGCGTGGCGGTTGCTGCCATCGCGGTGTGGTGTGGACAGGCTGAACGAGCAGGGTCGCCCGGCCAGTGCCTCTTCGATAAACGGCGAGCGTAGAAAGTAAGCCTCTTCACCGATCACTTCGCGAATCGTGCGGCCATAGAGTTCCTGCGGCGTCAGCCCATACCACTCCAGGTATGCCGCGTTGTTCAGACGGAAACGCTCCTCGTGGTCGACGTAACTGATGAGGATCGGCATGGCGTTGATGATCAACTGCAATTCCGTCTGGCTTTGGCGCAATGCCTGTTCAGTATGTTTGCGCTCGGTCAGGTCGAGTGCCGCGCCGAGAAAGCGTACCGGCCGACCATGGTGGTCCTTGTAACAACGCCCGCGGGCGAACACCCAGCGTATCTCGCCATCGGTTTGCAGCAGGCGATATTCCTCGGCGTATTCGGTGCCATGGGTGATGCAGTGCTTGATGCTGCGTGCGATCAGCGCTCGGTCTTCAGGATGCACAGCCTGTAAATAATCGCTGATCGGCAACTGGCCAGCCTGCGCCGGATCAATGCCATGCAACTGGGCAAAATGCGCGTCAGCGATGAAACGATCTTCGCTGATGTCCCAATCCCAGGTGCCGACGGCGTCGGTGGCCGCCAGTGCCAATTGCAGGCGCTCTTCGGTTTCGCGCTGAACCCTGAGGCTTTCATCAGAGCGTTGTTGCAGCTCCAGCGCGATGCGTCGCCGTTCGTTGGTTTCGATGGCCGTGACCAGAATGCCAGCCACTTGCGCGGTTTCGTCGCGGATCGGGCTGTAGGTCAGGTCCAGCCAGAAGTCGGATTCTTTCCCATCACGTTGCAGGGTAAAGCGCCGTTCGCTGTAGGTGCGCACTTGGCCTTGTAGGACGGCGCTGTAAATCGGGTCAGTAAAGTCGCGAAGTTCTGGCCATATCAGGTGCGCCGGCTGTCCGAAAGCGTGCGGATGCTTGCTGCCGGCGAGCATCGCAAAGCCATTGTTATAGATCTGCGTCAGGTGCGGCCCCCACAACAGCAGCATTGGCATCGGCGAGTGAAGCACGATGTCCACCGCCGTACGCAGGCTCTGCGGCCAGGTACCGGCCTCACCGAGCGGGCTGTTGCTCCAGTCTGTGCGGGCGATCAAGGCCTGGGCATCGCTGCCGGTCGGTGATGCGTTCATCAAATTGTCCTGCAGTAATGTCGGTCTGGCGGCGTCTATTATGCTTGCAAGGTGGTAGACGCTGGGTGGCCTGTTGGGGTCATACTGTCCAATTGAATGCTTCGCGGGTGTTTTTTGCCATGGAAATCGATGCACTGTTAACGCTGCTGGCCCGCCGTAACGGCTCCGATCTGTACCTCTCCACAGGCGCGCCGCCCAGCGCCCGGTTCGATGGGATATTGCAGGCACTGGCCGAGCAACCGTTCAAGGCGGGAGAGATCGCCGCCATTGCCGCGTCCATCATGGACGCCGAACAGCGCCTGGAGTTCGATCGGGAGCTGGAGATGAACCTGGCGATCTCGTTGCCGGGGGTGGGGCGCTTTCGCGTCAATATTTTCAAACAGCGTAACGACGTGTCCATCGTCGCGCGCAATATCAAGCTCGACATTCCTCGCTTCGAAGACCTCAACCTGCCAGCGGTGCTGCTTGATACCATCATGCTCAAGCAAGGCCTGATGCTGTTCGTAGGCGCCACCGGGTCGGGCAAGTCGACTTCCCTGGCCGCGTTGATCGACTATCGCAATCGCCACAGCAGCGGCCATATCATCACCATTGAAGACCCGGTCGAGTACATCCATCGGCACCAGCGCTCGATCATCAACCAGCGTGAAGTCGGCGTCGACACCCGAAGCTTCCACGCCGCATTGAAGAACACCCTGCGTCAGGCGCCGGACGTGGTGCTGATCGGCGAGATCCGCGACCGCGAAACCATGGAGCACGCCCTGGCGTTCGCCGAAACCGGGCACCTCGTGCTGTCGACCCTGCATGCCAACAACGCCCATCAGGCGCTCGATCGCATTATCAATATGTTTCCCGAAGAGCGCCGGCCGCCGTTGCTGCATGCGCTGGCCAACCACCTCAAGGCTTTTGTTTCCCAACGGCTGGTCAGAACCCGCGATGGACAGCGCAGGGCTGCGGTCGAGGTGATGCTGGGCACGCCGACGATCAGCGACCTGATCCGGCGCAATGAACTCAACGAACTCAGGGGCATCATGGAGAAATCCGCAGAGGCGGGGATGCAGACCTTCGATGGGGCGCTGTACGCACTGGTCATCGAAGGCGCGATCAGCGAGGAAGAAGCGCTGAAGCATGCCGACTCGGTGAACAACCTGCGCCTGCGGCTGAAGCTGCATGGGGAGGTGACGCCGGGGGCGGCGCCGGCCTCTGGCGAATGGGGGCTGATGGATTGATGCTACCTCGGCGCGCCGATCTTCCTACGTGACCGGTTTGTCAGTTGTGCAATTCCGGGCGGTTGCGGTATTGCTCCAGCGCCTCGGGATTGGCCAGTGCGTCGGTGTTTTTGACCTGCTGCCCGTGCACGACATTTCTTACCGCCAACTCCACCACTTTGCCGCTGATGGTACGAGGAATGTCGGTGACCGCGACAATCTTCGCCGGCACATGCCGTGGCGTGGTATTGGCGCGGATGATCTGGCGGATCTGTTGTTGCAGGCCTTCATCCAGCGACACTCCCTCGCGCAGTTTCACGAACAGCACCACCCGCACATCATCCTGCCACTGTTGACCGATGGCCACGCTGTCCACGACCTGCGGGACTTTTTCGACCTGGCGATAGATCTCTGACGTTCCGATGCGAACACCGCCCGGGTTGAGTACCGCGTCCGACCGGCCGTGGATTATCATTGCGCCATGCACCAGTTGCTCGGCGTAGTCGCCTTGGGCCCACACGCCGGGAAACTGGCTGAAATAGGAGGCCCGCAGTTTCTCGCCATCAGCGTCATGCCACAATCCGATCGGCATCGCCGGAAAATGCCGGGTACACACCAGCTCGCCTTTCTCGCCGATGACCGGCTGGCCTTCGTCGTTCCACACTTCGATGGCCATGCCCAGGCTCTTGCCCTGCATTTCGCCACGGCGCACCGGCAATAGCGGGTTGCCGATGACGAAGCACGAGACGATGTCGGTGCCCCCAGACATCGAGGCCAGGCACAGGTCGCTCTTGATGTCGCGGTAGACGTAGTCGTAGCTTTGCGGCGACAAGGCCGAGCCCGTGGACAGGAGGGTTTTCAGGCTGCCCAGGTCGTGGCTGTGCCGGGGCTTCAGGCCGCTGCTTTCCAGAGTCGCGAGAAACTTCGGGCTGGTGCCAAAGACGCTGATGCGTTCATCGTCGATCAGGTCGACCAGGCGTTCCGGACCAGGATGGAACGGCGAACCGTCGTACAGCACCACCGCGCTGCCCACCGCCAGCGCCGAAACCAGCCAGTTCCACATCATCCAGCCGCACGTCGTGTAATAAAACAAACGGTCGCCGGGGCCCAGATCGACGTGCAAGCCGTGTTCTTTCACATGCTGCAACAACACGCCGCCGGTGCTGTGGATGATGCATTTCGGCACACCGGTGGTGCCGCTGGAGTAGAGGATGTAGAGCGGGTGAGCGAAAGGCACGGAGATGAAATCAGGCTCGCCACCAACTTCGTAGAAGTCCTGCCACAGGCTGACATTGGCCGGTGTATGGAAGTCGTCGACACGCGCCTGTGGCCGAGCGTAAGGAACAACGATCAGCTGTTGCAGGGACGGCAGCCGTTCGAGGATTTCATTGACCTTGGCGGTTTGCTCGATGTCCTTGCCGGCGTAGCGATATCCGCCGCAGGTGATCAGCACTTTTGGTTCGATCTGGCCAAAGCGGTCGATGACGCCCTGGGTGCCGAAGTCAGGTGAGGAGCAAGACCAGATGGCCCCCAGGCTGGTGGTGGCGAGCATCGCCACCAGGGTTTGCCAGGTATTGGGCATGCATGCGGCCACCCGGTCACCCAGGCCGACGCCGGCAGCCTTCAGGCTGTTCTGCAATCCGGCGACGTGTTCACTGAGTTGCGCCCAGGTCAGCTGTTCGCGCTGACCGTTTTCTGCGATGGCAACCACGGCCACCGCATCATCGCGGCGCCGCAAGAGGTGCTCGGCGAAGTTCAGCGTGGCGCCGGGGAACCACCGGGCACTGGGCATCTGTGCGCCTTCGAGCAGCACGCAGTCCGGTTGCTCGTGAAAGCGGATGTCGAAAAAGTCGACAATGGCTTGCCAGAAGTCCACCCGCTGATCGATGGACCATTGGTGCAGGGCAGGGTAGTCATCGACATGCAGGTGATGGCGTAGATTGATAAAGCGCCGAAACGCTTCCATGCGTGTCTTGCCAATGCGGTCGGCATCGGGTTGCCAAAGGATGGTGGACATGGCCTGGCCTCTTTTTTTATTTTGAAATCCAATCGTGGGCAAGCCTTGCTCCCACAGGTTTTGCATATCGCCTGAGGGAGCAGACTTTGGCCCTGCCTGGCTACTGAGCCAACCACCCACCGTCGATATTCCAAGCGGCCCCGCGCACCTGGCTGCCCGCGTCACTGCACAGGAATAGCACCAGTTCACCCAGTTGCGGCGGCGTGACGAACTCCAGAGATGGCTGTTTCTCCGCCAGCAAATCATGCTGCGCCTGCTGCGGGTCAACGCCCTTGGCAATCCGATCATCGATCTGTTTCTGCACCAGCGGCGTCAGCACCCAGCCCGGGCAGATCGCGTTGCAGGTCACCCCGGTGGTGGCGGTTTCCAGGCCGACCACTTTGGTCAAACCGATCACCCCGTGCTTGGCCGCCACGTAGGCAGCCTTGCCGGTCGAACCGACCTGCCCATGCACCGAGGCGATGTTGATGATCCGCCCCCAGCCCTTGCTGCGCATGCCCGGCAGGCTCAGACGAGTGCTGTGAAATACCGAGGAGAGGTTGATGGCGATGATCGAATCCCAACGCTCGACGGGGAACTCCTCCACGGCGGCGACATGTTGAATGCCGGCGTTGTTGACCAGAATGTCGACACCACCGAATTCACGCTCGGCGTAGGCGATCATCTCGGCGATTTGGGCCGGGTCGCTGACGTCGGCCGGGTGATGGCCGACCTTGCCGCCAAACTGGCTGACGTCGGCGATGACTTTGGAGGCATCGCCGAAACCGTTGAGAATCAGATTGGCGCCGGCCTTGGCCAGACTCAGCGCGATGCCGAGGCCGATGCCGCTGGTGGAACCGGTAACCAGTGCAGTCTTGCCTGAAAGAGTCGTCATCAATACCTCACACAATGCCAGTGGCGTAAAAAGTGCCGATCACTACGAAAACCGCCAGGGTCTTGATCAGCGTAATACAGAAAATGTCTTTATAGGCTTCGCGGTGCGTCAGGCCAGTGACCGCCAGCAAGGTGATCACCGCGCCGTTGTGCGGCAAGGTGTCCATGCCGCCACTGGCCATGGCGGCCACCCGGTGCAGCACTTCCAGGGGAATGTTGGCGGCATTGGCTGCGCTGATGAATTGTTCTGACATGGCCGCCAGGGCAATGCTCATGCCCCCGGACGCCGAGCCGGTAATCCCCGCGAGCAAGGTCACGGTAACCGCCTCGTTGACCAGGGGTTGGGGATCTGTTTAAGCCAGTCGGCCAGCACCAGAAAGCCCGGCAGCGAAGCGATCACCGCGCCGAAACCGTATTCCGAGGCTGTGTTCATCGCCGCCAGCAGCGCGCCGCTGACGGCGCTTTTACTGCCTTCTGCGAGTTTGCTGCGGATCGCTTTAAAGCCGAACGCCAACACCATCAGAATGCCGATCAGCAACGCCGCTTGAACGGCCCAGATTGCGGTCAATTTGGCGATTTCGGTGGTGACCGGTGTCGCCATGCCGGGCAACGCGAGGCTGTGGGTTTTGCCGTACCACTGCGGAATCCATTGAGTGAACAACAGGTTCATGACGCCCACGGCCAACAATGGCGACAGGGCGATCCATGGGTTTGGCAGCTTGATGTCTTCGGCCGTCTCCGGCTCGTTGCGCAGCTCGGTGCCATAGCCTTCGCCGGCCCGTTGCGCCTTGTTGCGCTGACGCTGAAGGAACAGCATGCCGGCGCAGAACACGAAAATCGTGCCGATCACACCCAGCCACGGCGCCGCCCATGCAGTGGTGTTGAAGAAAGTGCTGGGGATGATGTTCTGGATTTGCGGCGTACCGGGCAGGGCGTCCATGGTGAACGAAAACGCGCCGAGGGCGATGGTCGCGGGGATCAGGCGCTTGGGAATATTGCTCTGACGGAACATCTCCGCCGCAAACGGATACACCGCAAACACCACAACAAACAGTGACACGCCGCCGTAAGTGAGCAGGGCGCAGACCAGCACGATCACCAGCATCGCCTGGCGGGTGCCGAGCAGGCGAATGGCAGCAGCGACAATCGAACGCGAGAACCCCGACAGCTCGATCAACTTGCCGAACACGGCGCCGAGCAGGAACACCGGAAAGTACAGTTTGATGAAGCCGACCATTTTTTCCATGAACACGCCGGTGAAGGCAGGTGCAACGGCGGAAGGGTCGGTAAGCAGGACGGCGCCGAGGGCGGCGATAGGGGCAAAGAGGATGACGCTGTAGCCGCGGTAGGCGGCCAGCATTAGCAGCGCCAGGGCTGCCAAGGCGATGATCACACTCATGGTGTGTCTCCTGAATTGTTATTTTTTTGGGTAAGGCTTGGTAGGAGACGCTATAGCGAGTTTCGTGCCAGTGGTACAACTCATTGAAATATAACGAAATTATTGTTTGATTGAGAATGGGGTGAAGGTTTTTGTCTCTGATTGGAGAATCGTTTCGGCTGGGCGGGCGCCATCGAGGGCAAGCCTTGCTCCACAGAACCCTGGAGACAGCAAAAGATGAGTTAGGCCTCGCACCTGTGGGAGCGAGACTTGCCCGCGGTGAGGGCCTATCTACCCATAGAGACTAATGTCTCATAAGTGAGACTCTGCAATCCCCAAAGCGACCATCTTCTTGTACAACGTCGACCGCCCCAACCCCAGCAGCACCGCCGCATCAATGACCTTGCCGCTACATTGCGCCAGGGCTGATTCAATCAGTTGTCGATCAAAACGCTCCCGCGCCTGGCTGAACGTCTCATGCGCGGCTGTCACGATCACCGGTGGCGCCGCCCGCTCCACCGGGGTCAACGTGCCGATTGCCGCCCGTATTTCCTCGGCATCGAGGATCAGATCATCACTGAGCAATGCCGCCCGCTCCAGCACATTGCGCAGTTCGCGAATGTTGCCCGGCCAGGCGTGTTGCGCCAACAGCGCCAGGGCCTCGTGGTTGAGTTCATGCTGGCTGCGCAGCTCTTCAAGGATCGCCTCGCTCAGGGCTGGCAGGTCGCCTGGGCGATCACGCAACGGCGGCACATGGATCGGCAAGACATTGAGGCGGTAATACAGGTCGGCACGAAACTCGCCGCGCTTGATCGCCGCTTCCAGATCCGTGGAAGTCGCCGCGATGACGCGCACGTCGCTCTGGATCATTTCGTTGGAGCCCACTGGCTCGAACTCCTTCTCCTGAAGCACGCGCAGCAACTTGCTCTGCAAGGGCAGGGGCATATCGCCTATCTCGTCGAGAAACAACGTGCCGCCCTGAGCGATCTGCAATTTGCCGGTGCGACCCTTGCGGTCAGCGCCGGTGAAGGCGCCGGGCGCCGTGCCGAAAAACTCTGCCTCCAGCAACGCCTCTGGAATCGCCGCACTATTGATGCTGACAAACGCCTTGTGCGCCCGTGGCGACGCGCTGTGAATCGCTTGGGCGAGCAACTCCTTGCCGGTGCCGGTTTCGCCGAGCAGTAACACCGGAGAATCGGCGCTGGCACCGCGTCGTGCACGGCGCTTGACTTCGAGAGTCGCGGTGCTGGTGCCGATAAAGTGGGCAAAGTTGTATTTGCTCTGGCGTGCCCGCAGCAGCGAGCGGGTCGAGGCCAGTTCCTCTTGCATGCTCATGTAGCGCTTGAGCATGGGCGAGAGGCTGCGTAACTCGTCGAACAGCGCAAAGCCGATCGCTCCGATCACCACACCGGTGTCGTCATGGATCGGCAGGCGCATGACCACCAGCGGCTCCTTGGGGGTGTCCTGCATATCGAGCAGGATCGGCCGGCCAGTGCGCACCACCTCGCGCAGCAGACTGCCGGGGATGACGCTTTCGCATGGCTTGCCAATCGCCACTTCAGCCGATTCCAGGCCAAAGCGGCGGGCGTAGCGCTCGTTCATCCAGACGATGTTGGCATCGCGGTCGACGATGACCGTGCCTTCGCTCGATTGCTCGATGATCTCGAACAGCGAGCGGATCGCCAGCAGGCGCACGCGCTGGTAGTCCTTGAGACTTTCGGTGGTGTTCATGATGCCGGCACGCCAAGCAACGCCGCTGCCAGCAACTCCTTGGTATACGGATGCTGCGGCGAATCGAACACCTCATGGCTGGCACCGCGTTCGACCACTTTGCCGTCCTTGATCACGATCATGTCGTGGGCGAGGGCGCGCACCACTGCCAGGTCGTGGCTGATGAACAGGTAGGTCAGGCCGTGTTTTTCCTGAAGCTGGCGGAGCAGGGCCACCACTTGTTTCTGCACAGTGCGATCGAGTGCCGAGGTCGGCTCGTCGAGCAGAATCAGCGCCGGTTTCAGCACCAGTGCTCTGGCGATGGCAATGCGTTGACGCTGACCACCGGAGAACTCGTGGGGGTAGCGGTGGCGGCTCTGCGGGTCGAGGCCGACTTCCTCGAGCACGCGGATGACTTGCTCGTCGCATTCCTCGGCGGTGGACTGGCAATGCACCTCCAGGCCCTCGCTGATGATCTGCGCCACTGACATCCGTGGGCTGAGGCTGCCGAAAGGATCCTGGAAAACCACCTGCATCTGTCGGCGCCATGGCCGCAGCTGTTTCTGATCCAGCCCTTCGAGGGCCTGGCCCTGGAAGCGAATACTGCCTTCGGAGTCGAGCAAACGCAGGATCGCCTGCCCCAGTGTGGATTTGCCTGAGCCGGATTCGCCGACGATGCCCAGGGTCTTGCCACGCTGGATGTTCAGACTGATGCCATCGACCGCGCGCAGGTACTGCTTGCGCTGAAACAGCCCGCCACCGAGCAGGAACTTGACGTTCAAGTCATCGACTTCCAGCACATTCTCGCGCTCGTCCCGGGGCAATGCTTCGCCTTCCGGCTCGGCATTCAACAAGACGCAGCTGTAGGGGTGTTTCGGTTCGTTGAACAGGGTTTCGCAGGGCGCCTGTTCGACGATCTCCCCGGCCTTCATCACGCACACGCGTTGGGCGATGCTGCGCACCAGGTTCAAATCGTGGCTGATCAGCAACAGGGACATGCCCAGGCGCTGCTGCAGGGATTTGAGCAGTAGCAGAATCTTGCGCTGCACCGTGACGTCGAGCGCGGTGGTGGGCTCGTCAGCGATCAGCAGTTGCGGTTCGCAGGCCAGGGCCATGGCGATCATCACCCTTTGCCGTTGCCCCCGGACAGTTGATGCGGGTAGGCCTTGAGCCGCTCCGCAGGTTTTTGAATGCCCACCAGGTGCAGCAGCTCGAGGATGCGTGCCTGGGCCGGTTTGCCGGTCAGGCCCTTGTGCAGCAGGAGCGTTTCGCCGATCTGCTTCTCGATGCTGTGCAGGGGATTGAGCGACGTCATCGGCTCCTGGAAGATCATCGCGATCCGGTTGCCGCGCAATTCGCGCAGCACCTTGGGGTCGGCGCCGAGCAGCTCTTTGCCATGATAGCGGATGCTGCCGGTGGTCTCGGTGCCGGTCTCGGGAAGCAGTTGCAGGATCGAATGAGCCGTCACCGATTTGCCCGAGCCCGATTCGCCGACCAGCGCCAGGCACTCGCCGGGGCGAATGTCCAGGCACAGGTTGCGCACTGCGCTTTGGCCGTGGAAGGCGACGTTGAGGTCGCGGATTTCGATCAGGTTGTCCGTCATGTCATTAACCGCGTCAGGAGCGTGGATCAAAGGCATCGCGCAGTGCTTCGCCAATGAACACCAGCAAGGAAAGAATCAGCGCCAGGGTGAAGAACGCCGTCAACCCGAGCCACGGTGCTTGCAGGTTTTGTTTGCCCTGACCGATCAGCTCGCCCAGGGACGCGCTGCCGGCCGGCATGCCGAAGCCGAGGAAATCCAGCGCTGTCAGGGTGGAAATCGCCCCGGTCAGAATGAACGGCAGGTAGCTCAGCGTCGCGTTCATGGCGTTGGGCAGAATGTGCCGGACGATCACTTTGCGGTCGCTCAAACCCAGCGCCCGCGCGGCTTTGACGTATTCCAGGTTGCGGCCGCGCAAGAACTCGGCGCGCACCACGTCCACCAGAGCGAGCCACGAAAACAGCGCCATGATCCCGAGCAACCACCAGAAATTCGGTTCGACGAACCCCGAGAGAATGATCAACAGGTAGAGCACTGGCAAGCCGCTCCAGACTTCCAGCAAGCGTTGTCCGATCAGGTCGACCCAGCCACCGTAATAACCTTGCAGGGCGCCGGCGGCGATGCCGATCAACGCACTGACAACTGTCAGCATCAACGCAAACAGAATCGACACCCGCGCGCCGAAAATCACCCGTGCCAATACATCCCGCGCCTGATCGTCGGTGCCCAGCCAATTGACTGATCGACGGCGGGCTCGGGGCCGGTTGATTGAGGTCGTAGTTGGGTGTGTCGTCACTGAACGGAATCGGCGGGAACAGCATCCAGCCGCCATCTTTTTCAATCAGGTTCTGCACATAGTCGCTGCGGTAATCAGCCTGAAACGGCAATTGCCCGCCAAACTCCTGCTCGGTGTATCGCTTGAGCACCGGGAAATACCATTGGCCCTGATAGCTGACCACCCACGGCTTGTCGTTGGCGATCAGTTCGCCTCCGAGGCTTAGCAGAAACAGGCCGATAAACAGCCACAACGACCACCAGCCGCGGCGGTTTTTCTTGAAACGTTCGAAACGACGACGGCCCAGGGGCGAGAGCTTGAACATCAGGCGTTCCTCGCGGCGAAGTCGATGCGCGGATCGACCAGGGTGTAGCAAAGGTCACCGATCAGTTTTATCAAGAGTCCGAAGAGGGTGAAGATGAACAGCGAACCGAACACCACCGGGTAGTCCCGCGACACGGCCGCTTCGTAGCTCATGCGACCGAGGCCGTCGAGCGAGAAGATCACCTCAATGAGCAGGGACCCGGCAAAGAACACGCTGATGAATGCCTGTGGAATCCCCGATACCACCAGCAACATCGCGTTGCGAAACACATGCCCGTACAGCACGCGGCGCTCGCTCAGGCCTTTAGCCCTGGCGGTGACCACGTATTGGCGGGTGATTTCGTTGAGAAAGGAGTTTTTGGTAAGGATGGTCAGGGTGGCGAACCCGCCAATGACCAGTGCCGTGACCGGCAGCACCAAGTGCCAGAAGTAGTCGGCGATCTTGCCCACGGTGGACAGCGATTCGAAGTTGTCCGAGACCAGGCCCCGCACCGGAAACCAGTTCAGTGAGGTGCCGCCGGCGAACATGACGATCAGGAACATCGCGAACAGGAACGCCGGCATCGCATAGCCGATGATGATCGCGGTGCTGCTCCAGATATCGAATGGGCTGCCGTGGTGCACCGCCTTGCGGATGCCCAGCGGTATCGACACCAGGTAGGTGATGAGCGTGGCCCAGAGGCCCAGGGAAATGGTCACCGGCATCTTTTCCAGGATCAGGTCGGTGACCGTGGCGCCGCGGAAAAAGCTCTTGCCGAAGTCCAGTCGTGCATAGCTGGTGAGCATCAGCCACAAGCGTTCGTGCGCCGGTTTGTCGAAACCGTACTGTTTTTCGATGTCCTTGATCAGTTGCGGATCGAGGCCACGGCTGGCGCGCGAGGTGCTGCTCATGGTCTCGCTGGAACTGCCGCCGACACTGGCGCCGCCAATGCCTTGCAAATGAGCAATGGCCTGTTCGACCGGCCCGCCGGGCGCGGCCTGGATGATCACGAAATTGACCAACAGGATGATTACCAGCGTCGGAATGATCAGCAGCAGACGCCGCAGTATGTAAGCCCACATCAGTGCGCGCCTCCGGGTCTGCCGCGAGCGATTTTTTCGGCGGTCATCTGTTGGTTGGTCAGCGGCGTGCTGCTGATCTCCCACCAGCTCTCGATGGCTTCATCGTTGCTCGCTTGTACCGCCGGTATGCCGAAACGGTTCCACCAGACCGTGGAAGTCCCCGGTGGGTAATAGTTGGGAATCCAGTAGAAGTTCCATTGCAGCACCCGATCCAGCGCATGCGCGTAATGCAGCATGTCGCTCTGGGTCGAGGCGCGGATCAAACCGTTGATCAAGGTATCGACCGCCGGATTTTTCAGCACCATGTAGTTGTTGGCACCGGGATCATTGGCCGAAATCGATCCGAAGTAGTTGAGCAGCTCACCGCCCGGAGACGTCGTGACGGGATAACCGGTGACGATCATGTCGTAGTCACGGCTCATCAGACGGTTGACGTACTGGGAGGCATCGATGCGGCGGATGTTCAGGTCGATGCCGATCTGCTTCAGCGTGCGCTTGTACGGCAGCAGCAAGCGGTCAATGCCGTTCTGGCTGACCAGGAAGGTGAAGCTCAGCGGCTTGCCTTCGGCATTCACCAGTTGATCGCCCTCGGGTTTCCAGCCGGCCTGCTCAAGCAGTTCGAGGGCCTGCAACTGCTTGTCGCGAATCAGGCCGCTGCCATCGGTTTTCGGGGCTTGGAAGACTTGAGTGAAGACCTCGTCGGGAACCTGTCCGCGCAAGGGTTCGAGGATTTTCAGCTCTGCCGCATCGGGAAGTTGCCGCGCCGCCAGATCAGAGTTGGAAAAGTAGCTCTGCTGGCGGATGTACATGTTGCGCATCATCTGCCGGTTGCTCCACTCGAAATCCCAGAGCATGGCCAGCGCCTGTCGCACGCGGCGGTCCTGAAACACCGGTTGTTGCAGATTAAACACGAAGCCCTGCGCCGACTGCGGTGCCTCGGTGGCCAGGTGGGCCTTTTGCAGGCGCCCGTCACTCAGGGCCGGGCTGTCGTAACCGATGGAGTAGCCGGTGGCAGAGAACTCACGGTTGTAATCATAGGCGCCGCCGCGCAGCACCTGGCGGGCTACATCGGTGTCGCCGAAGTACTCGATGCTGAAATGGTCGAAGTTGTAGAGTCCGCGACTGACCGGCAGGTCCTTGCCCCACCAGTCGGGATTGCGTTCAAAGGTGATGCTGCGCCCGGAGTCGACCTTGCCGACACGATACGGGCCGCTGCCCAGCGGGGGTTCATAGCCGCCACCGCCGGCGAAATCACGGCTCTTCCACCAATGCTCGGGAAATACCGGCAGGGTGGCGATGTCCAGCGGCAAGGTGCGGTTTTCATTGCTTTTGAAATCGAAACGCACCGTCAGCGGTGCTTCGATCTCCACCCCTTTGACATCGGCGAACTGGCTGCGATAGCGCAGGCTGCCCTGGGTCATCAGCAGGTCGAAGGTATAGCGCACGTCTTCGGCGGTAATCGGTTTGCCATCGGCGAAACGCGCTTTGGGGTTGATGTAGAACCGCAAGGACAAACCGTCTTCCGAGCGCTCCATCTGTTGTGCGACCAGGCCGTAGACGGTGTAAGGCTCGTCCATCGAACGCTGGCCCAAAGGGGAATAGAGCATGCCGTCGATCTGGGTGACGCCGATGCCTTTGTCGATGTACGGCAGCATGTGATCGAAGTGACCGATTTCGACCGCCGAGCGGCGCATTGTCCCGCCTTTCGGGGCCTGCGGATTGGTGTAGTCGAAGTGGCTGAAGCCGGCCGGGTATTTGGCGGGTTCGCCGTAGACGGTCAACGCATGTTGCGGTGCGGCGTTCACACCAGCGGCGCTCAACAGCAGAGCCACGGCAGTGAACATCAATGTGGAAAAAGCCAGTCGCATTGTCAGCCTTAAAGCCGGGTGATCGATATGCGCAATTTGTACGCGAGAGGCGCGTCAGTCGCCAGCCCAATCGTGTAACTCAAACACAACGGCCCACCAAAGGGCGGGCCGTTGCACAGCAAACCGGACGAGGGATCAGTCCTGACGGCTGGTGACTTCCAGCAGGTGATAACCGAACTGGGTTTTCACCGGGCCTTGCACGACGTTGATCGGCGCGCTGAAAACCACGGTGTCGAATTCCTTGACCATCTGGCCAGGACCGAACGAACCCAGGTCGCCGCCCTGACGGCTGGAAGGGCAGGTGGAGTTGGCTTTGGCGACTTCAGCGAAGTCAGCGCCGCCTTCGATCTGGGACTTGAGTTCGTTGCACTTGTCTTCGCTTGCAACCAGGATGTGGCGGGCAGTGGCTTTAGCCATGAGGAAACTCTCCAATCTATTTCAGTAAAATGCGGAGCCTACCGGATTCAGTGGGCGATTTCTCGGCAAAGTTCCATCGTTTCTATGAGGCGGTCTTGCGCAGGCAATCCGCCAGTTCGGAGCGGTGGTCAGATTCGTTACGGCGAAAATGGGTGTGTAGGCATGAAAGAGGCA
>NZ_JAEKEG010000075.1 GCF_016651255.1 Pseudomonas sp. TH10
GGTGCTGGTGTCGATCAAATTCCAGTTCGAACTGGCCAGCCTGGTGCTGGAAAACGGCCAGGATCGCGGCCTGGGCATCCTGCGCGAAGCCACCGAACGCCTGGGCGAAGCCATCGGCGAAGTGCGCAGCCTGTCCCATGACCTGCGCTCATCCCTGCTCGACACCCTCGGCCTGCCCGCCGCAATTGGCCAACTCGCCGCCGAATTCGAACAGCGCAGCGGCCTCAAAGTGAACTACAACGACAACGAATTCGCCTGCGACCTCGTCGACGGCGCCGCCGTCTCGCTGTTTCGCATCGTCCAGGAAGGCCTGACCAACATCGAACGCCACGCCCAGGCCAGCAACGTCGACATCACCCTGCACGGCTGCCCACAGGGCGTGCGCCTGACCCTGGTCGACGACGGCATCGGCTTCAACGTCGCCCAAGTCGAACGTCGCCACACCGGCATCGGCCTGCGTAATATCCGCGAGCGAGTCGACCACTTCGGCGGCCAGTTCACCCTGACATCAACACCGGGCCGCAGCGAACTCGACGTGCTGCTGCCCCTGAAATCCACCGGCGCTCCCCGCTGATCACCACCACAACAAGAGTGAATAGCCGCGATGAACCTGCCCTCCCCGATCCGCGTCGCCCTGGTCGACGACCACTCCCTGGTCCGCGACGGCATCAAGGCCCTGCTGTCAGTCATGGCCAACCTGGAAGTCGTCGGTGAAGCCGAAAACGGCGCAGACGCCATCGCCATGATCGGGCGCTGCCAACCCGACCTGGTGCTGGTCGACATCGGCCTCAAGGACATGAACGGCCTGGAACTCACCCGGCTGCTGCGCAACCGCTACCCGGCGCTCAAAGTGCTGGTGCTGAGCATGTACGACAATCACGAATACGTCAGCGAATCCGTGCGCGCCGGCGCCAGCGGCTACGTCCTGAAAAACTCACCCTCCCGGGAAATCATCGCCGCCATCGACGCCATCACCAACGGCGGCTCCTTCTACAGCGCCGAAATCGCCCAGCGCCTGATCGCCGACAAAAACACCGACAACGAACTGACTCCTAGGGAAAGCCAGGTGCTGTACAAAATGGCCCAAGGGCTGAACAACAAGGAAATGGCGCGGGAACTGGATATCAGCGTGCGGACTGTGGAGACGCATCGTTTGAGTATTCGTCGTAAGTTAAATATTGATAAGCCGGCGGCGCTGGTGAAGTATGCGATTGATCATGGGATTATTTCGCGGTAGGCGTTCCGACGGATGAGGGCGTCGCCCACGGCTCATAGCTTTATTGGATCGTTAAAATAATTAAGTTTCTGCTTTGACGGAAGAAATGCAAGCTCCAAACAGTCAGCCACTCTTTTATATTTAACCAGATAAAATCCGGAACTTAGATTTATTATGTCCCCCTGAATAGCTTCAGAAAAAATCAGGCTCCAAGCCTCCACCTGTCGTATCTTCTCCTGCACCAATGAATACCTGACCAGAAGGAAAGTCAACAAACAATGACCCGAAGTCAAAGCCTATATCACTCACTATATTAATAGTGAAATTACCATCCTGCCCCATGCCAAAAAACGCTATATTACCAGCATTCATTTCAAATATTTCATCTTCCAAGATACTCCACCAGTCCGGCGCATCTGTAATTCTATGCTTGATAGCGGCAAGGTCGAATATCACGATGGTGGCAGTGTCCGTGCTGACGGAGATTTTTTTATTCATATGAAATTGCTGACCCTCTTTTCAAACTTAGCGCGATTCCTGCAAACTTAATCACGGACTCATGAAATGCGGCAAAGCTTTCAGAAAAAAACAGTTCCGAGAACTGCATATATCTAGTTTGTAGCGCTCAGAGCTCACTTACAACCTTGTTAGCGCAAAGTAGTAATTGGCACTACCAAACCATACTGAAGTAATTGCAAAAAACAATCTTAAAGAAAATTCAAAACCCACTGATTTCTAGGTCTCGGCACCAGGCCTCAGACTAGAGCGCGCTTACAAGTTCTTGTAAGCTTGTTCTGCATCAATAATCAGTAGCCCCAGCTCAAGATTCTCAGTCCACTGATCTACAATAACCCGCGCCAATCCAAGCTCACGATTACTGTTGTGGGGGATATTGCCCGAAGCAATCATATTCAAAATATGCAGTAAGCTGCGCTTAAATATGACAAGTTGATTGACAGTTGTGCTTGAGGAAACATCTTTACGGTGACGTAGTAGTGCCTCATCAATACCGGCTATAGCTCGACCAACCAGTTCAACAGTTTTTTTAGAATCTTTCATGCCACCAGCCCTCCAAGGTCGCCAAGTAATCCCATACTGAGCTCATCACCTTCCTCCGGTTTTCATCTACTGTCGCACCCTCCGGTGAATTTCGGCAAAGATTAGCCAGCGCATCAATTGCCACTTCACTTTCGAATACCAGCCACAACGAAAAAATTTAATTGTCGCTGTGCATCATCCATTTTTTGAAGCAAGGGATTATCATAGTCGCTATAGATTTCTAAATATACTCGAGGTGAATTTTTGATTGGATTTTCAGTAAACTCATCCTTCTCCAAATTCCGCACCGCTTCTTCGTAACTACTAATCACCGAGTAAAGAGGGTTTTCCCCACGTCCTCCCTTAATAAGTCGCAACTCATCTAGCACATCCAGTAACAAACCCAGCATCTTATGTTTATCCATTGGCCGCTCTTTGAATTGCAAAAACTCTCAGTCAACGCTGACGCCCACATATAGAGTGTGACACATGGCAAGCAATAATTTCGCTGAAGACAAGGTTACTCCCCCGAATACAAAACATCAAGGCAAAAAAAAAAAAAAAACGAAATACAAAATCAGGAAAATACTCCAATCAGATGATTATGCGATGAATTCAATATGAAGGAGTTAACACACCGACTGCTCCAGAAACAACATCAAACGAAAATCTGTAATCCAAGCCATTAATATTTACAAAAAAACACAGCGACCCGGATACATAACGCACATCAGAAAAGACACCTTGGCCAATTATAGCTTTTGCAGCAGCACGGACGTCCCACATTAGGTCTCCCCCAGGCTTGACAATCAGGGCCTTATTTTCATGTATATCAAAAGGAGCAATTACGACCGCTATGCCAATACCGTCCAGTAATAATTTAGGAATCAGTTTGTGGGGATTTTTGATCTTGTACGAACATTCAAGAAACGACCATGAGACTCCCGTAGGCAAAAGCTCCCGGACGCTTAAACCGTGAGGGTTAGCAGCGCGATCATACGATCCAAGATTGTCTATTACAGAAAAATTTTCAATAACGCTCATTTAACCTCCATAACCACTAGCATGTAGCGCTCCTGGTTTTCCTACCGACTTCATCTTAGCCCTATCCTGATAATTAAAAAACAGAATGTGACTTCCCCCGCCTCGGTACAGTCGTCCGCCGGATGTATGCGCACCGACAGGGCCAACTTGAACAAAAACATCTCCAAGTATAGGAAATTATTGCACGTGTGATACATCTGGCTTGAACTCTGGAATCACAGCCAGCTGATCGAACATAACCCACATTCGGAATGTGATCCAAAGTGGCCCATCCAACCTGGCCCGTCTGACCAAAAGACATAGCCTGCTTGAACAGGCGCCTGTTCTGCGCCGCCTGCACGTGGTGATCATCGAAAATCAGGCACCCGGCGACTTGCGCCAGGCAGCCGCCCACTTGAATAACCTGCTGAGCCACCACCGACTGCGTGCTTCGCGAATTTCGTCGATTTTCATGAAGGTGTAGGGGGTGGGCATGGTTTTTTCCTGGATGCGGAGAGTGCGCAGGCCTCTGATTATATGGCGCGCGAGGAACAGTAACGCGACTGAAAAAGCCAGCAACCCAAACATCGCAACCATACCGGTAGTGAGGAAGCCGGATGATTTAGTAAAAATACTCGCCGCCAAGGTGGTTGCGCCAGCCACCAAAAGAGGGCTATATGCGGCCGATGTTTTTTGCTTGTTTTGCGGACGTGGCTGCACCTTGATTCCATCATATTCGAATGGATGAAATGACGATTTGCCATTTGCCAAGACCAAATATGTTAGCCATGTGACGCCCATTGGAAAAAGCCCTACCATAAGGGCAGCGATACTTGTCTTTCCCCAGAAACTTGCACCAATCAAATAAGCTGCCGTACAGGACATATATATAAAGGCACCTACTACCGCAACAAGTATCGAAGTCAAATAAAAAGTAATTCTCTCACACACATAGATAAGATATATAGTACACATGAATGCGAGCAACGACACAATAAAAAATGCTTGCCAAAAATACTTTAAATTTGAAGGTCCAAATGCCATAAAAAAACCAAGAACCCAAAAAAACCCCAACTAATTCTCTTAATATTCTGGGAGTCTATCATTCACCATCCTCAATCTTCAACATACGTATGTAAACGTTTACCTCTGTACCATTCGCCACAAAAAACAGTCTAGAAACCTGATTCAAACTATAAATTCAGTTTGAATCACCGTACCCGCCACACTGTTACTCGCAAACGAAACAATCGTATCAATTACATTATCCTTCCATCCATAACGGTACACCCAGTATTCAAAATCACCATCCACTCTACAGCCTCGAACAACTGTTCCACAGTCAAGATCTACAACCTTAAAAGATAGGACTTCATCGTTCTTATTTTTCCTGAGAGATATAAACCTATCATATATTTTATTTACTATCTCAGCCTCGTCAAGAAAGCCACCCGAGTCGTAACTTTCAATCTTGACTACAGTACCATCACTTACGTAGTGCTTGAATAGATTTTTCTTGTTGGCTGGCTCTTTGTCGATAATTTTAGACGGCGTTACACCCGACATTTCCAACTCGAGAGGCAAGATTGTAAAGCACGGCCCTTTAGAGAAAAAAATCGATCATGGACAGGATCACTTTCAAAATAGTTGCATACACTAATATCATTTAGCATTGCCACAACTTCGTCTTTCAAAGACTCCAATTCAGAAATACTCATAACACAACCCCCTTGAAATTTACTTCATCAGCAGGCGTTGTTTAATATTCGCAAACCCAGTTAAAAACTCGCCTTTGGTATTTACCCCGGGCAAAGAGTTAAAAGCTCTCTGTTTGTAGGCGTTACTGTGAAGTCCGGCACCTTTATGCGGTGTTGCAGCTGTACCTGGAACTGCGATTAACTCGGTATTGGGCAACCATACGCCATTTCTCTTTTCGTTTACATTTATGTCTAGATCATTCATTTTATTCTTCTCGGCGAATATTTTAAGATCTTTAGAGTTTGACATAATAATACGGTGCGCCTCGTATTGCCCCCCACGGACAGGACTGGGACCGAGGGTTTTTCTTAAAGCCTTCGCATCGGTAACGTATGAATGACCTTCGGGATCGACGGGACTGTCAGATATTTTGTGTGCGGCCCACTGTGAGAATTAACGCACCACAACCGCGGCGAAATAATTTGTTTAAAAACTAGCCTTGGCAGCTCTAATCTAACATCTAGACCAATTCAAAAAACTCTCCATGAATGCGTTAAAATTTGACCATTGAGGCTTCAACTCCCCATTCTGAAATTTTACCAATGAATCCCCTAAGGAAATTTCAATCACCTCACCTGTGCACTTGTTATAGAAAAATCCACTTTCGCCCTCAAAACTATCCAGCGGAAGATAGTCCGAGGGAATGTTAAACGTCTCATGGTTTCGTTTGAGTGCCAAATCAAAATTTGTATTTTTGGAGAACCAGCATATTTGATAAATTTCTTTACCACGACTAATAAAAGTAGGCCCATCTTCCACGTGAAGAAAAAATTGGCCAAAGTCAGACGAAAGATTGACCCCTAGCTTATTTAGTTCAGCTTCATAATCAGAGCTGGCATTGTCATACCACCAATCCTTCTGCTTACAATAATCTACAATTTTTTTAGATATCATTTCCAATCACCCGCATTTTGCTGTGCCTCTAGAACCGTTAGAGTTTTTACTTTTGACTTCCGAGTGTGCACGTCCCTTCCAATACACTTCCCGACCCCCGTTAAACAGATCTCTATCCACATCATTAATCGGATGCTGACCCGGCAGGTGAAAATGAAGCGCATTGGTTTTACCAAACTTCTGGTGGGCATGAGCAGACAATTCAAAAACAGATCCCAAGCCATCTTGCTTCGAATGGTGTGAATGTGTGAATGGTGCGAATTTAGCTGCGAATACTGCCCGTTTTTGACCACAAATGGACTTCTTTCCTCAGTAGCTAAATCCAAACTACCAGAGGGAGCTGTGAATGTAGGCGGGTTGGTAGCCGCCCTGCAGTAAGAGTTATTAAAGAGCTGGAAATATGCATAGAAGTCGCTGAGTTTATGCGACAGCGCTGGCAACCACGCAAAACCTTCCAAAATCAACAATGTGAGACAAGACACATATTACTTTACCATTGTCGCTTCGGTTAACAAAGGAATAATCTCGCACTTTTTTAAACAAACTACAGCCTCCAACAAAAAAAGACGTCAGCGTCGCTGAACGTCGCAAAACTACAGACCAGAGTCATACTCCAGCCCCTCAATAAAACCTTCGAAAGATGCCGCGACAATTTTTTGTGCAGCAACTTGATTCGCAGCCATGCTTACGTCGGAACGAAAAGTATCAACCGCGTAAAACATCACGGCACCGTTCAACAAATCCAAACAGAAGAAATTACCTCCATCATCGAACGCAAACAGAAGTAGCGTATGAGGAATCACTTGGCGCTCACACATAAGCTTGTAGCACGCACCAATGTACTGTGTGTCATCCGGATTCCCCCCATCCGAAAATATATATTTAAAATCAGCAACCTGCATCGGATCGCAACCATCGTCCGTGACAACCCAACTGCGATTAGGCATACCACCGTTACTAAAAAATAAACATCTTTAAATGACGTCGGCAAACTAAAGCCAATATCTTTTTCGAGCCGACAAATATCTGCAGGCTTCAACTGCGTGCCGGGATGCATCAGAGAAAAATCTTTCATAGAATCACCAGTTTTAACAAGTCGAACTTGACGTGCTTGGGGCACGACCCTTTAGCCAGCCTTTAGATTGTGACATCCCTACTGCGTCCTTTCCCTGGCCTTTGCCGTCGGTGTGCGTCAGCAATTGGGAAAGGGCGTTGTAGGTGAGAACTCGGCGCTGCCGTCCGGGTGCTGGATGCGCAGCACTTCGCCGTCGGGTTTGCGTTCCAGGGTGGTGATCTGGTTCAGGGCATCGGTGACGGCGACGAGGTGGTGGCGCTCGTCGAAGCGGTAGCGGGTGTTTTTGCCCGAGCAATCCTGGAAGCGTTCGACCTGGGCCAGGGTGTTCCACCACAGGTATTTGGATTTGTGTGTGGCGTCGATGATGGTGTGTGGCAGGCCGTCGTCGCTGTTGAGGTATTCGGTCTTGTTGCCCAGCGCATCGACTTCGGCGATGAGGTTGCCCTTGGCGTCGTAGCGGGCTTTCCAGGTGCTGCCGTCCGGGTAATCAACCTGCGTGACCAGGGTGGTCAGGTGGTGGTGCTGGTATTTGATCTTGCGCCCGAGCGGATCAGCTTCTTCGACCAGCCGAGCGTACTCGTCGTACTTAAGCTTGACGGTATTGCCATCGGGCAATGTGAGGCCGGTCATGTTGCCGGTGTCGTCGATCTCTATAACGTAGTGTTCGCCACCGAAATCGCGGCTCGAGGTGACGCGATGATCGCTGTTGTAATGAAGTTCAGCTTCGCGTCCGAGTACATCGGTGATCCACGAGGTGCGGGCAGCTATGTCGTAGCGGAAATGGAAATGCTCGCCATCACTGGTCCAGTGTTCCACCACTCGAGGTTGCTCTGCGATGGTTTCCCATCGGTAATTGCAGGTCAGGCCCAAGGCATTGCTGTGACTGGCCATGACGCCGTCGGCGTAACTGAAGCGGCGGACCGAATCGTTGTTGCGATTGATCACCTCGACGAGTTGGCCACTGTCGTCGTAGCGATACTGCACCAGGGTTTCGACGGCCTGATTGTCGACGACGCGTTTGACATCGGTCAGACGACCCAGCGGGTTGTCGTAATGCAGGTGCACACGAACGCCGCCTGTGGCGCTGATGTCGGTCAGCGTGCCGTCGACCGTGCGGGTGAACTGCAGGAGATAACACCTCACACAGGTCGTTCTGACCTCAACAAAAACTACAGTCAGCCGTATATATTATTATCTTGAGCCTTCTCAATAAAGAGATCCATGAGATCGCCTTGAATTTCATCGCCGTCACATGTAACGATGAAATCACCATCTAAATCATCGGGAAAATGCACTCCATCCAGAGTACCCAATATCACCGAAGCACTGTCTGCCATGACCACTTTGAAGAAGACAAATACATCAGCCTTTTCATCACTACTGAGCGAAGCCAATGCGTTTCTTGCTTTGGCATATGGGTCAGTGCCGGTATTAATTGGCTTACGTAGAGATTCCGTATATTGCGAAAAATTTTTTTCGTACAATTCATTAAATATCGCAACTGCAAACTTTTTATCTAAATTCATAAATCGACCTCTCATCGCATTTCTGTAGAGGATGCGCTGGCCTTTGGCACTTGTCGCCTACGCCGGCGATGTGGAATTGGCGAAGCGAGATGATAATGAATGCTGTTAACTTCGTTTCCTAGCTTTACTAATTAGCGACCAATCTTACTTGATCTGGATTGATCAGAGGCGTTGGTGATTGTGAAAAACCAACCACTAACATCTCACACCCGCCATAAATACGTTTGAAAAATGCAGCCAATTGCTTCCTCCTTTCATATTTCCTTTAAAAATTTTGAGGTACCACCGACACTGGACACAATCAAATCAAAAAACTCACTAAAGCTTCCAGATATATAAAATAAGTTTCCGCTGTCATTTTGTTCTGGAATATCAAATTGGTTCTTGGAGTCGAACTCATGAAGGTGGGTCCTGTCCCAGTAGTAGACACTTTGACACCCAACTTTCCCAATGAGCACATAAGGATTCCCTCCCCCATCCTCGCCTATAGCAACAGCTTCTTCCAAGAAATCCAGCTCGCCAACAAACTCCTTATTAAAGCAAATTAAATCATTACACTCCTCTTCAGGTAACCATCCAAAAAAACGATCAAAAACAACGTAACCATCATCAACAGCAGCAAGCGGTATCTGCGCAAAGTCAGGCGCTGCCAAATAGAAGCCGTTCATCTTCATTAAGAACGCCCTGTATTCCGGAGAGAATGTTCTAACAACCTCTTTCTCGACAAAAGCAACTTCCACGGAGTTCAAACCCGCCTTATAAACTATTGGCATATCGCAACCTACCTTAGCATGTGGATTTCATGTTCTTCACTCCACCCGAGTGAGTAAATCTGTTGTGAATTTTTTAGGAACCTCTTGCATTGTCTTCATGTTTTCATGGTGGTGCCAAGTATTCTTCGTGTAATCCGCAGCGCCTTTAGGAGCTAGGGCATCAGCTTTTCCGAAGTCTCCGCCAGGATTCTTCCCATGATTTCCTTTTAGGTCCGGAACATCAATCTGTTGACGCTCAAAGGGAGTGAAGTCTGGATGTCCATTCGGGTATCGGACCTTATTACCTTCCCAATCATTATATATCCAGGTTCGTCCTTCGATCTCTGGGTTGAATGAAATACTTTCTAACATTGTCGTATTGATCGATTATTTCTTGAGTCAAAGCAGAGTCTGCTGGCATTGGCTGATGCTTAGACAAAAAATTTATAGCTTCGTTAGTGTTCATCCTATTGCCCTAAAGCCTTCCGAAGTTCTTTGTTTTGCTTTATTAATTCGCCAACCTGCCTATTAACTACTTGCCTGCTATAGCCAGCGTTTTTTAGGATGCCTCTAACGTCAGCTGCATCACGTGCCAAATACTGCCTTTCCGTGAGACCTTTCACAAAAGGTTTTTTATTGTCCAAGTCAGCTCGTGCAAATCTTTTCGAAGGTTGGTTGTAATTTCTTTTCCATGCGTAGTTGGGCTGACGGCATTCGGAACGACATGGAGAGGAGTATGGCTTGCGTTCAACCCGCCTTTTATATCTACTCTTCTTACTTGATCATATGTTCCCACATATAGATCTTTACCGGCTTTCGATAGGCTTGTTCCGATTAACCTATCAGCAGTCCAACAGCGCTACTTAGAATTGTAAATATCATGTAAATCACCATTGGAATTCAACTTAATAGTTGTTCCACCCTCATAACAAAGAGACAAAACACCTCTATCACCGGAGTCCTCAATCGCACGCACACCATCTAAAACACAAAAGAAACCAAACACTGCCTCTTCAACTGATTTTTTTATTATCATATCAATACATGCCTTATCCCCCAGATTTTGCTTATTGTAAAACTCAGACATTTCAAGCAGAGGCTTGCTAGGTTTTCTACCGGGAGGCGAAGTTAATACCGAAACTGTATCCATGATAGCCGCATCGCTAACAACGCGCTTTATCACATCTACAAACTTTTGAGCATCCATTTAAAACTCCTACTTTATAAAGGCACTAGGAAACATTTCTTTATTTAAGTCTATCATTTTCTTTATAGCTGAAGGCGGTGCATTCGTGAAATTTCTGAGATCTTATGCGTCTTTAGCCAAAAGGTCTCTTGGGGTTCCAGTAAATGGAGCTTTCACTGTCGGAATCAATTTGTGCTCAGCCCGAGGGAGGGCAATTGATGGAGCTGTCTTTGGGTCGTAACCCACAATTATCTGACCTGCCGGGTGTTTCTGTGCGGCATGATGAAAATCCAGACCATCACCTACCTTAGAATTCTTTTGCAAGGTGTCGAATCTTCCAACTTCATATTTCTTAGTTGGCTCACAACTCAACCTCAAGAAATCGAGCCAACCAATTGGATTAGGGGCGTATTGATAAAGATTATCCCCTCCCAACAAACCAATCGGATCCTGCGTTATAAACCGTCCCACCTCCGGGTCATAATACCGAAAAGTATTGTAGTGCAGCCCCGTCTCGTCATCAAAATACTGCCCCTGAAACCTCAGGTTCTGCTCTACCTCATTCACCGTCAGCGTTTCGAGGGCACCCCAAGCCTTATACGTCGCCTGCCAAACAATCCACCCCTCGCGGTCAGTCATCTCCAGCGGCGTACCAATCTGGTCGGTATGGAAGTAGTAAAGCGCCTGCTCTCCACCTTCGACCTGATCTACCCGAGCCAAAGGCGCATAGCTCCCCGGCTCATAGACATAAAGGCTGCTCTTACCCGGCGTTTCCTCACGCAACATGCGCAAGCCCTGCCACAGAAAATGCTTCTGTTCAGTGACCCCGTTGACCTCCGACACCTTGGCAACACGTCGTCCGAGGCTGTCGTAGCGATAAGCCCCGGTACTTTCCAGCTTGCCGCCCACCAACGCCTCAGCTTTAACCAACCGATTCTCGCAGTCGTAACTGAACGTCTGCAGCCGGCTCATCCCACTACGCTTTTCAAGCAGGTTGCCCCACGCATCGTAGGTATATTCCTGATCCCACCACTGCTTGATCCGGTTGTCTTTCACGTGATCAAACTGACTGGTATTGAAGTTCAAACGGTTCGCCGCCGCGTCGTAGCGGAACTCCTCACTGTCCACCAACTTGCCGGTATCACGGCTGTGCAGTTGGCCGTTGGCTTCGTACTCGTACTCGAGCTACGGATCATTGAGATTCAAACAATAGAAAAATCCCAATCATCGACGGTAGCTGCAACCGGAAGAAGCGGCAAAATTTCAACCGGGGAGAGATCCAACTCATAGCCATGAACTAGGAAGGGGCTCCGCAAATTTTTGTACCCTTTAATACTCAACGAATAAAAACCACTTTGCACATCCAAATAGTCATTATCCCCCAAGCTTTCAGCACACTTCGCCCTATAATTTGTGAAAAATTCTTTATCCCAATCCATTAACGCATTCAAATCTGCAACGACAATCATGTCAGAAACCACCTTTAGAGGGATACCGGAGTAACAGAATGTCTCAACCGAACCATTAAAACTAAGAGCCTGGCCTGCTCCCGTCAGAAACAAGCTGTATTCCATCTCTGGAATCTGATAGAAAGGAAAAATAACCCCTTCTTCCACGACATGCCGCCCAACCTCTTCATCATTTATGAAAAAATCGAACAAGTCGTGACTCTCAATGCCCCTACTAGTTAAAAAATCATCTAATGCAACCGGATCAAAAATAATGATCCCCGGCTCATATAATTCAACTCTTGCAATATTTTTCATCGACCCCCCTGCCGCTTTCAAGTTTGCACCTTTGCCCATGGACTTATTCAGCGCCTCACCTATAGTTACATTCTTAGCGAGAACTTCAACTGTCCTAGGTATCTTTAGAGTACCTTTTTGTGGAACCTTCTCATAAGCCTTATTCAATTTACCTACTAACTCTTCGGGGGTCCCGGAGAATTTCTTGTTAAAAGGCACGCCTTCTTTTTTGATCGCGCCATGAAAATCTTTATGAAGAACGTCAGAGCCATCCAACTATTTGGAAACCAAGACGGGGAGTCAAGTTTTGTCCCCAACTCTGGAAACCCGTGTGTATTAGCATGTGCCCGGGGAAAAGGATGATGCCCCATCCCATCAGGCTTAAGCGGCTTCCAAAAGGCCATCCAACCCCAAGGGTCGATCCACCCATAAGGATTTGGAGCGTACTGATATAAATTATTACCTCCACTGAGTCCTATGGGATCCTGCGTGATAAACCGCCCCACCTCCGGATCGTATTACCGAAAAGTATTGTAGTGCAGCCCCGTCTCATCATCGAAATACTGACCCTGAAACCTCAGGTTCTGCTCAACCTCGTTCACCGCCAGCGTTTCGATGGACCCCCAAGCCTTATACGTCGCCTGCCAGACAATCTGCCCCTCACGGTCAGTCATCTCCAGCGGCGTACCAATCTGGTCAGTATGGAAGTAGTAAAGCGTCTGCTCCCCACCCTCTTCCTGGTCCACCCGAGCAAGTGGCGCATAACTCCCCGGCTCATACACATAAAGGCTGCTCTGCCCCGGCGTCTCCTCACGCAACATCCGCAAGCCCTGCCACAGAAAATGCTTCTGTTCAGTGACCCCGTTGACCTCCGACATCTTGGCAACGCGCCGCCCCAAGCTGTCATAACGATAAGCTCCGGTGCTTTCCAGCTTGCCGCCCACTAACGTCTCAGCTTTAACCAACCGATTCTCACAGTCGTAACTGAACGTCTGCAGCCGGCTCATCCCGCTGCGCTTTTCAATCAGGTTGCCCCACGCATCGTAGGTATATTCCTGATCCCGCCACTGCTTGATCCGGTTGTCCTTCACGTGATCAAACTGACTGGTGTTGAAGTTCAGCCGGTTCGCCGCCGCGTCGTATCGGAACTCTTCACTGTCCACCAACTTGCCGGTGTCACGGCTGTGCAGTTGGCCGTTGGCTTCGTACTCGTACTTGATCTCGCCGCGCAGTTTGTCGAGGGTGCGAATGAGTTCGCCAGCTGGGCCGTAATGATAACGGCGATGGATCGGGTTGTAGGCGTGCTCCACCAGCAGCTCGGGTTGAATACCTGGATTGTGGATTTGCGAAAGTTTCTCCTCCGACAGGGTTGAGGCGAATTGCCAAGCCTTGCGGCCCATCGCGTCGTAGCCGAAACAACTGGTGAGTTTGCCCTGGGTGCGTAACACCTCGCGGTGCAGGTCATCGCGTTCCATGTCGCTGATGAGCTGGCCGTCGAGGTTGAGCTGGTGCAGGTGGCCGCTGCCGTAGTACAGGTGGTTCAGGTGCTGGCCGGTGGGCAAAGTCAGGGTGGTCAGGTTACTCAGTGGATCGTAGTCGTAGGATAGAACGCCTTGTGGGGTGGCCTCTTTGATCAGGCGACCCAGCAAGTCGTAGGAAAATTCGAGTGTTTCTTCGCTGACGCCGAGTTTCTTGCCGTTAGCGGTAGGCAGGCGCTCGATGGACAGCAAGCGATCCGCGTCGTCGTAGGTGTAATCCTGACGGGCGTCGGCGTTGAGTTTGGCCAACAGTCGGCCGATGGAATCGCGTTCGAATTCGGTCTGTCGTTGTGGTCGTTCGGCGCGTTCGCCGTAGCCGATCTCGTCGACCCGTGTCAGGTGCCCGCCAAGGTTGTAGCTGAACTGGCGGGTCAGGTTGTCGATGCGTTTTTCTTCGATCAAACGATCGGACGCGTCGTAGGCGAACTGGTACGCCGCGTTGTTTTCGTTGACCAGCGCAGTCAGGCGAATGGCCTGGTCGTATTCGTAGCGGATGCGCTGGCCCTTGGCGTCCTGGCGGCTGCTTGGCAAACCGCGAGCAGTGCGCAATAGACGCGTGGTCTGGCCTTTGCCGTCGGTGTGAGTCAGGACCTGGCCGAGGGCGTTGTAGGTGAAGGAAAGTTACACCGCATTCCCCGTCAGGCCAACAATTGCGCGTTCGATGGGAGGCCCATGATCGCGCGGCTGGCCACTTCACCAGCCACAAAAACTGCGGTGAATTTCATCACGCACGGCTTGATGGAATTCATCCTAGCCTGGCTGCCTGCCTTGATCAGTTGAGCGATACCTCCCACCGCATCGGCGATGGCCATAAGCACATCCAAAGTGGTGCGCAGCCAGCCAGGTTTTCATCGTCGACTGGCAAACAATGGTGATTGCCACCTCCAATGACTACGTTGCCGCGCCGCTGGAAATAGTTGCGCCGCAGGCCGCTTTGTCGTCTTTACGGGTCGCCGCCGTGCTATTGATAAACACGTTGGTCGAGGTGGTAACAATGGTTCCATGAGGCGAGACCATCTTAAAACCTCAAAAAGTCTAATCCCCCTCAAACAAGCCTATATATTTTAACCCATTGTAGTTAGATTTATATGGTTGAGAGACGGCAACTCCGCCATCAGAATACCAGAACATTGCATTAGCTTTGGTTATACCCAAGTTAGCACATTCCGCTTTAACGTTTTCTAACTCGCTAGGATCCACAGACGAATTTTTAAGAAGATCGTCTAAAGCGATTTCTTTTTCAGATCTAGGTATAATCCCAATAAAGTCTTCGTCATACCATCGTATCCCTATATCTTTACAAAACCCACAAACCTTGTATGCGGGCTCATCCAACTCAGCAGAATAATCCAACTCAAAATATTTTTGATAATCTGACTCCGCCTCGAAGTTTGTACCGATCCAAAGATGTACCTTTTCGTAGCGTTCGATGTCATAGGTATCCATTAACAACTTCCTAATTTCATGTGAGAACGATGATGGCTATCAATCACGCTCAAAGCTTGAGATTTTGTGTTCGCCTTAGCCAAGTCTTTAATCAGTTTATTATGAAAATTTCTACCTGCACTACTGCCATGATGCGGGCCATCCGGCACGAGATTGCCGTGCTTATCAGTGACACCCACAAAAATAATATCTTTGTTGGAACAGTCATTTCTTTTAGCTCTTGGGCTGTAAAGCCAAGTTCTTTCGCCTTCGCAGCCATGGAAACTGGAAACATCTCATGTTTTCCTCCAGGTCTTCGAAGCGCATCCTCTACCGCCGTCTTGTTGCTAACTATATCGTCGACAGATGCACTGTTAAACCAGCTATTAAAGCCGCCTTTATCCCAAGGGAGCCATCCCAACGGATCAATCCAAAGTGTAGGAGCAGGCACATAAGAGTAAAGATTGCTACCTCCAACCAACCCAATCGGATCCTGCGTTATAAACCGTCCAAACTGCGGATCGTAATACCGAAACGTGTTGTAGTGTAGTCCCGTCTCATCATCGAAATACTGCCCCTGAAACCTCAGGTTTTGCTCAACCTTGTTCACCGTCAGCGTTTCGATGGAGCACCACGCCTTGTACGTCGCCTGCCAGACAATCTGCCCCTCGCGGTCAGTCATCTCCAGCGGCGTACCAATCTGGTCGGTATGGAAGTAGTAAAGCGTCTGCTCCCCACCCTCTTCCTGGTCCACCCGCGCCAACGGCGCATAACTCCCCGGCTCATACACATAAAGGCTGTTCTGCCCCGGCGTCTCCTCGCGCAACATGCGCAAGCCCTGCCACAGAAAATGCTTCTGTTCAGTGACCCCGTTGACCTTCGACACCTTGGCAACGCGCCGCCCCAAGCTGTCATAACGATAAGCCCCGGTACTCTCCAGCTTGCCGCCCACCAACGTCTCAGCCCTGACCAACCGATTCTCGCAGTCATAGCTGAACGTCTGCAGCCGACTTATCCCGCTGCGCTTTTCAATCAGGTTGCCCCAGGCATCGTAGGTATATTCCTGATCCCGCCACTGCTTGATCCGGTTGTCCTTCACGTGATCAAACTGGCTGGTATTAAAATTCAGCCGGTTCGCCGCCGCGTCGTACCTGAACTCTTCACTGTCCACCAACTTGCCGGTATCACGGCTGTGCAACTGACCGTTGGCCTCATACTCGTACTTGATCTCGCCGCGCAGTTTGTCGAGGGTGCGAATGAGTTCGCCGGCAGGATCGTATTGGTGACGACGGTGAATCGGGTTGTAGGCGTGTTCTACCAACAGCTCAGGCTGAATGCCGGGATTGAGAATCTGTGAGAGTTTCTCTGCCGGCAACGTTGAGGCGAATTGCCAGGCTTTACGGCCCATGGCGTCGTAGCCGAAACAACTGGTGAGTTTGCCTTGAGTGCGCAGCACCTCGCGGTGCAGGTCATCGCGCTCCATATCGCTGATGAGTTGGCCGTCAAGGTTGAGTTGGTGCAAGTGGCCGCTACCGTAGTACAGGTGGTTCAGGTGTTGGCCGGTAGGCAGAGTCAGCGTGGTCAGGTTGCTCAGTGGGTCGTAGTCGTAGGACAAGGCGCCTTGGGGGTGGTCTCTTTGATCAGGCGACCCAGCAAGGCGTAGGAGAATTCGAGCTTTTCTTCAGAAATGCCGAGTTTCTTGCCGTTGGCGGTCGGCAGGCGCTCGATGGTGAGCAAGCGGTCGGCCTGGTCGTAGGTGTAGTCCTGGCGCGCGTCGGCGTTGAGTTTGGCCAGCAGGCGGCCGATGGCATCGCGTTCGAATTCGGTGCTGCGCTGTGGTCGTTCGGCGCGTTCGCCGTAGCCGATTTCGTTGACCCGTGTCAGGTGCCCGCCCAGGTTGTAGCTGAACTGGCGGGTCAGGTTGTCGATGCGTTTTTCTTCGATCAGCCGATCGGACGCGTCGTAGGCAAACTGGTAAGCCGCGTTGTTTTCGTTAACCAGCGCGGTCAGGCGAATGGCCTGGTCGTATTCGTAGCGGATGCGCTGGCCTTTGGCGTCCTGTCGGCTGCTTGGCAGACCTCGGGCGGTACGTAGCAAGCGCGTGGTCTGGCCTTTGCCGTCGGTGTGCGTCAGGACCTGGCCGAGAGCGTTGTAGGTGAAGGACTCGGCGCTGCCGTCCGGGTGCTGGATGCGCAGCACTTCGCCGTCGGGTTTGCGTTCCAGGGTGGTGGTCTGGTTCAGGGCATCGGTGACGGCGACGAGGTAATGGCGTTCGTCGAAACGGTACCGGGTGTTTTTGCCCGAGCAATCCTGGAAGCGTTCGACCTGGGCCAGAGTGTTCCACCACAGGTATTTGGATTTTTGCGTGGCGTCGATGATGGCGTGCGGCAGGCCGTCGTCGCTGTTGAGGTATTCGGTCTTGTTGCCCAACGCATCGACTTCGGCGATGAGGTTGCCCTTGGCGTCGTAGCGGGCTTTCCAGGTGCTGCCGTCAGGGTAATCAACCTGCGTGACCAGGGTGGTCAGGTGGTGGTGCTGGTATTTGATCTTGCGCCCGAGCGGATCAGTTTCTTCGACCAGCCGAGCGTACTCGTCGTACTTGAGCTTGACGTTATTGCCATCGGGCAACGTGAGGCCGGTCATGTTGCCGGTGTCGTCGATCTCTATAACGTAGTGTTCGCCACCGAAGTCGTGGCTCGAGGTGACGCGATTATCGCTGTTGTAATGAAGTTAAGCTTCGCGCCCGAGTACATCGGTGATCCATGTGGTGCGCGCATCGATGTCGTAGCGAAAATGGAAGTGCTCGCCATCGCTGGTCCAGTGTTCCACCACTCGAGGTTGCTCTGCGAAGGTTTCCCAACGGGAGTTGCAGGTCAGGCCCAAGGCATTGCTGTGACTGGCCGATTTTCGCAGTCGTACGTGAAGGGCTGCAGCCGACTCATCCCACTACGCTTTTTAATCAGGTTGCCGACCACTGCGCGCTCGATAACCGCTCCTTCGACGTACCGACTGGCGACTTCACCGGAGACGAAACCGGCGGTGAATTTTCAGCACGCAGGGCATGACCGCTTTCATACCGGCCTGGGTCCCGGCCTTCGTCAGTTGGGCGGTACTTCTCGCAAAATTTATCTACGAAAAATCGAATTTTTTGACCCGCGAATCCTACTACACTGAAATATACTCGGCATTTAAAATGATGTTTTATGGGAATCACAGCTCATCTATCGACTTTCTAACCGACTCACAAAAAAACTCTTCAAAACTGTTAGCAACCTTAACTTTTTCCCCACTTCGCTTAAAGGAAAGCTCAGTAATAACTACTGCTGCTTCGCCACCCGCGTCGCAGCTAGAGGTATCAATAGAATAAATAGGGCCGTAGCCTGTAGACTTGACTACAATCATCGCTTCATCGGCGCCTCCATTGTCTCTCGCAGTTTTTGTAGCAAAAAAAACGCTAGGGACAGCTGTAGCAAATACGCCACTTTTAGTTATCCCATAATAAGTATCCCCGGCAAATGACATGGCACCGAACTTTTTAAGAAACAACTTGTATGACATAGGAAACTTTACCCCCAACGCCGCTTCAAATTCAGCAATCAGGGCATCGCTCGCCGCACCTGCGCAAGCAGGATCGTCGCCAGAGGCATTAATTTCTGCTTCAATTGCATCAATATAATTCATACATCCACCTCAGAAATCTAGTGATCTAAGTTTCCAATAACCCTTTTTCCAGGTATTGAAAGGACCGCGATTCATACTTTGTGGCGCGCTATTATAAAGCCGTCTGACGCCATCTGATCCAACCCAACTTTTATCCCATTGATTAGAATAAATGTGCAGCACACGATCATTTTTTGAGTGAAAGCTACTAAGTATCTCGGCCATTGACCCGGGCTCATCTTGGGTTAGGTGGTGGAGATTAACCTCAGCACCATCCTTCCCTATCGGAGCATCACCCTTTCTCATCCTTTGAACATTCGTCCTTCCCAAATCATCAACGTAGTCAGGGTGCAATATATCTTTGCGTTGATACACCTTTCGACCTGCAAAAGTTTTAGCCGCCCAGCAGTTCCAGCCTAATGGATCGGCCCAGCTATTCGCGTTTGGGGCATATCGATAAAGGTTGAATCCACCTGCCAACCCAATCGGATCCTGCGTAATAAACCGGCCAACCTCCGGATCATAATACCGAAACGTATTGTAATGCAGCCCCGTCTCATCATCGAAATACTGCCCCTGAAGCCGCAGATTCTGTTCGACTGCATTGGTGACGACGGTGAATCGGTTTGTAGGCGTGCTCTACCAACAGCTCGGGCTGGATCCTAAGGTTAAGAATTTGCGACAGTTTTTCCGCCGGCAAAGTCGAGGCGAATTGCCAAGCCTTGCGGCCCATTGCGTCGTAGCCGAAGCAGCGGGTAAGCGTGCTCTGGGTGCGCAGCACTTCCCGGTGCACGTCATCGCGCTCCATGTCGCTGATGAGCTGGCCGTCGAGGTTGCAGGACCACACCGAACCCACAGGTGGTTGTCGCGACCGTAGCATCAGCGCGGCGCCGACGAGGAACCCGTTGAGGGCTCCGTAGTGATACAGCGCCGTCTCTACGTCCGAAATTCTGCTCTCCAACGCGCGAGGTCTACTCGACCAATTAGGGATGCTCTAAAAATCTTCAACCCGTCTGAACAAAAAACAATCCTTCTCCACTTCCATCTTTTTTCAAGAACAAATATCCAACGGCATCGCTAAGATAAAATATATCTTTAAATGGTTCTGAAAAATCTCCTGAATATAGCTGACTGACAAAAGCATAGTCCAACATCAAAGTTTCCGGAACGATCATGCCGTGCGGAGCAAAATCTGAAATCATAGAAAAAACGGGGAAATCTTCGTCTTTTATCTGCCTGTTTTTTAACTCTGTCGCCACCTCAGGAATACTGGCGACAGGGCTATCTTGAAACACACCGCCCTCTCCAAGTACAACAAGAGTATACCCACTCAAAATTGATTCCAACTCTGAAGGATCACCGCTATACGTTATATTCTCGAGAAAATAGTCCGTCTTGCTATAAGTAGAAAAAATGTACAAAACACCTTCACTTGGTATGCAACTAGTTTTAATATCGCCTTTAATTTTAGAACAGTTTATGGAAGCAACTAAGGTAAGCGGATCACCATCCGGGTTTAGTGGCCATGCTGCGACCTCAGCTGCCTTCCCTCCGAGGGTGACTCCCGACGAGACAGCGACGCTGTCAGAAGGAATAATCTGTTTGACCTTTATCATAATGACCTCATCCGCATGTACTTAAACCGCTGTGAAATTTCTTCGCCATTCTTTTTAGCTGCTTAACTCACGAGCTAGGCACCCCACTTTTTCTTAGTGCGCCAGAGGTTATATCTAGCTCTCGCTTAAGTGAAGGTGCGAACTCATTTCTGCCAAGACCTTGGCTCTCACGAATTTGCGTTTCGTGCCAGTGAATGCCACCAATGCCTCTAGTGTCTTTTAGAGGGCCTCGAGTGTGATGGTCCAAATCAAGTGCGATAGACGGATTACCCGAGAGCCTAGCGCCCTTTTCTGCAAGGTTCTGCTGTACCAGGTATTCATGACGAAGAAGTTCGTGAGCCTGCAGGCCGTCTCCTACATGTGGTGTCCCGTTCAGCCCGCCGTATGTTCCTAATTCAAAGAGCGTAGCTAACCCCTGAGGATCGATCCAGCCAATAGCGCTAGGGGCGTATTCGTACAGATTGATGCCCCGGAATAAACCAATCGGATCCTGCGTAATAAACCGCCCAACCTCCGGATCATAATACCGAAACGTATTGTAATGCAGCCCCGTCTCATCATCAAAATACTGCCCCTGAAGCCTCAGGTTCTGCTCTACCTCCTTCACCGTCAGCGTTTCGAGGGCACCCCAGGCTTTGTAGGTCGCCTGCCAGACAATCGGCCCCTCCCGGTCAGTCATCTCCAGCGGTGTACCAATCTGGTCGGTATGGAAGTAGTAAAGCGCCTGCTCTCCACCCTCGACCTGATCTACCCGAGCCAACGGCGCATAACTCCCCGGCTCATACACATAAAGGCTGCTCTCCCCCGGCGTTTCCTCGCGCAACATCCGCAAGCCCTGCCACAGAAAATGCTTCTGTTCAGTGACCCCGTTGAACTCCGACACCTTGGCAACACGTCGTCCGAGGCTGTCATAACGATAAGCCCCGGTACTTTCCAGCTTGCCGCCCACTAACGTCTCAGCTTTAACCAACCGATTCTCACAGTCGTAACTGAACGTCTGCAGCCTGTTCATCCCACTACGCTTTTCAATCAGGTTGCCCCACGCATCGTAGGTATATTCCTGATCCCGCCACCGCTTGATCCGGTTGTCTTTCACGTGATCAAACTGACTGGTGTTGAAGTTCAGCCGGTTCGCCGCCGCGTCGTATCGGAACTCTTCACTGTCCACCAACTTGCCGGTATCACGGCTGTGCAACTGACCGTTGGCCTCATACTCGTACTTGATCTCGCCGCGCAGTTTGTCGAGGGTGCAAATGAGTTCGCCGGCAGGATCGTATTGGTGACGACGGTGAATCGGGTTGTAGGCGTGTTCTACCAACAGCTCGGGTTGAATGCCGGGATTGAGAATCTGTGAGAGTTTCTCTGCCGGCAACGTTGAGGCGAATTGCCAGGCTTTACGGCCCATGGCGTCGTAGCCGAAACAACTGGTGAGTTTGCCTTGGGTGCGCAGCACCTCGCGGTGCAGGTCATCGCGCTCCATGTCGCTGATGAGCTGGCCGTCGAGGTTGAGTTGGTGCAGGTGGCCGCTGCCGTAGTACAGGTGGTTGAGGTGCTGGCCGGTGGGCAGGGTCAGCGTGGTCAGGTTGCTCAGTGGGTCGTAGTCGTAGGACAGAGCACCTTGGGGGTGGTCTCTTTAATTAAACGACCTAGTAAGTCGTAGGAGAATTCCAGTGTTTCTTCGCTGACGCCGAGTTTCTTGCCGTTAGCGGTCGGCAGGCGCTCGATGGTGAGCAAGCGATCTGCGTCGTCGTAGGTGTAGTCCTGGCGGGCATCGGCATTCAGTTTGGCCAGCAGTCGGCCGATGGAATCGCGTTCGAATTCGGTATGGCGCTGTGGGCGTTCGCCATCGCCGATTTCGTTGACCCGCGTCAGGTGTCGGCCCAGGCTGTAGTTGAACTGGCGGGTCATGATGTCGTCGGTTTTTTATCCGATTCCCATCAAACACAGAGACTGCCTCACCAGATTTCAACCGTATTTACTTGTCAAATTTAAGCCCTACGACATCGTGAGCTTCAAATATCTCCTTGATTCGATTTACCGCCAATATGGTTGTGAAATCTTCCTCAGAACGAAACATATCAAATTCGTATGGCAAATCAGATCGCAGCACAACTTTTGTATACTTTTGAGGGCCTTCAGGAAGATAGCTTAAAAGCGGTTCGCTTTCAGACTTTTCCTCATCAAATGCTGAAGCACGCCGAGTAAAGTTTACAACTTTATAGCCATCATACCTTACCCCGCTCAAAAAAGATCAGCATCTATATATTGAACACCAGTAACAGCAGATTTGATCATTATCTCATAAAGCCTAGGACTAATGAAATTTGGCCCATCACTAAAAAAAAGTCGTAATTTAGTACCTTATTAACACTCACTGCTTTATTTAAATGAAACTCAATACACCACTCCCCTACTGCCACTTCACCCCTTTTTAAGGCTATTGGATCTTGACCAGTCTGCACCTTACACTTAAACCAATAGCTTTCTGGATAAGAATCAGAGATCTTCAATATATATATACTACCCACACGCCACCCCTCTTATCGAGTTTTTATTGAGAACTGTCTTACCATTGCGCAGACCTTTACGCTCGTCGGCAATAACACTGTTCACTGCCTTGTTATAATCAGTTTTTGACCACCCGTTTTTTTGACCATAGTCATGCACCATATCAAGTTTTTGCTCAATTGACGCGGTGTACTGCGGATGCGAGCCTCTGTGTATTGTCCTTGTTGCGTGATTTTCAGCATGTGTCGGCAGATAAATGATATTAGATGTTTTATGAATATTCATTCCTGCCATTTTTAGTGCGCCATGATCTGCCAACTGCTGAGGAATAATGTGATGCTTTTGAAACCCAGATATTCCAGGCATCGTATTATAAGTGATCCACCCTAATGGGTCCAACCATCCTGTTGGGTTCGGGGCATACTTATAAAGATTGAATCCTCCATCTAACCCTATCGGATCCTGCGTTATAAACCGCCCAACCTCCGGATCATAATACCGAAACGTGTTGTAGTGCAGCCCCGTCTCATCGTCGAAATACTGACCCTGAAACCGCAGATTCTGTTCGACTACATGGACGTCCAGACGCTCCACCGCCCCCCACGCCTTATAAGTCGCCTGCCAGACAATCTGCCCTTCCCGGTCCGTCATCTCCAGCGGCGTACCAATCTGGTCGGTATGGAAGTAGTAAAGTGTCTGCTCCCCACCCTCTTCCTGGTCCACCCGCGCTAACGGCGCATAACTTCCTGGCTCGTAAACGTAGAGGCTACTCTGCCCCGGCGTTTCCTCACGCAACATGCGCAAGCCCTGCCACAGAAAATGCTTCTGCTCGGTGACCCCGTTGACCTCCGACACCTTGGCAACGCGCCGCCCCAAGCTGTCATAACGATAAGCCCCGGTGCTGTCCAGCTTGCCGCCGACCAACGTCTCAGCCTTAACCAACCGATTCTCGCAGTCATAGCTGAACGTCTGCAGCCGACTTATTCCGCTGCGCTTTTCAATCAGGTTGCCCCACGCATCGTAGGTATATTCCTGATCCCGCCACTGCTTGATCCGGTTGTCCTTCACGTGATCAAACTGGCTGGTATTAAAGTTCAGCCGGTTCGCCGCCGCGTCGTATCGGAACTCTTCGCTGTCCACCAACTTGCCCGTGTCACGGCTGTGCAGTTGGCCGTTGGCTTCGTACTCGTACTTGATCTCGCCGCGCAGTTTGTCGAGGGTGCGAATGAGTTCGCCGGCTGGGTCGTATTGGTGACGGCGGTGAATCGGGTTGTAGGCGTGTTCTACCAACAGCTCGGGTTGAATGCCGGGATTGAGAATCTGGGAGAGTTTCTCTGCCGGCAACGTCGAGGCGAATTGCCAGGCTTTACGGCCCATGGCGTCGTAGCCGAAACAACTGGTGAGTTTGCCTTGGGTGCGCAGCACCTCGCGGTGCAGGTCATCGCGTTCCATGTCGCTGATGAGCTGGCCGTCGAGGTTGAGTTGGTGCAGGTGGCCGCTGCCGTAGTACAGGTGGTTCAGGTGCTGGCCGGTCGGCAAAGTCAGGGTGGTCAGGTTACTCAGTGGATCGTAGTCGTAGGACAAGGCGCCTTGGGGGTGGTCTCTTTGATCAGGCGACCCAGCAAGTCGTAGGAGAATTCGAGCTTTTCTTCAGAAATGCCGAGTTTCTTGCCGTTGGCGGTCGGCAGGCGCTCGATAGTGAGCAAGCGGTCGGCCTGGTCGTAGGTGTAGTCCTGACGGGCGTCGGCATTAAGTTTGGCCAACAGGCGGCCGATTGGGTCACGCTCGAATTCGGTACTGCGCTGTGGTCGTTCGGCGCGTTCGCCGTAGCCGATTTCGTTGACCCGTGTCAGGTGCCCGCCCAGGTTGTAGCTGAACTGGCGGGTCAGGTTGTCGATGCGTTTTTCTTCCACCAGTCGGTCGGAAGCGTCGTAGGCAAACTGGTAAGCCGCGTTGTTTTCGTTGACCAGCGCGGTCAGGCGAATGGCCTGGTCGTATTCGTAGCGGATGCGCTGGCCCTTGGCGTCCTGGCGGCTGCTTGGCAAACCGCGAGCAGTGCGCAATAGACGCGTGGTCTGGCCTTTGCCGTCGGTGTGCGTCAGGACCTGGCCGAGAGCGTTGTAGGTGAAGGACTCGGCGCTGCCGTCCGGGTGCTGGATGCGCAGCACTTCGCCGTCGGGTTTGCGTTCCAGGGTGGTGGTCTGGTTCAGGGCATCGGTGACGGCGACGAGGTGATGGCGTTCGTCGAAGCGGTACCGGGTGTTTTTGCCCGAGCAATCCTGGAAGCGTTCGACCTGGGCCAGGGTGTTCCACCACAGGTATTTGGATTTTTGCGTGGCGTCGATGATGGTGTGCGGCAGGCCGTCGTCGCTGTTGAGGTATTCGGTCTTGTTGCCCAACGCATCGACTTCGGCGATGAGGTTGCCCTTGGCGTCGTAGCGGGCTTTCCAGGTGCTGCCGTCAGGGTAATCAACCTGCGTGACCAGGGTGGTCAGGTGGTGGTGCTGGTATTTGATCTTGCGCCCGAGCGGATCAGCTTCTTCGACCAGCCGAGCGTACTCGTCGTACTTGAGCGTGACGGTATTGCCATCGGGCAATGTGAGGCCGGTCATGTTGCCGGTGTCGTCAATTTCTATAACGTAGTGTTCGCCACCGAAGTCGCGGCTCGAGGTGACGCGGTTATCGCTGTTGTAATGAAGTTCAGCTTCGCGTCCGAGTACATCGGTGATCCACGAGGTGCGGGCATCTATGTCGTAGCGAAAATGGAAGTGCTCGCCATCGCTGGTCCAGTGTTCCACCACTCGAGGTTGCTCTGCGATGGTTTCCCATCGGTAATTGCAGGTCAGGCCCAAGGCATTGCTGTGACTGGCCATAACGCCGTCGGCGTAACTGAAGCGGCGAACCGAATCGTTGTTGCGATTGATCACCTCGACGAGTTGGCCATTGTCGTCGTAGCGATATTGCACCAGGGTTTCGACGGCCTGATTGTCGACGACGCGTTTGACATCGGTCAGACGACCCAGCGGGTTGTCGTAATGCAGGTGCACACGAACGCCGCCTGTGGCGCTGATGTCGGTCAGCGTGCCGTCGACCGTGCGGGTGAAATGCAGGAAGTGGCCGAGGGCGTTTTCGAGGCGTTGTAGCGGGACAGGGTTGTTGTCGTCCGGCACTTCGCCGAAGTAGAAGAAGAGGTTGTCGAGGGTTTGCAGCAGGTAGTGACCGCCTTCGGTGCAGACCAGATAGACTTGTTCGTGCGGATTGTAGATGCGCTCGCCCGGCTGGACGTCTACGAAGGGTACAGTGCGCCCCTGATTGTCGGTCAGGTAAACGAAGCTGCCACTGCGGCGCAGGCTTTGTTCCCAAGGCAACACCCAGCCCTTGCCGAGCACACTGTCGACGGTCAGGTCACTGGCGTAGAAGCGTGACCAGTCGATGGGCATCAGGCCTGGAAGGCTGAAATCGGTTTCGTCAGGGATGACCTTGCGGCCGGTGGTGGCATCGACAGGGTTGCCGACCAGACCGCCGACTGCACGCTCGATCGCCGGTCCCACGACGTAACGGCTGGCCACTTCACCAGCGACGAACCCGGCAGTGAATTTCAACACGCAGGGCATGCCGGATTTGAGGCAGGCCTGGGAAACGTTCTTGATCAGTTGTGCAATACCGCCCGCCGCGCCAGCGACCGCCATCAGAATATCGACGGTAGTGCGTAGCCAGCCGGGAATCTCGTCATCTACCGGCAGGTAGCGGTGGGTGCCGCCGCCGATGAGCACGTTATCCGAACCGCTGGAGATCGTTGCGCCGCAGGTGATCTTGTCGCCCTTTCGGGCCGCTGCAGTGCCGTTGATGAAAACGTTGGTCGAACCCTCCGCGACCTGCACCGGACCTGGATGCTTGTCGCAGGCGCCAATGCTTTTTCGACATGGGCAGCCTTGCGACTGTTAACAAATACGTTGTCCGACGCAATGACGATGGTGCCGGAGGGCGAGGAAAAACTACTGCCTATTTTCTCTCCCAAAGAGGTCAGCAGGCTACCTCCGACGCCTGCGGCCAGACCCGCCAAAAGCGCCACACCAAACCCACAGGTGAACGTCGCGATAGCGACCGTGGCAATCAATGCAATCCCGAGCGCGGCCCCAATCAGGAACCCGCCCAGGGCACTGGTGTGGCTTATTTCGTCGCCAAACCTTGCGGCTTCGAACATGACCGTTACTCCTGTTCGCTGGAGTCGGTCTTGGTAGCGCCGGGCTGGCGAGGCTGGAAGCTGGCCAGCAGGTCGGCCCAGTTCTGATTCTGCTCACTGCTGAAGTCAGCCTGCGCCGTGGTGGAGAAAATGATTGCGCGGCCCGGCTCGATCAGGAATGCCGCCTGCCGCTGATAGAACGGACGACCATCGGTCATGTAATACGCATCGATCTGGATGCCTTCAATCGGCGCAGTGCTGGAAAGCTCCACCGCCTTTTTGCCCAGCAGGGTGTAGCCACGCAGTTTCGATGCGAGCATTTTTACCTGGCGGTCTACGTAGGCCTTGAGCACCTCGGCCGGCAGGAGCATGTCCCTGGAGATGGTGATACTCAGCGGTGCAGGAATGCTCGCCCCAGCACAAACATGTTTACCGTGCGGTCCTGAAAACCCTGCGGCAACGCGATGCTGCCTTCCTGCAATTCATAATCCATGTGATGTAAATTCCTGAAATCGAAAAAATTAGGTATCAGCGGGCCGTGAGGCCTTTCAAGCATGCTGTCGAAATCCACCAGCCATAGACTCAGCGCAGGCTTGGTCGGATCAATCACGCACGAAATATTCAGCCATTGCACTTCGTCACGCCCGGCGACAGGAACGATGGCGCCCACCAGACGTCCGTGGCGTTCGGCGTGACCGGTCTTGAAGTGAAAATCCACGCACTTGGCGGCATTGCCTGCCAGGCTGTACTCGCGCTGACGGATGATGCGCAGCCCCGGATAAATCGTGTGGAATGACTGCACGGAGCCGTCAAAAAGATTTTCAAGATTTTGGCCCTGCGCCACATCGCGACGATTGATCGTCAGGATGATTGGCTCGCCTTCGTGCTCGATGGTTGTCTGAATATCGCGGAAGTTGAAACCCGATGGAAATGCCAGATTGAACCCGCCGAAGTTGAAGCTGCTAGGCGCGTCTTGCAGGGCGACCACAGGTACAGGTTCTGCCTCGGCCTCTGCTTCGACTATCGGTGCATTCTGCTGTTCAAGACGAGCCGCTTCCTCCAGCGCAATGCGCTTGGCGGAAATTCGGTCATAGAGGCTGGTTCTGGTCATTGGCACGATTCCCTAGTCATTGATCCGAACCTCGGAGCCGGTGATTTGGGTGGTGTCCGTGCTGGTAGTGGTGATCGTTTTGCCTCTGATCTCAATGCCGGCCGGAGTCAGCGTGATGCTGCTATCTCCGACCTGCAAAATAATGTGCTCCTTGGCACTCACCTGAATGAACTGGTTATCGACCTGAATCGTCAGCGAGCCTTCCTGGACATTCATCACCGTGTCTTTCTTGATCGTCTCGGTATGCGTGCCACCTACCGTGATCGTGCGGTTGCTGCCGACACTGTGGGTCTCATCGACCTCGATCTCGGTGTCCATGTTGCGCTCGGCGTGCATGATCACTTCTGCTCGGCGCCCGCTTTGTCTTCAAAGCGGAAGAAGTTCGCCGTGCCGCCGTCGCCTTTCATCGACCGCGTCAAAAACCCGCTCTGCGTCTTGTTCGCCGGCAACGACCAGGGCGGCGTGTTCTTGCTGTTGTACAAACTGCCCATGATCAACGGCCGATCAGGATTGCCGTCGAGGAACACCACCACCACTTCATCGCCAACACGGGGAATGAGGATGCTGCCGAAGCCACCGCTGGCGCCGGATTGGGCGACGCGCACCCAGCACGAACTCTTGTCGTTGTGCTCGCCCTTGCGGTCCCAGTGGAACTGCACCTTCACGCGACCGAGTTCATCGGTGAAGATTTCTTCGCCCGGAGGGCCGACGACGATGGCGGTTTGCGGGCCGGAGATGGTTGGGCGCGGGGTGGTGAGTTGCGGGCGGAAGACGATCTTTTTGCGCACGCAGGAGAAGGTGTTGTAGTAGCTGGCCTGATGGCCGTTAAGGTAGTTGTTGTGGCCTTCGCTTTCGACGCTCATCAACAGGAACTGGCGATCGTCGGCCGAGCCCTGGTCGTGGTCGTAATGCTGCAGCAGTTCGAAGGTGTAGCCGGGCTTCATCGCGCGGCAGTTGCTGGAACCGTGGAAGCTCTTGCCCTTGAGTTCCAGCGCTTCGACACGCAGGCGCAGCAGCGCTTCGCCTTCGTCGTAGGTGCCGTGGGTGTATTGGCCGGGGAAGTCGTAGATCTCGAAATCGTCGACGTCGCCCTGCTTGTTCAGGCTCTTCATGGCCACCGGCAGGCGATTGGTCGGCTGGCGATAATCGAAGGTCTGGACGGCGATTTTTCCCGACTGCAGCTGGCGGTTGCCACTCCATTGGGTGATGGAGTCCGCGCTCTCGGTGACCGATGCGGTGTGGAAGCGGATTTGTGGTTGCTCAGGCAACGGCAGCAGCGTGCTGGAGTCGTCGCAGATGATCATGGTGTGGGTTTCGGCGGTGTGCTCGAAGTAGTAGAACATCCCCTCTTCTTCCAGCAGGCGCTGGACGAAGTTGAAGTCGGTTTCACGATATTGGGTGATGTAGGTGTAGCGTTTGAGCGGTTTGCTCAGGCGGAATTCGTGGCGGGAAAAGGCGGGGCACAAGCCGAAGACCTGGGTGACCACTTCTTCGACGGTGCAGCCCTGGAAGATGCGGGTGTCGAAACGGTTTTTCAGCATGGAAAACCAGGGGTTCAGCGTCGCGGTGTAGCGCGCCATGCCGCCGTCGCTGCCGATGCTGGCGAAGCGCGTCAGGTAGCCCGCCAGGTACCGCGGACCGCCTTCGGCCAGTTCGATTTCCAGCACCACGTGCTGGCCCATCATCGACTTGAGCTCCACCCCCGAATCCTGGCACACCAGCATCAGCTCGAAGTTATAGGCACGTGACAGACCATCCGTTCCCTTGAAGGACTCGAGCAGGAGCTGCTGGTCGGGATTGGCAAGGTTCTTGAACTTGAACAGGCGCCGATTCTGCGGGGAAAGCATTGCGGCAAGGTCCATCAACATGTGTATCTCCTTGACAGCAGTGGGGAACGCTACCGCCCTCGCCTACCACTGCGCATAACGAATCTGACTGAAGGGTCGTAACCCGATTACAACAACACCAACCGCATATACCAGCGCCCGT
>NZ_JAEKEG010000076.1 GCF_016651255.1 Pseudomonas sp. TH10
GGTGACCTCTGAGCGCCGTGGAGCCGGGCAATGACCAGGCGGGCTGGCTGCTCGATGGCGAGAAGTACTATTGCACCGGCACGCTGTACGCGAACTGGATTGCGGCGGTGGCCCTGGACGGCGATGATTTTGTCAGCGTGGCGGTGCCCACCGATGCGCCGGGAGTGACGGTCGAGGACGACTGGGACGGTTTCGGCCAGCGCCTGACGGGCAGTGGCACTACGCGCTTCCACGGGGTGAAGGTGCCGGTCGCGCACATCGTGCGTCGTTTCAAAAAAGACGAGTTGCGCGCCGAATCGTACCTGACCGCTTTCTATCAGCTGTTCCACCTCGCCACGCTGGCCGGCATCGCCAATGCGGTGCTGCGTGACGCCACCGGGTTCGTCCAGGGCCGCACCCGCGCCTTTGGCATCCCGGGGCAGTCCAGCCCCAAGGACGATCCGCTGGTGCAACGGGTGATCGGACGTTTGTCCAGCCTGGCCTATGCCGCCCGTACCCAGGTGCTGGCGGTGGCGCAGGTGCTGCAGGAGGTGCATGACGCCGAGCAGGGCGGGTATGCCAGCGAGCAGCATTACACCGAGGCGGAAATTCGCGCTTATCAGGCGCAGCAGATCGTGCTCGAACAAGTGCTGGAGGCCACTACCTTGCTGTTTGAAGTGGGCGGGGCCTCCGCCACCAGCGAGTCGCGACGCCTTGATCGGCATTGGCGCAATGCCCGCACGCTGGCCTCGCATAACCCGGCGATCCTGCGCGAGCGTGCGCTGGGTAACTACTACCTCAACCACATCAGCCCCAACGCCGCCTGGCGCCAGCTGCAGGCAGCCGATGCCGCGCAGCAGGCCGGCGGCGCCCGTGACGAAGCGAGTGCCGTATGAGCAAAGCATCGAGCAATACCCGTGAAGGACAGATGAGCCTGGGCATGAACATCCTCGGCTTCGGCGCGCACTCGGGCGCCTGGCGTGCGGCCGAAGTGCCCGCCACGGCGTATCTGGACGTGGAGTACTACCGCAACATCGCGCGGATCTCCGAGCGCGGGTGCCTGGATGCGATCTTCCTGGCCGACGGTCCGGCGCTGGGTGGCGATGTCGCCGTCCAGCCCGCCGGGCGCCTGGAACCCACGGTGTTGCTGACCGCCGTGGCACTCGCCACCCAGCGCATCGGGGTGATCGCCACTGCGTCCAGCACCTACAACGATCCGTTCAACATCGCCCGGCGCTTCGCTTCGCTGGACCATATCAGCGGTGGGCGCGCGGCCTGGAATGTGGTGACCAATGCCGGTGACGCCGCCGCGCAGAACTTCGGTCTGGCCGGTGCGCCCTTGCACGTGGATCGCTACGCCCGCGCCGACGAATTCATCGACGTCACGGTGAAGCTGTGGGACAGCTGGGAAGAGGACGCAATCATCGGCGATGCGCGCTCCGGGCGTTTTGCCGACCCGGCAAAAGTCCACACCATCGATTTTGTGGGCAAGCATTTCAGCGTCAAGGGCCCCTTGAACGTCCCGCGCTCGCCCCAAGGCCGGCCGGTGCTGGTGCAGGCCGGTTCGTCCGAGGGTGGCAAGGCCCTGGGCTCGCGTTACGCCGATGCGATTTTCACCACCCAGACGACCCTCGAAGACGGGCAGTTTTTCTATCAGGAAATGAAAGAACGCGCCCTCGGCTGGGGACGCAACCCGCAGTACCTGAAGATCATGCCGGGCCTGTCGACGGTGATCGGCAGTACCGAGGCCGAGGCCCATGCGCGATTTGATGAGCTCAATGCCTGGCACGGCGAACACGGCTTGCTGGAACAGGTGGCGGGGCGGGTCGGCATTGCCGCCAGCGAGCTGGATCCGGACGCGCCGCTGCCGTGGGAGCGCATTGGCGCGGTGGCGGATTTCGAGCGCGGCTCCCAGGGGTTTCTCGAGGCACAGTTGAACCTGGCGCGGCGGGAAAACCTGAGCATTCGCCAATTGTCGCGGCGCATCCTGGTAGGCCATCGGTTGCTGGTGGGCACCCCGAGCAGGTCGCCGAGACCTTGTCGCACTGGTACCTGGCGCACGCCGCAGACGGCTTCAACATCATGCCGGACATGTTCCCCTCCGGCGTCGAGATCTTCGTCGACGAGGTGGTGCCGCTGCTGCAAAAGCGCGGCCTGTTTCGTCACGAATACACCGGCAGCACCTTGCGCGAGCACCTTGGCTTGCCGTTTCCCGGTAATCAATACGCGCTGCGGGCCTGAGCCTGGGCGGTTTCTCTGTTTAAACAAAAGGATGAACCATGCGTTACCGTCAATTAGGCAACAGTGATCTGCAAGTCAGCGTGCTGGGCCTGGGCACCATGACCTGGGGCCACCAGAACAGTGAAAGCGATGCCCACCAGCAGATCGAGCTGGCCCTGGCCGAAGGCATCAATTTCATCGACACCGCCGAGATGTATCCGACGCCGACCCAGGCCGAAACCTGGCGCACTACCGAGCGCTACATCGGCAGCTGGCTGGCCAACAGTGGCCGGCGCGGCGACGTGGTGCTGGCGAGTAAAATCGCCGGTCCGGCGCGGGATCCGGCAGGGCAGAACCATATTCGCGATGGCCTCAGCCGGCATGATCGGCGCAACATCGTCGAGGCCCTGGACGGCAGCCTCAAGCGCCTGCACACCGACTACCTGGACCTGTATCAGCTGCACTGGCCCGATCGCAAGACCAACTTTTTCGGCCAGCGTGAATACCCTTACCAGGACGATGCCGAGAGCGTCGTCATCGAGGAAACCCTCACGGTGCTGGCCGAGCAGGTCAAGGCTGGCAAGGTGCGGCACATTGGCGTGTCCAACGAAACGCCCTGGGGCGTGGCCGAATTTCTCAAGCACAGCGAGCGCCTGGGGCTGCCGCGCATTGTCAGCGTGCAGAACCCCTACAGCCTGCTTAATCGCCTGTACGAGGGCGGCCTGTCGGAGTTCAGTCATCGCGAGGGCGTCGGCCTGCTGGCGTACTCGCCCCTGGCGTTTGGTGCGCTCACCGGCAAGTACCTGGGGGGCGCACGTCCCGAAGGTTCGCGGCTGTCTTCGGTGTATCGCACCTTCAACCGGTATGACAGTGCCTCCGCGCAGGAAGCCATCGCCGGTTATGTGCAGATCGCCAGACAGCACAACTTGAGCGCTGCGCAACTGGCGCTGGCCTATGTCATCGACAAGCCGTTCGTGGCCAGTGCCTTGACCGGGCAAACCAGCCTGGCGCAGTTGCGCGACAACCTCGGCGCGCTGGACGTCACGCTCAGTGACGAGGTGCGGGCGCAGGTCCAGGCGATCCACCAGCGAATTCCCAATCCCGCGCCGTGACCCGAGGCGCACGCAGATTGACTTGGCTCGACAAAAGGAAAGGTGAATGGCGCAGACACTTGCGACGGTGATTGTGGGACCGGCAGCGGGCGAGGGTGGTTATCGGCCGCTGCGCCTGGCCAGGCTCGGCCAGGTGCGCCCGGGTCTGTGGCTGGCCGGGCTGTTCGTGCTGCTGTTGCTCCTGGCGGCGGCGATTCCGGGGGCGCTGGCGCCGTTCGACCCGCTTGACGCGTCGGCCCGCCTGGCGTTTCAGCCACCCAGCGAGCTGCATTGGCTGGGCACCGATGAAAATGGCCGGGATGTCCTCAGCCGGTTGATTCACGGGGTGCGCTCGTCGTTGTTCATGGGCCTGGCCGCCACCGCGCTGGGCCTGTCCTGGGGCGCGGTACTGGGCCTGGCGTCGGGGCTTGGGCCGCGCTGGCTGGACGCGGCGCTGATGCGCGGCATTGATGTGCTGCTGGCGTTTCCGGACCTGTTGCTGGCCCTGGTGATCATCACGTTTTTCGGCCAGGGCACGGCCAACCTGATCCTCGCGGTGGGCATTGCCGGGGTGCCCCGTTATGCCCGGCTGGTGCGCGCGCAGACGCTCAATGTGCGCCATGCCGGTTATGTCGAAGCGGCGGTGACCCTCGGCCAGTCGCAGCTGGCGGTGGTGCTGCGGCATGTGCTGCCGAATGCGTTCAAGCCGGTGCTGATCCTCGCCACCATTGGCATTGGCGGGACCATTACCGCCGGAGCCGCCCTGAGCTTCCTCGGCTTTGGCGCGCCGCCGCCCGCGCCGGAGTGGGGCGCGATGATGGCGATCGGGCGCAGCTTCCTGGCGAATGCACCGTGGCTGGTGGCCTGGCCGGCATTGATCATCACCCTCACCGTCGTCTCCATCAGTGCCATCGGCCGCGAACTGCTGCGTCGCAGCGAAGGAAAACCGCTATGAATGCAAACATCCAGGCCCTCGGCCCGTTGGTTGATATCCGCGACCTGACCGTACGATTCGGCCAGGCGCAACCGGTGCTGCATGGCGTGAGCCTGCAATTGCATCGTGGTGAATGCCTGGCGTTGGTGGGCGAATCGGGCTCGGGCAAAGCGTGACCGCGCGGACCCTGGCCGGGCTCACCGGCCGGGGCGCGCAGGTACATGCTGCCAAACTGGCGTTCCAGGGCATCGACCTGCGGCAGCTGCACGAGCGCGACTGGCAGCGCTTGCGCGGGGCGAGTATCGGCTTTGTCATGCAGGACGCGCTGGGTGCACTGGACCCGTTGCGTCGGGTGGGCGCCGAGGTCGAAGAGCCGCTGCAGCTGCACACGGCATTGGGCCTGGAAGCGCGCCGGCTGCGAGTGCTGGAGCTGCTGCGCGATGTCGGCGTACCCGAGCCGGAGCTGCGCGCCCGCCAGTACCCTTGGCAGTTGTCCGGCGGCTTGCGGCAACGGGCGTTGATTGCCTCGGCCATCGCCTGCAATCCACGGCTGATCATTGCCGACGAGCCCACCACGGCCCTGGACGCCACGGTGCAGGCCCAGGTTATCGCCCTGCTGGAAAGCCTGCGCGGCGCGGACAACGCGCTGTTGATGGTCAGTCACGACCTGTCCGTGGTCTCGCGCCTGGCGGATCGGGTGGCGGTGATGCGCCATGGAGTCATCGTCGAGCAGGGCACTGCCGAGCAGGTGCTGCAGGATCCGCAGCATGGGTACACCCAGTCCCTGCTGCGGGCCGCCAGGGCGGTGCACTTCCAGCCGGCGCGCAGGTTGCTCGCGGTGGTGGAGCCCGAGCTTGAACCCCAGGGCGAGGTGTTGCTTGAAGCTCGCAGCCTGAGCAAATCCTTTATTGGCCCGGACCAGCGTCGGCGTACGGTGCTGGACCAGGTGTCGTTGCAGCTTCGTCGCGGCGAGACCCTGGGCATCGTCGGGGAGTCGGGTTCGGGCAAGACGACCTTGACCCGCCTGATCCTCGGGCTGGAAAGCGCCGACGCGGGCGATGTCTGGATCAACGGGCAGCGCTGGGCGGCACTCGATGCCAGGCAAAAGCGCCAGGCGCGGCGTGCGGTACAGGTGGTGTTCCAGGACTCGCTGAACTCCTTCGATCCACGTTACACCGTGCAGCGGGTATTGTTCGAGGCGCTGGCCGTGGCGGGCCTGCCGCGCCGGGACTGGCGCAAGCGGGCCGTGGAGTTGCTCGATCTGGTTCGCCTCGATACCAGCCTGTTGGCACGTCGGCCGATTGAGCTGTCCGGCGGACAGCGCCAGCGCATCGCAATCGCCCGGGCGCTGGCGTCGCAACCGCAGATTCTGATCTGCGATGAACCGGTGTCGGCGCTGGACGTGTCGGTGCAGGCGCAGATTCTCGAGCTGCTCGACGACCTCAAGCGGCGCCTGGGACTGGCCTGCCTGTTCATCTCCCATGACTTGGGGGTGATCAATCACGTCAGCGAGCGGGTGCTGGTGATGAAGGACGGCGTGGTGGTCGAGTCCGGCTCGGTGCGCACCGTGTTCGACCGCCCCGCACATGCCTACACCCGGGCACTGATCGACGCGATCCCGACCCTGGAAGCCGAACGCGCGCCTGTGGCGTTCTATCTGCAACTGGCGATTTGAGCCGAGGGTCCGGCACTTTCAGATGTACCAGGATCCAGACTGTGGGAGCTGGCTTGCCTGCGAAGGCGGGCTGGCATCCGCCATTGTTGTCGACTGGCACGCCGCATCGCGAGCAGGCTCACTCCTGCATTACTGACAGCAACTGTTGGCCCATCAACAGCTGCTGGGCACATTGTTCTTTCTGGCCTTGCTCAGAGGCCCGATTCGCGCCGGAAACCCCCTGTTTACTGCCGAAAAATCCCGGCATGCCTTGTGCAATAGCCCTGTTCCCGGACTATAGGCATCAGGACCCATGCGATTACTTGCCCCTTATTTGCGACCTTACGACCGCCGATCCAGCTTGTCGCTCAAGCATTTGCCCCTCCTTGGATTCGCTGCGATGTGCGGCCTGTTGATGGGTTGCGACCAGGTTCAATCCGCTGTTGCCCGCAGCGATCAGCCGGTCAGCGGCGGGACCCTGGTGTACGCCACTGACCGCGAACCCACCTGCCTTGATCCCCATGTGGGCGGGGACATGCCGCAAGTGTTCGTCGCGCAGCAGTACCTCGACTCCCTGGTGTCGATGGATGAAGGAGGCCGCATCGGGCCCTGGCTGGCCAAGCGCTGGGAGGTCTCCGCCGATGGCCTGGCGTACACCTTCCACCTGCGCGATGACGTGCGCTTCACCGACGGCACACCGTTCGATGCGACAGCGGTCAAGGCCAACCTCGATCACATGGCCAACCCGAAGACCCAGTCCAGTACTGCGGGCGGCTACATCCGCCAGTACCGCAGCACCGACGTGGTGGATGCGCACACCGCGGTCGTGCACCTCGCCACACCCTATGCTGCATTCCTGGAGGTGCTGGCCCAAGGGTTTCTCGGTATCCAGTCGCCCACGGCACTGGCGCGGCCGCGTGATGTGAACTGCGAAAGCCCGGTGGGCAGCGGGCCGTTCAAGGTGGTGCGCTGGGACCGCCAGAGCCAGGTCGAGCTGGTACGCAATGCCGATTACAACTGGGCGCCGCCCACCGCCAAGCACCAGGGCCCGGCGTGGCTCGAGCGTATCGTGTGGAAATTCATTCAGGAGCCGTCGGTGCGTTTTGCTTCGCTGCAAGCCGGCGAGGTGGATGTGATCGAGGCGCTGCCGCCCGAATCCCATGAAGCCGCCCGGCGCAATCCGGACCTGGCGCTGATCATCGCCCAGCGTCCGGGCAACCCCACCAATGGCACGCTGAACATCACCCGCGCGCCGTTCAATGACCTGAAAGTACGCGAGGCGTTTGTGCGCAGTGCCGATGTCGAGGGGGCGTTGAAGAGCGTTTACTTCAATGAGTTTCCCCGGGCAGGGGGCCCGCTCAGTTCGGCCACGCGTTTCTACAGCCCGGACTTCCAGCATGCCCAGGATTACCAACCGGCCAGGGCCGCGCGGCTGCTGGACGAAGCCGGCTGGACCACGCGCGATGCCGAGGGCTATCGCACCCGTGACGGCAAGCGCTTGCAGGTACGCGTGATCATGGGCAACCGCACGCCGCCCTCGGAATACACCCTGTGGGAGCAGGTGCAAGCAACCACGCGCCTGGCCGGCTTCGAGCTGATCGTCGAGCAAATGAGCGACGTGCAGAGCACCAAGCGCCAGGCTGACTGGGATTACGACATCCGTCTGGGCTACTGGAACACCAACACCGCCGACGTGCTGCGGATCATCTTCGGCGCCGATTTCATCAGCCCGGCCGGTGTCGGTGGCTATCACCAGAACACCGCCGGCTACACCGATCCGGTGTTCGAAGGCCTGGTGCAGGGCGCCTTGACCACCCAGGACGCCGAACAGCGCCGGGCGTTGTATTACCAGGCACAGCAGCTGGCTTCCAGTCAGTACCTGCAACTGACCACCTACCCGCAGAGCTCGCGCCTGGGCATCTACAAGACCACCCAGGGCGTGCGCCTGGAGCCTTCCCTGGCAGTGACCTACCTCTATGACGCATGGGTGAACAAATGACGAGTGAAACCCTGGCCACTGAACGGCCCAACCCGCGCCGCGAGCGCCTGGTTCGCCTGGGTCGGCGTGCCCTGTGGCGCCTGCTGGGAGGCGTGCTGGTGCTGTGGGCGGTCGCCACGCTGACGTTTTTCGCCCTGCGCCTGATGCCGGGGACCCGGTGCTGGCGATCCTGGGCGGGCCGAGTGGCAATCCAACCGCAGAAACCATTGCCGAGGCCAAACGCGAATATGGCCTGGACAAGCCCCTGGCGGTGCAATACGTGCTGTACCTGGGGCGGTTGGTCCAGGGCGACCTGGGCGTGTCCTATTCCCAGCATTTGCCAGTCACCCGGGTGCTCGCCGAGCAGTCATGGCCGACGCTGGAACTGACCATCACTTCGCTGTTGCTGGCCTGGGTGTTGGTGCTGGCACTCACCGTGCTGACGGCGGGACGCCGGCGCTGGGTGTCGAGCCTGGCTTCCCTGGCCGAAACGCTGTCGGCGGCGCTGCCGCATTTCTGGCTGGGGATCCTGTTGCTGGCGGTGTTCGCCTTCGGCCTGCGCCTGTTCCCGCCAGCCGGCAGCGATGGCTGGCGCACGCTGGTGTTGCCGTCGGTGGCGCTGGCCATTCCGCTGGCCGGATTTATCGCCCAGGTCACCCGCGAGTCGCTGGAAATGACCCTGGATCAACCTTTCGTGCTCACCGCCCGCACCCGTGGCCTGAGCGACACGGCAGTGCGTTTCAGGCACGCATTGCGCCACGCGGTGCTGCCCGGCATCTCGTTGTCGGGCTGGGCCATTGGCGCCCTGATCAGCGGCGCGGTGGTCATCGAGGTGATCTTTTCCCGCAAGGGCCTGGGTCGCCAGTTGTACCAGGCAGTGCAGGCTCAGGACCTGCCGCTGACCATCGGCATCAGCCTGGTGGTCGCCGCCGGATACGTCCTGGCCAACATCCTCGTCGACCTGCTGTACCTGTGGGTCGACCCGCGCCAACAGGAGCAGTCGGCATGAGTGAACTCACCCTCGAAGCACCGCTGCCCGGCACTCGGGTGCAGCGTAGTGCAGGCAAGTGGCGCCTTGGGCCGTTACTGGCTTTCAGCTTTCTCGCCTTCCTGATTATCGCGGCACTGTTGCCGCAGTGGTTCGCCCACAGCGATCCGTTGGCGATCGTGCCGCACGATGCCTTCCATCCGCCCGGTTGGGCGCACTGGTTCGGCACCGATCAATCCGGGCGCGACATCTTTTCCCGGGTGATCCACGGCACCCGGCAGTCGCTGTTCATTGGCCTGGCCGCCACCGCCCTGGCGATGAGCATTGCCATCGTCCTCGGTCTGCTCGGCGGCCTGGGGGCGCTTACCTGGATCGCGGCGTCGGCTGGTTGCTGGAAATTCTCTTTGCGTTCCCCAGCCTGATCCTTGCGCTGCTGTTCGTGGCGGTGTTCGGCAGCGGCATTGGCCCGCTGATCGTGGCCACCGGGTTGGGCGGGGCGCCTGGCTATGCGCGAATGGTCCGCGGCCAGGTGCTGGCGGTGCGCAATGCCGGGTACATCGAGGCGGCCAAAGCCCTTGGCCATCCACCCCTGCGAATCATCACGCGCCAGCTGCTGCCCAACGCCATGCGCCCGCTGATCGTCACGCTGACCATGGGCGTCGGCCAGGCCATCGTCTGGGCGTCCGCCTTGAGCTTCCTCGGCCTTGGCGCCCGGCCACCGGCGCCGGAGTGGGGGACGATGCTGTCGATGGGCCGCGATTTCATTGCCAATGCCTGGTGGCTGACGTTCTTCCCCGGGCTGTTCATCGTGCTGACCACGCTGTCGACCACGGTCGCTGGCCGTTACCTGCAACAACGCCTGGAGGGCCGTCTGACATGAGTGACAAACATCTGATCGTCGAGGGCCTGTCCATCGAGTTTGCCGGCCAGTCGGTGGTGCGGGATCTGTCGTTCACGTTGGCCCCGGGCAAGACCCTGGCCCTGGTGGGTGAGTCCGGCTCCGGCAAAAGCGTCACCGCCCGCAGCCTGATCGGCCTGGCGGGAGCCGGTGCGCGAGTGAGCGCACGGACCCTGAGTTACGGCGGGCAGGATCTGCTCGGGTTGTCCGAACGCGGCTGGCGCGACTTGCGCGGCAAAGGCATCGGTTTTGTCCTGCAGGACGCGCTGGTGTCGCTGGACCCACTGCGCCCGGTGGGCAAGGAAATTCTCGAGGTGCTCAAGACGCACAACTGGGGTGACCGTCGCAGCCGCGCCGGGCGGGTGATCGAACTGCTGGAAAAAGTCGGTGTGCCCGAACCGCAGCTGCGTGCCCGCCAGCGACCGGATCAGTTGTCCGGCGGCCTGCGTCAGCGCGCCCTGATCGCCAGTGCGCTGGCCCTGAGCCCTGGCCTGGTGATCGCCGACGAGCCGACCACGGCGCTGGATGCCACGGTGCAGGCGCAGATTCTGCAAGTGCTGCAGGAGATCAAGGCGCGCGGCGACTCATTGCTGATCATCAGCCACGACCTGGCCGTGGTCGCGCAGCTGGCCGATGAGGTGCTGGTGCTGCGCCACGGCGAAGTGGTCGAGCAGGGGCCGATGGACCAGGTGCTGCGCCACCCGCGCCATCCCTATACCCGCACCTTGCTCGACGCGGTGCCGGCCGAGCATGCGCGGGGCACGCGGCTGTCGCCGCAGCGCACGGCCGTGGTCGCACCACCCCGGCCGGGCACGGACTCACCCGTGGTGTTGCAAGCCACGCAGTTGGGTAAACGTTACGTGGGGCCTGACCAGCAGTCGCGCCAGGTGGTCGATGGCGTGAGTTTCGAGCTGCGCGCCGGGCGCACCCTGGGCATCGTCGGCGAGTCCGGTTCCGGCAAGACCACCGTGGCCCGCATCGTCCTTGGCCTGCTGGAACCGGATGCCGGCCAGGTGCAATTTCTCGGCCAGCCCTGGTCCGGTGCCGGCACGCAGCGAATCGAAGAACGGCAGCGGCGCCCGCACCGACGGGACATCAGCGTGATCTACCAGGACCCGCTGAGTTCGTTCGACCCGCGCTGGAGCGTCGGGCAAATCCTCGCCGATGCGCTGGATGTCGCCGGCATTGCCACCGCGCAGCACACCGCACGGATCGCAGAATTACTGACCCAGGTGCGCCTGCCCAGGGAGCTGGCCGAGCGTCGCCCCTTGCAGCTGTCGGGCGGCCAGCGCCAGCGCGTGGCCATTGCCCGGGCCATTGCGAGTAACCCGAAAGTGATCATCTGCGACGAACCGGTCTCGGCACTTGATGTGTCGGTCCAGGCCCAGGTGCTCGACCTGCTGGCAGATCTGCAAGCCTCCCTGGGCCTGGCGTATCTGTTTATCTCCCACGACCTTGGGGTGATCCGGCACGTCAGCGATGAAGTGCTGGTGATGCGCCACGGCAAGGTCGTGGAAAGCGCCTCGGTCGAGACGCTCTTTCACAGCCCGCAGCATGAATACACCCAGCGTCTGCTCGGCGCGGTGCCGCGTCTGCCGGGCGCTGGCGTGACCCTGGTCGTGCCGCCACTGGAACCGGAAAACCCGGGGTGGCTGTTCGATGAATCCCGGCTTTGGAAAATCGCCATTTAAGCTCGACTTGAACAAGGAATCGCCATGACTACGTTGACTGCCGTACCCAAGACCCCGGTTGCCTCGGTGGAAGAACTCAATGCCCGGGCGGACGTGTTGCTGCCGCTGATTGCCGCCGGTGCGGCGCAGCGCGAGCGTGAGCGGCAACTGCCTTACGAGGCAGTGGCGCAGATCGCCAAGGCGGGGCTGTTCACCACGCGCATCCCGACCCGTTTTGGCGGCGCCGCAGGCTCGGTCAAGGATGTGATCGGCTTGCTGATGCGCATCGCTTCGGCCGACTCCAATGTCGCCCAGGCATTGCGTCCCGGGTTCGGCTTTATCGAGGGCTTGCTGGCGTCTGGTGCGCAGGGCGCGGAGGGCGAGCGCGAACGCTGGTTCGAGCGCTACCTGCAGGGCGCCGTGGTGGGTAATGCCGGTTGGGAAGTCGGTGGCGCCAACGGTTCAATCAGCGCGCGGATCGTGCGCGACGGCGAGCACTATCGGGCCACTGGCAGCAAGTACTACAGCACTGGTTCGTTGTATGCCGACTGGGTCAGCGCCGTCGCTCTGGATGAGAACGAGCAGCCGGTGTCGTTCATCCTGCCGCGTGACCGCAAGGGCCTGGAGCTGCTCGATGACTTCGACGCGATGGGCCAGCGCCTGACGGCCAGCGGCACCACTCATCTGCATGATGTGCTGGTGCGCTCGGATGAAATCCGCACCCGCACCGTGGAGGAGGGCAAGCGCACGATCGTCACGCCGTTCCTGCAGTTGTTCCTGGCCGCCGTGCAGGCAGGCATCGCGCGCAATGCGCTGAACGATGCCGTGGCCTTTGCCAACGATCACGCGCGCCCGATCAAGCACAGCAGCGCCTCGCGGTCGGTGGATGATCCTTATGTCGAGTTCAGTGTCGGCGACATCTCGGCCCGTGCGTTCACGGCCGAAGCGGTGGTGCTGCGCGCAGCCGAGGCGATCGATCGGGCATGGGCCGGCGACCTCGATCCCCAGGCGGTGGACCAGGCGGCCATTGCCGTCGCCCAGGCGCAATACATCGCGGCCGAGTCGGCGCTCAAGGCCGCAGAACTGGTGTTCGACGTTGGCGGCGCTTCCACCACCGGCCGCGCGCACAACCTTGACCGCCATTGGCGCAATGCGCGCACCGTGGCCAATCACAACCCACGGCACTGGAAAGCCGCGGCGGTTGGGGCCTGGCAATTGAAAGGCACGCCACCGCCGACTTCGGGGCTGTTTTAAGCGCGGGGCCGGACTCGCACCATTGAACCGGGCACCGCGTGTGCCCATTTTTGCCTGAAAGCTGCGCGGCCACAGGCGTTATTCAGGAATGCCCTTGGTCATGACTTGGTCCTTTTCATCGCTGCCCCCATCCAATCACCGAAAACTTCACTGGAACGTACAGCACTTGCCGGCGACACCCGGGGCTTTCGTGCGATTTTTCATCGGCAATTTCAAGGGCTGGTACGTGGCGATCCTGCTGCTGCAGATCGCTGCGGTGATCTGCACCCTGTTGATCCCCTGGGGGCTGGGGCAGATTACCCGCACCGTCAGCAATGGCCTGGAAGCCGAGCGTGCGTTCGAAGTGTTGCAGTGGCCGCTGACACTGTTCGGCGCACTGCTGGTGCTGGAAGTGCTGTTTACTCGGGCCGCAGCCGGTTGCCATATCCACGTCCTGCCGTTGCAGCGGCGCACAGTCACCCATGTGGTGTTTGCCTACGTGCAGAAGCACTCGCACCGTTTCATCAGCAACGAATTCGCCGGCGCCCTGGCGCACCGGGTTTCCGAAATCGCCCTGGGGGTCAACCAGACCCTGAGCATCCTGCTGTTCGATCTGATCCCGTTGCTGGTGACCCTGAGCCTGGCCACTGTGCTGTTGTGGACAGCCTCGCCCTTGCTGGCACTGTTCATGGCCGGCTGGTCGCTGCTGTTTATTGCCGTGTGCTACTTGCTGGCCCGGCGTAGCCATCCGCTGGCGCAACAGTACTCCGCGTCGCGCAGCACCAGCTCGGGCAAGGTGGTGGATGCGGTGTCCAACCTGGCTAACATTCGCCTGTTTGCCCGCCACGCTTTCGAGCACAGCTACCTGGGCCGGTTTCTCGACAAGGAAGTGGCGGCGGCCTATCGCTCGCTGGGCTACATGGAAAAGATTCGCTGGTTCCAGACCAGTTGCGGCGTGGTGCTCAAGCTGGGGTTGTTGCTGCTGGCGCTGTACCTGTGGCGCAACCAGCGCATCGACATCGCCGCGTTTGTCATGTCCACCAGCCTGTCGCTGCTGATCATCAGCGACGTCGGCAACCTGTCCCGGCGCTTTCTCGAATTCTTCGAGGCCACTGGCAACATTGCCAATGGGGTGCGCACGCTGATTCGACCCCATGAAGTGATCGACCGGCCCGGTGCCACGGCGTTGCAGGTCAAGCGTGGGGATATCGAGTTTCGCGACGTCGGCTTCAATTACGGTGCCGACCAGCCGATCTTCCAGCGCCTGAATATTTTCATTCCGGCGGGGCAGAAGGTGGGGCTGGTGGGTTCATCGGGCTCGGGAAAATCCACGCTGCTCAACCTGCTGCTGCGTCTTTACGATGTTCAGCAGGGCGCGGTGCTGATTGATGGCGTCGATGTGCGCGACGCCACGCAACATTCCCTGCACCAGCAAATCGGCCTGATTCCCCAGGAACCCGGGCTGTTCCACCGCAGCATTCGCGAGAACATTCATTACGGGCGCCTGGATGCCTCGATGGAGGAGGTGGCCGAGGCGATTCATCGCGCCGGTGCCAGCGAATTCATCGACAGCATGGAAGACGGTTACGAGTCGCTGGTAGGCGAGCGGGGCGTCAAATTGTCCGGGGGCCAGCGCCAGCGCATCGCCATTGCCCGGGTGCTGCTCAAGAACGCGCCGATCCTGGTGATGGACGAAGCAACCTCGAGCCTCGATTCGATTACCGAGCGCTTTATCCAGGACAAACTGGACGAAATCATGGGCGACAAGACGGTGCTGGTGGTGGCGCATCGGCTGTCAACCGTCGCGCACCTGGACCGCATCCTGGTGTTTGACAAGGGCCGGGTGATCGAGGACGGCAGCCACGACGAATTGCTGAGTCAGGGCGGGCAGTATTTCCGCTTGTGGAGTCGCCAGTTCAGTGCGCAGGCGGATACCGTGCCGGCCTGACTGTCGGGGGCGCAACAGTGCTTGGACAATCTGTGCTGATCGGTCTCGTTGAATGCACGTATTGGCCTGTTTTTGCTGCGTTTTACCCTGGCACGAAGGCTGCAAAGTCCAGCGTCGAGCGCGACTATACGAATAGATGCTCCAACCCATTAACAGGCCAGGGGTATCCATCAATGCGGGAAAAATTTGAAACACGCGCTCGGCGTTCGGACTCGTTAACGGCGGTGTCCGGCCTGGGAATTGTTTGCATGTTGCTCCAGGGCACTGTTGCTGCAGCGCCGACTGATCCGACGCTCGCGACCGTAGTGGTCAACGGCGCCCAGGCCAGCGAAGTGCAGAAAGCCCAAAGAGAGCTGAAAAAAGTCGCCGGGCAAACGGCGGTGGTGGACAACCGCGAGATCGAGCGCGGCCGGGCGGCCAACGCCGAGGACGTGTTGGCGCTGCAACCCGGCGTCTTCGCCCAGGCCACCAGCGGCTCCGGCGCCAACAAGATTTCGATCCGCGGCTCGGGGCTCAACACCTTCTATCAGGGCTACGTGCTGGGGATCAAATTCCTCTACGACGGCCTGCCGCTGACCGGACCTGGCGGCACCCAGGAAGACATGCTCGACATGGCCTCGGTGGATCACACCGAGGTCCTGTACGGCGCCAACGCCTTTAAGTATTCGGCCTTGTCCCTGGGGGCGCGATCAACTTCGTCAGCAAGACCGGGCGCACCGACCCGGGCAATTACGCGCGCTTCGAAGCCGGCAGCTTTGGTTATCGCAAGCAGCAGCTGAGTACCGGCGGGGTGGTGGACAACAGCGATTACTACGTGAGTGTGTTGCACAACGAGCGCGACGGGTATCAGGACAACACGCCGAACGAAGGGCAGGGCATCGTTGCCAACTTTGGCCATGTATTCAACCCCAAGCTGGAGACCCGCTTCTTCGTGCGTTATCGCGAAGAGACCCTGACCCAGGGCAACACGCTGACCAAGTACCAGCTCAAGCACGACCCCAAAAGCAACAACGTGCCCACCGGCCGGCGCAAGGACGGCTCGACCCTGCTGGGCAGCAAGACCACCTACACCTTCGACGACAACGCCAGGCTGGAAGTGGGCCTGGGCTATAACAACTATCCCTTGTACAACGGCTGGCGCTATTCCGCCACGCCCCAGGACTGGCGCTCAAAGGACATCAGCCTGACCCTGCGCTACCTGCGTACCGGCGATACCTTCCTCGGTCTGCCCAGCGACAGCAGCCTGACCTTCAGCAGTACCCGCGCGTACCTGGCGGATGTCAAATCCCACGCCAGGGGCAGTGGCACACGCCTGCAGGAAACCAACTACACCGGCTCGCGCGACACGGTGTTTTCCCTGGGCAACGAGCTGCAATTGGGTGAGCGCACCTGGCTCTCCAGCGGCCTTTCGTTTATCGATATCAAGCGCAAGGCGCAAATCGAATACACCACCGGGACCAATACCAGCGAATTTCCCAACGGCGTCGAATACACCGAACACGACATCGCCCCGCGCCTGGGCCTGCGTTATCAGCTGACCCCGGAATTCGAACTGTTTGGCAACGTCAGCCGCTCGATCGATCCGCCGGTCACCTGGCAGCTGGGCAGCACCGGCACTCCCTACATCCGGGACGTGCGGCCACAGAAAGGCAACACGGTGGAATTCGGCATCCGTGGCGGGCACGGAATTTTCGACGGCAGCCTGACGGTCTATCGTTCGTGGATCCAGAAAGAGCTGCTGTCGGTGGTCGTGCGCCAGGCGAGCGCCACCCAGGACCAACTGGTGGCGACGTCCAACGGCAGCAAGACCATTCACCAGGGCCTCGAAGCCGGGCTCAATGCGTTGCTGTGGGAAGGGCGCAATGGCGACTCGGTTACCCTGCGCCAGGCCTACACCTTCAACGACTTCCACTACCGCGACGACGCGACCTTCGGCGACAACCAGCTGCCGAGCCTGCCCCGCCAGGTCTATCAGGCCGAACTGCAGTATCGCCAGGACAGCGGCTTCTATGCCCAACTCAACGCCCGCGCCGCTTCCAGTTACTACGTCGACTTCGCCAATACCCTCAGCGCACCCTCGTACACGGTCTGGGGGGCGAAGGTGGGGTACGAGGCGCCAGGCAAGAAGTGGGAGGTGTTCCTCGACGCGCGCAACCTGACCAATGAGCGTTATGCCACGGCGGCGAATACGGCGTATGACGCCAGGGGCAATGACTCGGCGAATTTCTATCCGGGGGATGCGATCAACGTGACCACGGGGGTGGCGTTTCGGTTTTAGCATGCAAACCCTGCGCATAGCCCGGCCCTTGCAGCGCGCTTGCTCGCTCATCGGTGACGGGCGGTAGTGACCCGGGCACTCACTATTTTTTGACAGCGGCCGATAACTTGCTTTAAGGCGCGGTTGCCTCAACGAATAGCGTGAACCTATGCCCAATGAACTACCTGCTGTCAGCTGTGCATCGTCCAACCGCTCAAGCGTAGCGCTGGCCCGTGGCTCGCTGTTCAAGTTTGTCGGCTTGCTGGCGGGGTGTTTTTCCTGGCCAGCTGCTCGCTCATTTACCTGGCACGTGACCTGGATCGGAACGAAGAAGTCGAAAGTGCCTTCTACACCCGCAAGGCTGTGCAATCGCTGGAAAAGTCCCTGCGCACAACCGTGAAGGACTACGCCTTCTGGGGCGATGCCTACCGGCATTTGCATGTCAAAGTCGATCCCGACTGGGCCTTCGTGCGACAAAACGTCGGGCCGACCCTGTATTCGGATTTCGGCTTCCAGGGTTTGTTTGTCGTTGATGCGGTGGATCACACTGTTTACTCGGTGATCGAAGGTGAACTGCAGTCCGTCGCCGCCAGCGAGTGGTTGCATCAGGCTTTGCCAGGAATTCTTGCCGAGGCCCGAGCGGGCGCTGAGACGGAAACGGCTACGACGACATTCGTCACTATCGCCGGAGTGCCGGCCCTGGTGGCGGCAGCAGCCATCACGCCGGGCACTGATCCGACCGTGGTGCCTGATGGCAGGCCACCGTCGGTGTTGATCTTCGTGGATGTTTTTACCGATGCCAAACTGGCGAAGATGGGCGAAGAGTTCGGCATCAATCAACTACGAGTCGCGACCCCGGACGACGCGACTTCGGTTTTTGCGTTAGGCGACGACGGTTCGGCGGGCAGCCTGCATTGGCGTCCTTCTAGCCCTGGCGTGCGTTTGCTGGGCGTGGGTTTGCCATTGATCGGCCTGGCGGCGCTGCTGGTGTGCCTGATGACCTGGGCCATCCTGCGGCGCACCACCGCTGGTGCACGGGTGCTGGATGCTAGTTTTGCGACGCTCAAACGCAGCCAGGATGCACTCGCCACCAGCGAAGCGCGGTTTCGCGACGTTGTCGAGGCCAGCTCGGACTGGGTGTGGGAAATAGACACGGGCGGGTGTTTCACCTATTTGTCGGATCGCTTTGACGCAGTGACCGGCCTCTCTGGAAGTTCCTGGATCGGTGAATCCATCAATGCCCTGCTCAGCACGGAATTAGGGACGCTGACCCAGTGGCTGAGCATCCCGAATCGCCGCCCGGACATCAGCATCCTGTGCTATTTCGCCGATAGCCAGGGGCGCCAGCGTATCACCCGTCTGTCTGCTCGGGACATGGCGGGCAAGGGCTTTCGCGGTACGGCCATGGACGTCACCGAGGAGGTCGAAGCCCGCCGCCGTATCGAATTCCTTTCCCAGCACGACGCCTTGACCGGGTTACCCAACCGGACACGCCTGCAAGAGTTCCTCGACGGCAAGCTCAAGGCCGTGCCGACGGCGGAGCAACCGCTGGTGATGCTCAGCCTGGACCTGGATCGATTCAAACCGGTGAATGACTTGCTCGGGCACGCGGCAGGTGACTGTGTGCTTAATGAAGTATCAAGCCGCCTGGCAGACTGCATACGCAACGGGGACCTGGTGGCTCGGGTGGGCGGTGACGAGTTCGTGCTGATTCTCACCGATGTCAGTTCCCAGGAGGAAGTGGAAGCACTCTGTCAGCGCCTTATCGAATCCATCGAAGGGCCGGTGGTGGTGGGCGATCAGGAAGTGTTCGTCAGTGCCAGCATCGGCATCGCCATGGCGCCAAACGATGCATGCGAGGCGGCCGAACTGCTGCGCTATGCCGATATCGCGCTGTATGAGGCCAAGGCCGCAGGCCGCAATACCTGGCGCTTTTACGCAGGTGAAATGAACGCCAGGATCATCGAGCGCAGGCGCCTGGAAAACGACCTTCGGTTCGCGATCAGGCACGGCGAACTGAAACTGCATTTTCAACCGCGCTACCGTATCGCCGACGGGCAGATGGTGGGGGCGGAAGCGCTGGTGCGCTGGCAGCATCCCGTGCGTGGGCTGGTACCCCCGGATGTCTTTATACCCATTGCCGAGGAGTCGGGGTTGATCCTGTCCCTGAGCAACTGGGTGCTCGACACCGCCTGCAATTGCGCGGTGCAGTGGCCGGAGCATTTGTTCGTATCAGTCAACCTGTCGTCTACCGAGTTCAAGCGCGGCAATCTGGTGGAGCGCATTCAGAAGGGCACTCAAGGATTCCGGTATAGACCCGGGTCGGGTAGAACTGGAAATTACCGAAAGTGTGATGCTTGAAGATGCTTCTGGCGCACTGGAAGTGATGCGCACGCTCAAGCGCCTCGGCGTGCGGATTTCCATGGACGATTTCGGTACCGGGTATTCCTCGCTGAGTTACTTGCGGGCATTCCCGTTCGACGGTCTCAAAATTGACCGCAGCTTTTTGAACCGGCTGGATGAAAGTGAGGATGACAAGGCCATTATCCGCGCGATCGTTGGCTTGGGGCGCGCACTGTCGCTGACGGTCACTGCGGAGGGCATTGAAACTGCCGAGCACCTTAAACTGCTCAAGGCGGTGTCATGCGATGAAGGACAGGGGTATTACCTGAGTCGACCGCTGGATGTCGACGCGTTCAATGATCTGGTGTCGGTCAGCGCGTAGCCCGTGTGAAGCGGCTTCCTTGAGCCCCGGGTGACCAGCGGCCTGAGGAGGCTAGGGCGTAACGCCCTAGCTGACAGCAGATGTCACTTTTTCTTTTTGCCGGCTTGTCTGACTTCTCTGATTTCTTGGCCTTTTCTGGCTTGCTATCAGCTTTCTTGGCCTTCTCTGGCTTGCTATCAGCCTTTTTTGCAGATTTTTTCGGCTCAGCTTCTGTTTTCTTGTCTTTCTTGTCGGAAGATTTCGAAAGCGCCGAAGCCGCCGCTGATTTCTTGGCCGGTGATGACTTTTTGTCTTTCAAGTCCTTGCTGGCTTTGGAAGCGTCACCTTTGCTTTTTTCTCGTCTTTAGCCACGTTGACCACCTCTCGGAGTATGCCGGTATTGGCACAGTGCCTGTGCAAATGTTCACAAGCTGATCATTAGGCGAGCGCGTACAAAAGCGGTTCAACTTTTTTTGCTGCGGCGGGATGGCTTTGGTCGTTGAATTGACGGGAGCTGGAGGGGGCGTCTGGGGGGAGCGCAGGAGGGGAGGATCCGTGCAAACAAGTGCAAGAATTCGCACGCACACAGCAGATGGAGCCCAAACCCAGAAACGACAAAGCCCTGAATAATCAGGGCTTTGTCGGTACAAATATGGCGGAGGCGATGGGATTCGAACTCATGGACCTGTTACAGTCGACGGTTTTCAAGACCGTTGCCTTAAACCACTCGGCCACACCTCCGTTGCGTTGCGGGCGCCATAATACCTGAATGAAACACACTGTCAAACTCTCTGCATGGCTTGTTACAGAGCGTCTGTTATGATCTTTGCGACTGAACGTTTCAAACCAACAGGAGTGTCGCCATGCGCGAACAGGATTACGCAGTTAATAACAGCGTGCAGGCTGAGCAGCTAGAGGTTAGCCGCGTCCTGCGCAACACTTACGGCTTACTGGCTCTCACCCTCGCATTCAGCGGTGTGATGGCTTTCGTGGCTCAGCAGATGCGTGTTGGCTACCCGAATATTTTCGTGGTGCTGATCGGCTTCTACGGGCTGTTCTTCCTCACCAACAAACTCCGTGATTCCGCGTGGGGCCTGGTGTCCGCGTTTGCGCTGACCGGTTTCATGGGTTTCCTGCTTGGCCCGATCCTCAACCGCTACCTGGGTATGCAGGGCGGCGCTGAAGTGGTCAGCTCGGCGTTTGCGATGACGGCGCTGGTGTTCGGCGGTCTGTCGGCTTACGTGCTGATCACCCGCAAGGACATGAGCTTCCTCGGTGGTTTCATCACTGCTGGTTTTTTCGTGTTGCTGGGTGCAACGCTGGCGAGCTTCTTCTTCCAGATCAGCGGTCTGCAGCTGGCGATCAGCGCCGGTTTTGTGCTGTTCTCCTCGGTCTGCATTCTGTTCCAGACCAGCGCCATCATTCACGGCGGCGAGCGTAACTACATCATGGCTACCATCAGCCTGTATGTATCGATCTACAACCTGTTCGTCAGCTTGTTGCAGCTGTTCGGCATCATGAGCCGCGATGATTGATCGCAGGCTCTAATAAAAAACCCGCCTCGGCGGGTTTTTTATTGCCTGCAACCCCGGTTACCGGGCAACCATAATGCTGCCGTCGGCCTGTTGCCGGTAGATCGTGTAAGGCAGCACCAGGGTGTCCATCACGCCGGACAGCAACACATCGACCAGGACGATGGCCGGCGCAGTGGTCGGCGTATTGGCTTCGCGGCCTCTTTCGAGCGGGGCATTGAGGTAGCAGAAGTCGAAGATCACGCCGCTGTAGATACGCGGGACTGCGCCGCAATAACTCTGCTGTTCCTTGAGAATCCTGGAGGCTACTGCGTCGCCGCGCGCCACCGTCTGGACCGTACCGCAACCCGCGAGCATCAGCGCTGCCAATGCCATGACCTGAATTTTCATGCTGCCAATCCTTAGCTGTAAAACATCCAATCTACGTGTTTCGCAACAAAATATCACTCAAGCCATCGGCGGCAAGCGACGCTTGACCGGGGTCTTCTTGACGATCGCTGTATTGGTTTCAGCCATTGTATTAAGGCGGTCGAGCAGGGTGTCCAGTTGCTCCATCGAACGTACATGCAAACGGGCGATGAAGCAGTCCTCGCCGGTGACCTTGTCGCACTCGGTGAACTCGGGAATGGACTGAATCTGCCGTTCCACTTCTTGCAGTTGTCCCGGCAGTGGCCGCACTCGCACGATGGCCTGCAACTGATAACCAAAGCATTTCGGGTCAATTTCGACGGTGTAGCCTTTGAGCACGCCGCGTTCTTCGAGGCGGCGCAAGCGCTCGGCCACGCTGGGCGAAGACAGGCCGCTGATACCTGCCAGGGCCTTGAGCGAGCGTCGCGAGTCTGCCATGAGGGCCTTGATCAGCACCTGGTCGATGTCGTCGGTCACGGCAAATCCTCCGTTAGGTAGATAATTAGATTCACCTTTGTAAAAAAGGTAAATGGGGATTCTAGCCTGCTTTTTGCTATGGAGGCGCCGGGCAGCTGATGGGCATAATCTGGCTTCGATTACAGGAGTCAAAAGATGGACAAATCAATCCGTCGCGGATCATTCGAGATGACCGCCGCCATGCTGATTTCCGGCACCATCGGCTGGTTTGTGCTGGTGTCCGGGCAGCCGGTGCTGGACGTGGTGTTCTGGCGTTGTGTGTTTGGTGCCGGCACCTTGCTGCTGATCTGCGCGGCCTTTGGTTTCCTGCGTCCCGGCCTGTTGACGCGCACCACGTTTCTGCTGGCGGTGCTTAGCGGCGTGGCAATTGTCGGCAACTGGGTGCTGCTGTTCGCGTCCTATTCCCGGGCATCGATTGCCATCGGTACGGCGGTGTACAACGTCCAGCCGTTCATGCTGGTGGGGCTGGCGGCGGTGTTCCTCAATGAAAAAATTACCCTGCAGAAACTGTTCTGGCTGGGCATTTCGTTCATGGGGATGCTGGCGATTGTCAGTGCCCACGGCACTCAGGGCGAGAGTGGCAATGACTACCTGATGGGCATCGCGCTGGCGTTGGGCGCGGCGTTTCTGTATGCCATCGCGGCCTTGATCATCAAGCGCCTGACCGGTACTGCCCCGCATTTGATCGCGTTGATCCAGGTCTGCACCGGGGTTCTGCTGCTGGCACCGTTCGCGCATTTTTCCGCACTGCCACAAGCGCCGAGTGCCTGGGCCAGCCTGGTGACGCTGGGCATTGTTCACACCGGGGTAATGTATGTGTTGCTGTATGGGGCGATTCAGAAATTACCCACGGCTTTGACCGGGGCGTTGTCGTTTATCTATCCGATCGCGGCGATCTTTGTCGATTGGTTTGCGTTTGGTCATCAACTGCAAATGCTGCAGTGGATTGGCGTCGCCGCGATTCTGCTGGCGGCGGCGGGTATGCAGCAGGGGTGGAGCCTGGGGTTGCGTCATCGGGTGGCGCAGTAGGTCAAATACTCCACCGCGGCGCTGTCTTCGCCAGGCGTTGGCGCATCTGGTCGACGTTGGCCAGCAACTGCAGAATCAGTAACCGGTTACCGTCCAGCGCGCTGTACACCGGCTCGCCCAGGCTGGGGCCTGGCGCCGGCTCTACAGGCCGGTTGAGACGCTGGTACGCGCCGGTTTTCAGCGCCCGGGCCATGCCCACCAGCTGCACCCGAATCAGCCGGTGCTCGGCTTTCAACAGGGCTTGCAACTGGCCCATGGCCGCTGGATCCCTGGCCTCGGGGCGGGTGTTGGCAAGTATTTCCAGGGTCGACACGCACATGCGCAGGTTGCGCTGCAGGGCGTCGAGCTCGGTCATGGAAACCTTCACTTCCTTGGACACCGACGGCATCAGTGAGCGCAGTTGCACCATGACTGCGCCCAAACGGCTCATCAGTTTCAGATGCTCATCGGCGCTGACCGGCTGGCCGCTGATGATTCGCCCGTACACCGTGGCGCAATCGCGCAAGGCATCGGCGAGGTTGTAGCGCCACGAGTACACCGCGTACAGCGGCAAAGCGAAAGAGAACGCGAGGGCCAGGGCGATGCCGATGAGGATGTCGACTCCGCGCCACAAGCCGTCGGTGATCGGGTTGTCGCCATGCCCGGCGACAATGAATACGGTGATCGCCGAGAGCAGGGCGGTGTAACCCCCCTTGCCAATGGCGTGATAGGAGAAAAATCCGCAGACCACCGCCATCGCAAAGTAGGTCAGCCACGGCATGCCGAGCCACGCCTGCTGCAGCACCAATAGCAGACCGATTGCGGCACCGACCAACGTACCGGTGGCGCGCTCAGCGGCTTTCTTGCCGATGTTGCCGTGGTGCTGCAAGCCGCCGATTACCACCAGCATGGTCACCGAAGCCCACTCGCCGTGGGGCAGGTTGATGCCGGTGGTCAGCAGGATTGTCGCCAGCAAACCCAATGCCACCCGCACGGCGTGAATCAACCGTGCGTGTCGGTAACGCCGGTACGGGTCCAGCAACGGACGCAGTAACCGGCGCAGCAGGGGTGGCAGTCGGTGCGTTCTGAATAGGGTCAGATCGGCTGTCCTCAGAAGATGTAGTCGGTCGTCAGGAAGCTTGAATTGCGCCCGCTGATGATCTCGCTGATGAGTTCCTTGTTGTTTTCCTGGAACTTGGTCGCCACCAGTGTGCGGATCGAAAACACCCGCAGGGCATCATGCACCGACAACGTGCCTTCTGCAGAATTCTTGCGGCCGTTGAACGGGTAGGTGTCCGGTCCTCTCTGGCACTGGGCGTTGAGGTTGATCCGGCCGACCTGGTTGGCAAAGGTGTCGACCAGCCGGCCCACCGCCACCGGGTTGGTGCCGAAGATGCTCAGCTGCTGGCCGAAATCCGATTCCAGTACGTAGTCGATCACCGTATCCAGATGACGGTACGGCACGATCGGCACCACCGGCCCGAACTGTTCTTCCTGGTAGACACGCATCTGCGGCGTCACCGGGTACAACACCGCCGGGTAGAAGAAGGACGCGCGGGTTTCACCGCCGTTGGGATTGACCACGCTGGCGCCTTTGCTGCGCGCGTCCGCGACCAGGCCATGCAGGTAATCGACCTTGCCCGACTCCGGCAATGGCGTCAGTGACACACCGCTGTCCCACGGCATACCCGGTTTCAGCGTGGCCAGTTTGGCGTTGAATTTCTCGATGAAGCTGTCGACGACGTCTTCATGCACAAAGAGGATTTTCAGCGCCGTGCAGCGCTGACCGTTGAATGACAGCGAGCCGGTGACCGCTTCGCTGACGGCGTTGTCGAGATCGACCTCCGGCAAAACGATGCCGGGGTTTTTCGCATCCAGGCCCAGTGCGGCGCGCAAACGGTGCGGTTTCGGGTGCAGCTTCTTCAGGTCGCTGGCGGCTTTGTTGGTGCCGATGAAGGCGAAGATGTCGATCTTGCCGCTGGCCATCAGCGCGCTGACGGTTTCGCGACCGCTGCCGTAGATCACGTTGATCACCCCGGCCGGGAAGCTGTCGCGGAACGCCTCCAGCAACGGACGGATCAACAGCACGCCGAGTTTGGCCGGTTTGAACACCACGGTGTTGCCCATGATCAGGGCCGGAATCAGCGTGGTGAAGGTCTCGTTCAGGGGGTAGTTGTAAGGGCCCATGCACAGGGCGACGCCGAGCGGTACACGGCGGATCTGCCCGAGGGTGTCCTGTTCCAGCTCGAAACGGCTGGAGCGACGGTCGAGTTCTTTCAGGGCATTGATGGTGTCGACGATGTAGTCGCAGGTGCGATCGAACTCTTTTTCCGAGTCCTTCAGATTCTTGCCAATTTCCCACATCAGCAGTTTGACCACGGCGTCGCGTTGCTGGCGCATGCGGCCGAGGAAGGCTTCGACGTGCTGGATACGTTCGGCTACGCGCATGGTCGGCCACAGGCCCTGGCCGCGATCGTAGGCACGCACGGCGGCGTCGAGAGCGGTGAGGGCGGTGTCGGCATCGAGCAGCGGCGTGCTGCCGAGGATCACTTGTTCGTCGCCATTGTCACCCTTCAGATAAACCGGGCTGCGCACCGTGGCGAGCGGGCCGTCCCAGGTTTTCAGTTCGCCATCGACGAGGTATTCGCGTTGCTCGACCTGACCGTCGAGGCGGTATTTTTCCGGGATGTCGCTGACAGAAGGGAAGAGGTTGCCAAGGATGTTTGCTGTGGTCATGTCGCTACCCCGTCTGGATTGGCTGATGCGCAGATGAAACGTTTTAGCAGACCTGGCCCGCGCTTGTCATGGTTGATGTGCGCGACAGCTGGGAAAGCGCAGCCGTTGAGCAATCCGATTCACTGGAAAAGCCTAGCCCTTGTTTGGGTGTACGGCGCCAGCGTAAACCCGTCTTTTTTCGCGGTGAATTATGGCCAGTGGCTATGCGTGCTTCGGACGGACGGTTATGCTCCGCTGGTTTTCTATTTGCCAATGATGAATAACTACAGTGACGTTATGAGCCAAACAGAGACGCGAGCGACTGTTCTAGCGCTGTACCCGGAAGACTCCCGCGAAGCTGCGGCGCTGCTCAAGCAGGCCGTCCCCCTGATGGTTCGTCACAACATCCCGCCTAACCCGGTGCACTACGCGCTTTGGTACACCTACAGCAAAGGCCAGGTGCCGGAGCTCAACCGCCAGCTGGACAAGGTGCTGGAGGACTTCCCGCAGTTTCCGCCGGAGTCCGCCTCGAAGCTGTTTCGCGACTACATCATTCGTGACGAGCTGGAAGTGGCGCGGGCGGGTCAACAGCAGGCCATCAATCTGGTCGATGACATGGCGCGAAACGTGTCGCGCAGTGTGGAGGGTAATCGCAGTTTCCAGACCAGTCTGGGTCACTGCCTGGACATGCTCGAGGCGCCCGCCGACGAGCGCTTGCCGGATATCCTCAGCGAACTGCAGCAAAGTACCCGGCTGATGCAGAGTCAGCAGGAGCGCTTCCTGTCCCAGCTGCACAGCGCCCAGGACGAGATCAAGAGCCTGCGCGACAAGCTCCAGCGCGCACAACTGGCTGCGACCCTCGACGGCCTGACCGAACTGCTCAACCGTGCAGCGCTCACGCACGTTCTGGAACAGGCGTTGGCCAGGCCATCGCAAGGGCTCGCGTTGGTCATCCTGGATATTGACCACTTCAAGCAGTTCAACGACCAGTATGGTCACCCCCTGGGCGACCGGGTGCTGCAGCATGTCGCGCAAACCCTGCGCAACGCCTTGCCGGCCCATGCCCATGCCGCGCGATATGGCGGCGAAGAGTTCTGCGTGGTGCTGGAGCAATGCCCCGACCACGCCACCGCCCGGGCCTTCGCCGAGCAACTGCGGCTGAAGATCCAGTCCCTGCGCATCAAGACCCGCGGCGATGGCAAGCTGCTGGACACCATCACGGCGTCATTCGGTACCGCCTTGGCCCGGCCCGACGACACCCTCGACAGCCTGTTGGTCCGCGCTGACGATGCGCTGTACCGGGCCAAGCATAATGGGCGCAATCAGGTGATGTGATGGGTGGCGGGGCAGGTGATGTTGATGTCGGATGTCACGGCCTCTTTGTCGGAACGCCGCCCGGAGCAAGCCCGCTCCAGGGGGGCGGTCAGCAGGACCTCGTCGGTAGGACGCGTCTGTAGCGCCATTCTGAAAATGCTTTTTTGCGCTTTTTTCGGTTGTGACAGGTCACCTCGTGTCGTTACGTTAACCCGCAGGCTTCATTGTTCAGAGGAGGCCGGGGACGACTGTCGATAGAGGATCACCTAGTGCAAGCACCCAAGAAATTCCTGGCGTATGCCGCCGTCCACCAAGCCCTGACCCAGGTCGATCTGACCGAAAAGGTAGCCCCGACCACGCCGTGCGACTGCTGGTCGACGAGGTCCTCGGGGGCTGGCGGCGAAGGGCTGGCCCGTGGCGCAGGAGTTGACCGGTCCGAGGATTGTCTCTGCCGAAGATAACTACGGTCTGCTCGGTTACGATCCCGCAGAAGTCAGGCTCGGCAGTGCGCACACCTGCTGGGTGGATGAGTTCTCGCTGCTGCGCACGCAAACCACCAGCCAGATTCCCGCCGCGCTGCAGCGAGTGGCGGCATTGCGCCAGCCGGGGAAACGATCCTGCTGGCCGCGCCGGGGATCACGTTCCGGCGCGACAGTCGCGATCGCTGGCATTGCGCGCAGCCGCACCAGATGGACATCTGGGTATTGGGCGATCCGTCGATGTCGACTCGAGAACATCTGCTGCGCCTGGTCGACGATGTCATGCAATCGGCGGTACCGGAAAAATCCTGGATCTTCACCGACAGTCGGCATCATTACACCGAGGGTGGAATCGAAGTAAGCGTGTTGAATGAGCGCATTCCGGTCGAGGTCCTGGAGTGCGGTCTCATCGCCGAATCGTTGTTGCAGCGACTGGGTATCGATCCGCTGCGCCACGGCGGATTAGCCTTGGGCATGGGCCTGGATCGCCTGACCATGTTGCGCAAGGGCATCGCGGATATTCGCCTGTTGCGCGACCAGAACGAGCAAGTCCAGGCGCAGATGCACGACCTCAAGCCGTGGGTGCCCGTGTCACGTTCGCCGGCGATTGCCCGGGATGTTTCGCTGGGGGTCACGCCAGGGCTGAGTGAGGAGGTGTTGACCGAACGCATTTGCCTGGCTGCCGGCAAGTGCTCTGGCTGGATTGAGGAGGTCCAGCTCAAGAATCGCTGGAAATATGCCCAGTTGCCACCTCATGCAATTGAACGGCTGGGCATACTGCCGGGCCAGGAGAGCGTGCTGCTGCGTGTGGTGTTGCGCAATTGTTCGAGGTCGATCACCACCGCAGAGGCCAATAGAGTGTATTCGGTGATCCAGTCAGCATTGCATGAAGGGGTTCCGGGAAAGGGCAGCAGGATGAATCTGAGCACGATCTGAGCACCAACCCAGGGAGGTTTCACCGCGATCGATTCACCAGCGCAATCACCAATGCCATACCCACCAGCACCAGGGCAACCGCAAAGGTGATGCGCATCCCGCTGGCAACTGCCTGGGGGTGCGCCAGGTTGTGCGTCGCAGCAGTTGAGGCCATGGCGAATACCGCTCCCAGAACCGACGCTCCGGTGACAAGTCCCAGGTTGCGCGACAAATTCAGCAAGCCGGCAATCACTCCCCGGTTATCCTGGGTAACCTGGGCCATCACCCCGGTGTTGTTGGCCGTCTGGAACAGCGCATAACCCAGTGTTACCACCATCATCGGCGCCACATAGCCCACGATGCCAGACCCCAGCGGGAGGGCCGACAATCCCAGGCAACCGAGCACCATTGCACCAAGGCCGGCGAACGTTATGCGACGGGCGCCGAAGCGGTCGACAACGCGGCCGGCCGGCACACTTGTCAGCGCCGCCACCACTGGCCCGACGGACAGTACCAACCCCACCCGCAGCGTCTCCAGTCCCAAGCCCTGGGCCAGGTAAAAAGGCCCAACCACCAGTGTCGCCATCATCACGGTGGTGACCAGCGCGCTCATGACCAGGCTGGCGCTCAAGTGCCGGTCGCGGAAAATGTTCAGGGAGATTAAAGGTGATGCGGCGCGGGCCTCGACATGGATGAACAGGCCAAGCCCTAACAAGGCGCCGAGCAACAGCGCGCCATTGAGCCATCCGAAGCTGCCGTGCCCGAGTGTCATGGCCAGTGCATAGGCCCCCAGCGTCAATGCCAGCAGCGCAGTACCCAGACTGTCGAAGCCCGCGGATGGCACCTTGGGGGTTGGTGCCGCAGCAGGCAGATGGCGGTACGCCAGCAGCCAGGTGAGCAGCCCCAGCGGCACAGTGACCAGGAACATCGCCCGCCAGCCGAAACCATCGATCAACAGGCCGCCCAACGAAGGTCCCATCGCGGTGCCCACTGCGGACATGGTCCCCAGCAGCCCCATGGCACTTCCGGTGCTGGCCTTGGGGACGGACTCACCGACCAGCGCCATGGTCAACGCCATCATGATCGCTGCAGCCAGGCCTTGCAGCGCCCGGGCGCCAATCAGCACTCCCAGGCTGGGTGCCAGGCCGCACAGGGCCGAGGCAAATGTGAACAGCGCAATGCCGCTGAGCAGCAGTCGCCGCCGACCCAGCTTGTCGCCGAGCCGGCCGACGCTGACGATCAGCGTGGTAATGGCTAACAGATAAGCAATCAGCACCCATTGCACCTGTTGAAAGGATGCATCGAACGCTTCGGCTAATGTCGGTAGGCCTACATTGACGATGCTGGTGCCGAGTGCGGCCAGTAACATGGACAGGGACAGGCTGAGCAACGCCAAGGCAATGGGCGCGGAGGGCTGGGCAACGGTCATCGTCGGCTTCATGGTGAACCTCGGGCTCGGACAGCCCCGGATTGGGCGGCTGTCAGAAATCTACGCCCTGGACTAACATGGCGGAAGGCGCACAGGATGCACTTGATACCTGCACCAGACGCCATCTTCCACCATCGCGAGGCATGTAATGGGCACTCCCGACCTGAATTTGCTGGTGACCCTCGATGTGCTGCTTGCCGAAGGCAGTGTTGCCAAGGCGGCCAAGCGTTTGCGCCTCAGCCCCTCGGCTATGAGCCGGGCCCTGGCGCGACTGCGCGCGACCACCGGTGACCCGTTGTTGGTGAGGGCGGGGCGCGGTCTCGTGGCCACACCGCGGGCATTGCAGTTACGTGAACGCGTCAGTCAGTTGGTGCAGGAGGCCGAAGCGGTGTTGCGCCCGGCGGAGCAGCCCGACCTGGCACATGTGACGCGCACATTCACGCTGCGCACCCGCGAGGGTTTCGTCGAGAATTTCGGCGCCCGGCTGATCGCCCGTGTGGCCGAACAAGCTCCGGGAATACGCCTGTGCTTTGTGCACAAGAACAACAAGCAGAGCATGGCGCTGCGCGATGGCATCGTGGACCTGGAGACCGGCGTGGTAGGCAAATCCGCGAGCCCGGAGTTGCGCACCCAAGGGCTCTTTCACGACCGTATTATCGGTGTGGTGAGGGCCGGTCACCCATTATCCCGGGGCACAGTCACGCCGGTTCGCTACGCGTCGGGCAGCCACGTCGCTGTTTCGCGGCGCGCAGAGGAAAGGGGGCGATCGACCAGGCCCTTGAAGCGATGGGTCTGGTGCGGCGGATTTCGACGAGCGTTGCCGGGTTCGGCACCGCACTGGTGCTGGCCCGGGAGAGTGACTTGATCGCCAGCGTGCCGGAGCGTCACACCGCCAATCTGCGGGCGGACATGCATGCTTTTGAACTGCCCGTCGATCTTCCGCCCTTGACGATCGCGATGCTTTGGCACCCACGTCTGGATGCCGACCCGGTGCATCGCTGGTTGCGCGCTTGTATGCGGGAAGTGTGTTCGAGCCAGGAGTCACTGGCCAATCTGGCGACACCGGGCCAGCCCTGAACGATCAGCGCACTACCCCCCGAGCGTGGTGCGAAGGCCGTGCCGGCTGCGCGGTAGTGGCGCGGTTGAGCAGGTGGTCGGCCAGCACGTCGTTGAGAAAGCGGAACTGGTCGTTCAGGCCGACCACTTCGTTACTGAAGTGATTGGCGGCGGCCGGCATCAGCAGGTCTTCAAACTGTTTGTCGAACACCAGCGCGAACACTTTGCGCGATACCACTTGCTGGGAATAGTAGTTATTGCCAAACACCGGAAAGCTCACGGAGAGGGTGACGGGGTGGATCATGACGGTTGCTCCTCGGACAATACGAGCCAGGAAAAAATGCTCAGCGTGACGGCCGTCAGGGCCAGGCAGGTCAGGAGATGAATCAACATGATGGGCCCCTCCGGTATGGGGTGATGGCTTGATGGGATTGATCCTACGCTGACGAAATTTTTGCGGAAGGCATTCGCCGCGATGGTGGTTATCGATGGGAATGATGGTCGGTCTTGGCGGTGTACTGACCGACGCCCTCGCGGGCAAGCCCGGCTCCCACAGGGATGTCCGCCGTACACAACTGCTGCGTTCGCCATCAACCCCTGTGGGAGCGGCGGTGCGACGATTAGGGTTGCCCGCGATGGCGGTGCTGAAAGTAAAAACGATCTGAAGGCGCACGCCACCGCCGCCTATACTCAAACCACAGTCCCTGCGAGCGCCGAGCATCCTGTTTGGCCTCGCGTTTGTCAGGAAGCCGCGACCTTGAACCTGCGTTCGCTGATCGTCGCCGTGCTGTTGGTCGTGGCGGGATGCGCCACGCCTGAGCGCGCGCCTGTCAGACAACCCCCGATCATCGTGGCGCAGGCCACCTGGCAACAGGTGGATCGAGAGATTGTGGCGGCTTCCCGCTCGGCCACCGAGCAGGTCAAGCTGTTCGCCCGTGGCTCGATGGAACATTGGCGCATTCGTGTCTATGAGCAAACTGAAGAAAATTTCATCCCGTGGTTCAGCAGCTACTGGACCCAGGAATGGATGTCGATGAAGGTCAGCTGGTACACCATCAGCGCCAAGGGAGAGCAGGACGCCTCGGCCAAGCGCCTCGCGCAGTACCTGCTTGATGAATACCAGGAAAGGGTGCTGGCGCCGGTGGCCGTCGAGGTCGACCCGGATGCGATTCTGCATCAGGCCACCGAGTTCTACGTGCAGCTCATGGGCCAGCAGCTGCAGGTGATTGCCCAGCGTCATCGCGTGCCCATGGACCAGCTCAACGCCCGCGCCAACAAGATCCCGGCCATTGCCCTGGGCCCACCGGCGGCGCGGGACGCTTCGCTTTACCAGGTCATTCACACCGACCTCAATACGCTGCCGGCGTATTCGGCGCTGATCGAAAAAATTCACGTCGCCGGTGGCGACAAGGGCGTGGGTTCGACTGACACGGCCATGGCGCCCGTGGCCAAGCGTGCCAGTCAACGCATGGAGGCCGAAATGGCCCCGCGCGGCGCCGCCAGTGCCGTGGCCGCAGCCGCCGGCAAGCTGGCGGGAGGCTTGATCACGGTGGGGGTGGCGGGCATACGCGCAATCATCCGGGCCAACGACCGCCCCGACAGCGAGGCGCTGATCCGCAATAGCCTGGGCAACACCTTCGACAAGGCCTGGCAGAAGCTGGTGCAGAACCCGACGACCGGAGTGATGGCCGGCACCTTGTACATGGCGGGGCAGGTGGAGGGGAACCTTGGCGGGAGGGTCGAACAGCCGTCGGTCGGATCCCAAGGCGCAGCTGTCGACTGGAGCCCGACGGAATCGACTAGCCAGCAGCTCGACCCTCTACCCCCGGCAGGAGAATAACCATGTCTTACGTTGATGGCTTGATCGCTGCAGTACCCACCGCCAATCGTGAAAAATTCAGGAAGCACGCCGAGTCGGCCGCGGTCATTTTCAAGGAAAACGGTGCCTTGAGCGTTGTTGAATGCTGGGGTGATGACGTGCCCGACGGCAAGGTCACGTCGTTCCCCATGGCGGTGAAACTCAAGGAGGACGAAACCGTGGTGTTTTCCTGGATCGTCTGGCCGGACAAGGCCACCCGCGATGCCGGCATGAACAAGCTTATGTCCGACCCGCGCATGCAGCCGGACGTCAACCCGATGCCGTTCGACGGCCAGCGCATGGTGTTCGGCGGATTTAACATGATCGTGCAGGCCTGAGGCCCGGCGCAGGGTCACTCCGCCGACGGGGTGATCCTGCAGCTCTTGCGGTTGCGGATCTCGATGTCCGTAGGGCGCTCTTTGATAAACTCAAAACGCGGTTCACCTTCGCTATAGTGGACCAGCCATCCCCAGTCCAGCTCGGACTCGTCCTGACCCGGCCGCGGTGGCATTGCCCACCAGGGTTCCTTGCTGATGATCTCTCGCATGACCCGCTCCCGTTGATGGGGTTGTCTGAACTATAACTTGCCTATCAGGAGCTGCCAGGCATGAGCGACGAAGCCCACGAGCCGACCAAGCGGCTGTTTTTCGCCCTGGACTGTGCACCTGCCCAGCGCAAGGCCATCGCCCAATGGCGCAGCGCGCTGCAATTGAGGACCGGGCGCCCGGTGCCAGCGGAAAATTTTCACCTGACGCTGCTGTTTCTCGGTTCGGTCAGCGTGGCGCAGATCGCCGAGATCTGCACGGCGGCTGGCAAGGTTGCGGTGCCGGATGAGCCCCTGCGGGTTGAACTTGATCGCCTGGATGCCTGGCGCCGGGCCGGCGCGCTGGTGCTGGCGTCGGAGCAGGCACCTGCGCCGTTGCTGCGCCTGGTGTATGGGCTGGAACAGGCGATGCTGCCGTTCGGACTGGAGAATGCGCCGAAGGAGTTCCGCCCGCACCTGACGCTGATGCGCGATTACCGGGGGCAAGAGCCCGAGTCGGAGACGCCGCCGGCGTTTTTTCTGCGGGCTGATCGATTCGTTTTGTTTGAGTCCCACAAGGGGCGTTATCGGGCGCTGGCCGACTGGCCGTTCGGCGGCGCATAAAAAGGCGCCCGAGGGCGCCTGAAGTTCACCTGAGCCGAGGGAGCCAGGTGATGCCGTTCTTCATGAAAGAAATGCAGCGGTGGTGAGGCGCTGCCGGAACGGAAAATTTTTGCCGCAGATACCCGTAGGAGCTGCCGAAGGCTGCGATCTTTTGATCTGTTGTGCTCTTATCAAGATCAAAAGATCGCAGCCTGTGGCAGCTCCTACGCGAGCAGTCGTGTTACTTGCCGAGTTTTACCCGGGTCCAGCCGCGGGTCATGATCCGCTGAGTGGCAATCGGCTGATCCGGCACTGCATACAGCGTCGCCATCACCGCTTGCGACGGGTACGAGCCCGGGTCGTTGCGGATCGCTTCATCCACCAATGGCGTGGCCGCCGAGTTGGCGTTGCTGTAGCCGTTGCTGTTGGTGATCTCGGCGATGATGTCCGGGCGCATCAGGAAATCCATGAACAGGTACGCGTTGTCGACGTTGGCGGCATCGCGCGGGATGGCGACCATGTCGTAAAAGCTGCCGGCGCCTTCCTTGGGAATGCTGTAGTCGATCTTCACGTCGTTACCCGATTCCACGGCGCGGGCCTTGGCCTGCAGCACGTCGCCGGAGTAGCCGACCGCCACACAGATATTGCCGTTGGCGAGATCCGAGATGTACTTCGAGGAATGGAAGTACGCCACGTTCGGGCGGATTTTCATGAACAGCGCTTCGGCTTCCTTGATGTGCGCCGGGTCCTTGTCGCTCACCGGATAGCCCAGATAGTGCAGGGCGGCCGGGATCATTTCGGTCGGCGAATCGAGGAAACTGATGCCACATGCTTTCAGCTTCTCGGCGTTTTCCGGTTTGAACAGCAAGTCCCAGGAATTGGTCGGGGCATTGGCGCCGAGCACTTCCTTGACCTTCTGCGGGTTAAAGCCGATGCCGATCGAGCCCCACATGTACGGGAACGCGTGAGCGTTGTCCGGATCACTGGCGGCGGCGTTTTTCAGCAGCACCGGGTTGAGATTCTTCCAGTTCGGCAGCTTCGATTTGTCCAGCGTCTGATAGACGCCGGCCTTGATCTGTTTGGCCAGGAAACTGTTGGATGGCACGACCAGGTCGTAGCCGGATTTGCCCGCCAGCAACCGCGCCTCAAGGGTTTCGTTGCTGTCGAAGACATCGTAGGTCACGCGGATGCCGGTCTCGTCTTCGAACTTCTTGACGGTGTCCGGGGCGATGTAATCGGACCAGTTATAAACACGCAGCACTTTGTCGTTGGCTTGGGCGCCCATGACCATTGCGCCCATTAAGGACAGTGTCAGCAGAGTCCTGCCAAACATTTTCATCGGTACAACTCCATTCTTCTTATTCAAGTACGCAAAGCAACATTGCAATCAACCTAAAACCGTCCGCCGACGTCCCCGTCACTCCGCAGGACCCCGCCGGACCCTCTCGGACCCCGCCGGACCCTGTAGGAGCTGTCGAGTGAAACGAGGCTGCGATCTTTTGATTTTAAAAAAGCAAGATCAAAAGATCGCAGCGTGCCGCAGCTCCTACATCAAGCGGTGGCACCCGCCATTCGCTTACCAGGCTGCCACGACTCGCTGGCCGTCTGGTCCATCGCTTCCTGGATCGCGCGTTTGCGGTTGGCTTCTGCCCGGCGGCCGAAGTACCAGACCAGGAAGGTCACCAGCGACACCGCCAGCAGAATCAGGCTCGCGACCGCGTTGATCTCAGGCTTCACGCCCAGACGCACCGCCGAGAACACTTCCATCGGCAAAGTCGTAGACCCCGGACCAGACACGAAGCTCGCCAACACCAGGTCATCCAGCGACAAGGCGAACGACATCATCCCGCCCGCCGCCAGCGACGGCGCGATCATCGGAATGGTGATCAGGAAAAACACCTTGAACGGCTTCGCACCGAGATCCATCGCCGCTTCTTCAATCGACAGGTCCAGCTCACGCAGGCGGGCGGAGACTACCACCGCCACATAGGCGGCACAAAACGTGGTGTGGGCGATCCAGATGGTGACAATGCCACGTTCCTGCGGCCAGCCGATCAGTTGCGCCATCGCCACGAACAGCAGCAACAGCGACAGGCCGGTAATCACTTCCGGCATCACCAACGGCGCCGTCACCAGGCCACCAAACAGCGTGCGACCCTTGAAGCGTGTAACGCGAGTCAGCACGAATGCCGCCAGCGTACCCAGTGCCACCGCCGCAATTGCCGTGTAGCAGGCGATTTCCAGCGAGCGCACCACCGAGCCCATCAGTTGCGTGTTGTCGAGCAAACCGACGTACCACTTCACCGACCAGCCGCCCCACACCGTTACCAATTTCGAGGCGTTGAACGAGTAGATCACCAGAATCAGCATCGGCAGATAAATGAACATCAAACCGAAGATCAGCATGAACTTGGAAAAACCGAAGCGTTTCATCCCCGTGCCTCCATCTCTTTGGCCTGGCTGCGGTTGAACAGCAGAATCGGCACGATCAGGATCAACAGCATCACTACCGCCAGCGCGGACGCCACCGGCCAGTCGCGGTTATTGAAGAACTCTTGCCACAGCACGCGACCGATCATCAGCGTTTCCGGGCCACCCAGCAGTTCCGGAATCACGAACTCACCCACCACCGGGATGAACACCAGCATGCAACCGGCAATAATGCCGTTCTTGGCCAGCGGCACGGTGATTTTCCAGAAGTTGTTGAAGTTGCTCGAACCCAGATCCGACGCGGCTTCCAGCAGGCTGCCGTCGTGCTTCACGAGGTTGGCATAGAGCGGCAACACCATGAACGGCAGGTAGGCATACACCACGCCGATATACACGGCGCTGTTGGTGTTGAGGATCTCGATCGGGTGATCGGTCAGCCCCGTCCACATCAGAAACGCGTTGAGCAGACCGTTGTTGCTGAGGATGCCCATCCACGCGTAAACGCGGATCAGGATCGCGGTCCAGGTTGGCATCATGATCAACAGCAGCAGGACGTTTTGCGTTTCCTTGCCGGTCTTGGTGATCGCGTAGGCCATCGGAAAACCGATCACCAGGCACATCAGGGTGCTCAGGAACGCCACCTTGAGCGAACCGAAGTAGGCCGAGATGTACAGCTCGTCCTGGGTCAGCAACGAGTAGTTGCCAAGGTTGAGCAGCAGCTGGAATTTCTGCTCGGCGAAGGTGTAGATCTCCGAGTACGGCGGAATGGCCAGGGCCGCTTCCGAGAAGCTGATCTTCATCACCAGAAAGAACGGCAACAGGAAGAACAGGCACAACCACAGGAACGGAATGCCGATGACCAGTTTTCGCCCGCTGGGCACCAAGCGCAGGAATTGCTGATTGAAAGTTTTCATGAGCGCAGTACCACGCCGCTGTCGTCTTCCCACCAGACGTAGACCTTGTCGTCCCAGGTCGGCCGCGCGCCACGGCGTTCGGCGTTGGCCATGAACGACTGCACGATCTTGCCGCCGGGCAATTCAACGTAGAACACCGAGTGGCCGCCGAGGTAGGCAATGTCGTGGACCTTGCCCTTGGACCAGTTGTAACGGAACTCCGGTTGGGTGGTGCTGACCAGCATTTTTTCCGGGCGGATGGCGTAGGTGATCGACTTGTCCTGGACCGAAGTGCTGACGCCGTGGCCGACGTAAATCTTCTGTTGCAAGTCCGGGCTGTGAATAATCGCGTGACCTTCGAGGTCCTCCACCACGGTGCCATCGAAGGCGTTCACGTTGCCGATGAACTCGCAGACCATGCGGCTGACGGGCGCTTCATAGATGTCGATCGGGCTGCCGATTTGCGCAATCCAGCCCAGGTGCATGATCGCAATGCGTTCGGCCATGGTCATGGCCTCTTCCTGGTCGTGGGTCACCATCACGCAGGTCACGCCGACGCGCTCGATGATTTGCACCAACTCCAGTTGCATCTGCGAACGCAGCTTTTTATCCAGGGCGCCCATTGGCTCGTCGAGCAGCAACAGCTTCGGACGTTTGGCCAGCGAGCGGGCGAGGGCGACGCGCTGACGCTGGCCGCCAGAAAGTTGATGCGGCTTGCGTTTGGCGTATTGGGTCATGTGCACCAGACGCAGCATCTCATCGACACGAGCGTCGATTTCGCTGGCCGGCAAACGATCCTGTTTCAAGCCGAAGGCGATGTTCTGCGCGACGGTCATGTGTGGGAACAGCGCGTAGGACTGGAACATCATGTTGATCGGCCGCTCGTACGGCGGCATGTCGGTGATGTCCACGCCGTCGAGCAGAATCCGCCCTTCAGTCGGCCGTTCGAAACCGGCGAGCATGCGTAGCAGGGTCGATTTGCCCGAACCGGAGCCGCCGAGCAGGGCGAAGATTTCACCCTGATGGATCTCCAGGGACACATCGTCCACTGCCGTGGTTTCGTCGAACTTCTTGGTGACACGATCGACTTTCACCAACACCTTTTTCGGTTGCTGATGACCTTCAAGTGCCTTCCTGTAAGTGCTGGAGGCGTTTGCCATGTGAAACTCCCAACAGGTTTCAGTCGCGCGGCCAATGTGGCCGGGCTTAAGTGGATTGCAAGCCTGGGCTGTCAGCTGATGGCGACCCTGTAGGAGCTGCCGAAGGCTGCGATCTTTTGATCTTGATCTTAAAAAACAAAATCAAAAGATCGCAGCCTTCGGCAGCTCCTACGGGGATACCCCATCGGCCCTGGCTTGTTCGGCGCCGCCATCCTGGCTGCCTGGGTCGTACTTGTTGTTATCGCAGTGTGTTGTTTCACCAGTCACGGGTGCGTAAAGACGCACCCGCAGACTCACGGGGGCAGTAAAGAGTTGATTTCAGGTCAGCGAGTGTTACGCAGCACAGCCCGTTGCCGGCACGCGTTGCCAAACGCCTGGAAAATATTCAAATAAGGCGGATTCGCCAGCACCTGCCACTCCGGATGCCACTGCACCCCGAGCGCGAACGCCGGGCTGTCCTGCACCGAAATCGCTTCGATCAAACCGTCCGGCGCAACCGCTTCGGCGCGCAGCCCGGGTGCCAGTCGATCAATGCCTTGGCTGTGAATCGAATTGACCATGAACTCGGCGGGCAACTGCAGTGCTTCGAACACACCGCCCGGCTGGGTGGTCACGGCATGGGCCGGTGCGTATTGCACGGCCACGTCCGGGCTGTCGGCTTCACGGTGATCGAGCATGCCCGGCAGCTCATGCACCTTTTGGTGCAGGCTGCCGCCGAACGCCACGTTCATTTCCTGGAAGCCACGGCAAATGCCGAGCACTGGAACGCCCGCCGCGATGGCTGCACGTAATAAAGGAAGGGTGGTGGCATCCCGCGCCGGATCGTGATCCGTGCCGGGGGCGCTGGCCGGGCCTTGATAGTGGAAGGGTTCCACGTTCGATGGCGAGCCGGTCAGCAACAGACCGTCGAGTTGACCGAGCAGGTCTTCGATTTCAGTCAGGTTGCCAAGGGAAGGAATGACCACTGGCAGCCCATTAGCGCCAACGCTGACAGCACGTAAGTACTTGTCGCCGCTGATGTGATAGGGGTGCAGGCCAATCTGTTTGACGCACGCAGTAACGCCGATCAATGGCTTGAATGCCATTTTTATTCACCTCGAAGTTTGACACTTGAACGAGCTTTTCCGGAGCTTAGCCTCGTTGATTTTAATTAACAACTGCCATGTAAAAAATTCTAAACGCCGTTCATCATATCTTCATGATTCTTGGGGCTCTGGCGCCTGTATTGGCACGCAAGTGTTAAAAAAAGCCCTAAAAATAAACCCTGAGCGGCCATCTGTTCGCTATTGACTTCACTTTGCCGTTCGGGTTGACTGGCTACGTGAAAGGGCAGTGAACATAATAATTAACAGCTAAATAGGTGCATCATGTCGGTCCCTCTGCGTACCGTTCAACTCAACGAAGCAAACGCATTCCTTAAGAAATATCCTGAGGTTTTGTACGTCGACCTTCTGATTGCGGATATGAACGGTGTGGTGCGCGGCAAGCGCATCGAACGCACCAGTCTTCATAAGGTTTACGAGAAAGGCATCAACCTGCCGGCCTCGCTTTTCGCTCTCGACATCAACGGCTCCACGGTGGAAAGCACCGGCCTGGGTCTGGACATCGGCGACGCTGACCGAATCTGCTACCCAATCCCCGGCACCCTGAGCATCGAGCCGTGGCAAAAGCGCCCAACTGCACAACTGTTAATGACCATGCACGAGATCGAAGGCCAGCCGTTCTTCGCTGACCCGCGTGAAGTGTTGGCTAACGTTGTGCGCAAATTCGACGATCTCGGCCTGACCATTTGCGCCGCGTTCGAACTCGAGTTCTATCTGATCGACCAGGACAACGTTAATGGTCGTCCGCAGTCGCCGCGTTCGCCGGTCTCCGGCAAGCGTCCGGTGTCGACTCAGGTTTATTTGATCGACGATCTCGACGAATACGTCGATTGCCTGCAAGACATCCTCGAAGGTGCGAAAGAGCAGGGCATCCCGGCTGACGCCATCGTCAAGGAAAGCGCCCCGGCGCAGTTCGAAGTCAACCTGCATCACGTTTCCGACCCGATCAAGGCGTGCGACTACGCCGTCCTGCTCAAGCGTCTGGTGAAGAACATCGCCTACGACCACGAAATGGACACCACCTTCATGGCCAAGCCGTATCCAGGCCAGGCGGGCAACGGTCTGCACGTGCACATTTCGATTCTGGACAAAGAAGGCAACAACATCTTCGCCAGCGAGGATCCCGAGCAGAACGCCGCACTGCGTCACGCGATCGGCGGTGTGCTGGAGACCCTGCCTGCGCAAATGGCGTTCCTGTGCCCGAACGTCAACTCGTACCGTCGCTTCGGCGCGCAGTTCTACGTACCGAACTCGCCGAGCTGGGGCATCGACAACCGTACCGTGGCAGTACGGGTGCCAACCGGTTCGCCGGACTCGGTGCGTATCGAACACCGCGTTGCCGGCGCTGATGCCAACCCGTACCTGCTGATGGCGTCGGTTTTGGCCGGCATTCACCACGGTCTGACCAATCAAATCGAACCGGGCGCACCGGTGGAAGGCAACAGCTACGAGCAGAACGAACAGAGCCTGCCGAACAACTTGCGCGATGCATTGCGCGAGTTGGATGACAGCGAAGTCATGGCGCGCTACATCGACCCGCTGTACATCGACGTGTTCGTGGCGTGCAAGGAAAGCGAGTTGGCCGAGTTCGAGAACTCCATCTCGGACCTTGAGTACAACTGGTACCTGCATACGGTTTGATTGGCCAACACCCATCTTTGATGGCGGGCGAATAACCCTGTAGGAGCTGCCGAAGGCTGCGATCTTTTGACTTTGCTTTTAAAAGAACAAGATCAAAAGATCGCAGCCTTCGGCAGCTCCTACAGGGGATTCATTCCAGCGATCACTAATTCCCTGCGTCGAGTCACAACCATGACAAACACCCGTAGCGACTGGGAGCAACGCTTCCAGTCCCTTTCCATCGAAAGCCGCGCGTTCATCAACGGTGAATACCGCCCGGCTATCAGTGGCGACACTTTCGAATGCCTGAGCCCCGTCGACGGCCGTTTCCTCGCCTCCGTGGCCAGCACCGATGAAGCCGACGCCAACCTTGCCGTTGAAGTCGCGCGCCAGTCTTTCGAGTCCGGCATCTGGGCGAAAAAAGCCCCGGCCGAGCGCAAACGCATCCTGATTCGCTTCGCCGATCTGATCCTGCAGAACCAGGAAGAACTGGCGCTGCTGGAAACCCTCGACATGGGTAAACCGATCAGCGATTCGATGAGCATCGACATCCCGGCGACCGCCAACGCGATCCGCTGGAGCGCCGAAGCCATCGACAAGATTTACGATGAAGTCGCCGCGACCCCGCACGACCAACTCGGCCTGATCACTCGCGAACCCTCCGGCGTCGTAGCGGCCATCGTGCCGTGGAACTTCCCGCTGATCATGGCCAGCTGGAAATTCGCCCCGGCGCTGGCAGCGGGCAACTCGTTCATTCTCAAACCTTCGGAAAAGTCGCCACTGACCGCCATCCGCATCGCGCAGCTTGCGCTCGATGCCGGCATCCCCAAAGGCGTGTTCAACGTACTGCCGGGCTTCGGTCATACCGTCGGCAAGGCCCTGGCGTTGCACATGGACGTCGATGTGCTGGCGTTCACCGGCTCCACCGCGATTGCCAAGCAGCTGTTGATCTATTCCGGGCAAAGCAACATGAAGCGCGTCTGGCTCGAAGCGGGCGGTAAGAGCCCGAACGTGGTGTTCGCCGACGCGCCGGACCTGCGCGCGGCGGCCCAGGCGGCTGCGGGTGCTATCGCCTTCAACCAGGGCGAAGTCTGCACCGCCGGCTCCAGGTTGCTGGTGGAACGCTCGATTCGCGAGCAGTTTATTCCGCTACTGGTGGAGGCACTGCAGGCCTGGAAACCGGGGCACGCCCTTGATCCGCAAACCACTGTCGGCGCCGTGGTTGATCAGCGTCAACTGGACAACGTGCTGAGTTATATCCAGGTCGGTAAAGACCAGGGGCGCAACTGATCGCGGGCGGCAGTCGCACCCTGGAAGCCACCGGTGGACTGTATGTGGAGCCGGCGATTTTCGACGGTGTGACCAACGCCATGACCATCGCCCAGGAAGAAATCTTCGGCCCGGTACTGTCGCTGATCACCTTCGACACGGCTGAAGAAGCGCTGCAAATCGCCAACGACAGCATCTTCGGCCTCGCCGCTGGTGTCTGGACCAGCAACCTCAGCAAGGCGCACACCTTCGCCCGTGGCCTGCGCGCCGGCAGCGTGTGGGTCAACCAGTACGACGGCGGCGACATGACCGCACCGTTCGGTGGTTTCAAACAGTCGGGCAACGGTCGCGACAAATCGCTGCACGCGTTCGACAAGTACACCGAGTTGAAAGCGACCTGGATCAAGCTCTGAACCCTTAAAAAAGCGACGGCCGCCGGCACATGCCAGCGGCCATCGGAGAAACCTATGAAACAGACACATGTAAACAGCTACTACGCCGCCACCCGCAATTTCACCGGCGACTTCCCGGTGCTGGAACAAGCGGTGGACTGCGACGTCTGCGTGATCGGCGCCGGCTACACCGGTTTGTCCTCGGCACTGTTCCTCTGCGAGGCGGGCTACAGCGTGACCGTGCTCGAAGCCGCCAAAGTCGGTTTTGGTGCCAGTGGTCGCAACGGCGGGCAACTGGTCAACTCCTACAGCCGCGACGTCGACGTGATCGAAGAGCGCTACGGCGACAAGACCGCCGAAGTGCTCGGCAGCATGATCTTCGAAGGCGCCGACATCATTCGCCAGCGCATACAGCATTACGACATCAAGTGCGACTATCGCCCGGGCGGTATCTTTGCAGCGATGAACAAGAAACAACTCAACGGTCTGGCCGAGCAGAAGCGCAGCTGGGAACGTTATGGCAACCGCAATCTGAAGATGCTCGACGCAGCCGACATCCGTCGCGAAGTCGGCTCCGATGCATACGTGGGCGGCCTGCTCGACCTGCAGGGCGGCCACGTTCATCCGCTGAATCTGGCACTGGGTGAAGCAGCAGCCATCGTGCGTCTGGGCGGCAAGATCTACGAGCAATCCGCTGCGGTGGAAATCAAATACGGCGAGCCAAACGTCGTACGCACGGCCAAAGGCCTGGTCCGTGCCAAGTACCTGCTGATCGCCGGCAACGCCTACCTGCCGCAGGGCCTCGACAATCGAGTGACCAGTAAAAGCATGCCGTGCGGTTCGCAAATCGTCGTCACCGAGCCGTTGTCCGAACAGGTGGCGCGCAGCCTGATCAAGAACAACTACTGCGTTGAAGACTGCAACTACCTGCTCGACTACTACCGCCTGACCGCTGATAACCGCCTGCTGTACGGTGGTGGCGTGGTCTACGGTGCACGCGAGCCGGACGACATCGAACAACTGATCAAGCCGAAGATCCTCAAGACCTTCCCGCAGCTCAAGGACGTGAAGATCGACTACCGCTGGACCGGCAACTTCCTGCTGACGATGTCGCGCATGCCGCAATTTGGTCGCATCGAGAAAAATGCCTACTACATGCAAGGCTACAGCGGCCACGGTGTCACTTGCTCGCACCTGGCCGGCAAACTGATCTCGGAAATGATCCGCGGCGACGCCGAACGCTTTGACGCCTTCGCCTCCTTGCCGCACATGCCCATGCTCGGCGGCCGCACCTTCCAGGCCCCGCTGACCGCCATGGGCGCCGCGTACTACGCGCTGCGTGATCGCTTCGGCATCTAAAGCAGGCGCCTCCCTGTAGGAGTGAGCTCGCTCGCGATGGGCGTCAACGATAACGCGCGTTGTCTGCACGAACGTGTTGTCTGGACGTTCTTCGCGAGCGAGCTCGCTCCTACAGCAACACCCCCAAACGTGATTTAATACCCGACTTTCAAATCTCCGGGACAGGGAAGCGGTACCTTCGCGGCCACAAGTCGCCCGCCATCCACCCCCATAACCCTTAAGTTTTCCTCGCATAAGGCTGTCATGGACACGGGCTCACGACTCAAACTAGTACGCGAAAGCTACAAACTCTCCCAGCGCGAGCTGGCGCGGCGTAGCGGCGTCACCAACGCGACCATCTCCCTGATCGAACAGAATCGCGTCAGTCCCTCCGTCAGTTCCCTGAAAAAACTGCTCGAAGGCATCCCCATGTCCCTGGCGGACTTCTTCACCTTCGACCAGCCGCCCCGCGAGCACCAATACGTCTTCCGCGCCAGCGAACAGCCGGATCTCGGCCGTCACGGGCTGCGGCTGCTGCTGATCGGTGCATCGGTGCCGAGTCGGCAGATGCGCCTGTTGCGCGAGCAGTACGCACCTGGGGCGAGCTCGGGGGAGGAGCCCATCGTGCATTCGGAAGGCGAGGAGTGTGGGCTGGTGACGCGCGGCACGGTCGAGTTGACCGTCGATGGCCAGATCAGCGTGCTCAATGCGGGCGATGGCTATTACTTCCCGACGACGCTGCCGCACCGCTTCCGCAATATTGGCCAGGATGAAGCGGAAATCATCAGCGCCAACACCCCGGCCAACTTCTGATATCACTGCGGGCTGCAGCAGGTGGCGAAGGCTGCGTCCGCAGCTCGCTCTGTCACAGGCGGTTCCAAGCCACGCTGTTTGATTCTTGCGGCAGGAGTAGATTTCCTACGCGATTTTCGAACGCCAAGATCAAAAGATCGCAGCCTTCGGCAGCTCCTACGGGAGGTGTATGTCAGTTGAAATAACGAAGCCCCGAATCGTCGGGGCTTTTTTTGATTTATAGGCGAGTGTCGCCGGCTTTACTGCCTGGCCTGTGGTGAATGCGGGTTGCGGGCCGTGTGCTTGGGTCCGGCCATGGCCCATGCCAGCAATCCGAACAGTGGTACAAAGACGATCACCACAATCCACACCAGCTTGTTACTCGACTTGCCCTCGGCTTTACGCACCCGATTAATCGCCCACAACTCGACCAGCACCAGAACTGCCGCGAGTACGATCCAGATCGTTTCGATTTGCATAAGCCACCTCCTGATAGTCCTTCAGTTAGGCGGGCAGGGGCGCTCAGGGTTCATTTTATTGCTGTACAGAGCTCCACCAGCGTCCCGTCGTGGCAGTTAATGGCTGTCACGGACCCATCGCGAGCAGGGCTCGCGCCCACAGGGAGCCAGCGGTGCGGGTTAGTTCGAGTTGGCCAGTTTGCCGGTGGAAAGACGGCGCTTGTAGGCGCTGTCGCGATTGGCCAGCCAGTAGTAGAGCGGCGAAGTGATCAGCAGGCCGACCAGCCATGATAAGTCCGCGCCATTGATGTGCTCGGAAATCGGCCCTACATACAGCGGCGTGTTCATGAACGGAATCTGCACCACGATGCCGATTGCGTAGGCCAGCAGTGCCTGCGGGTTGTAGCGGCCGTAGATTCCGCCATCCACCTGGAAGATCGAGTTGATGTCGTACTTGCCTTGGTGAATCGCGTAGAAGTCGATCAGGTTGATCGCGGTCCACGGCACCAGCACCACAAGCAGCACCAGCACCATGTCGACGAAGTGGCCGATGAAGTCCTTCGACGCGCCTACCGCAGCAAAGCAGCAGGCCAGCAACACAATGACCGAGATCACCGCGCGGCTCTTGGCGGTGGGGATCCAGCGGTAAGCGAAGGTCTGCACCAGGGTGATCAGCGACAGCACCGCGCCGTAGAGGTTGAGGGCGTTGTGGCTGATCACGCTGAGCAGGAACAGCACCAGCATCAGCGGGCCGATGGAGCCGGTGGCGAGTTTGACCGCGTCCATGGTGTCCATGCCTGCGGGCGTGGCCAGCACAGCCACGGCGCCGAAGATAAACGACAGGCTGGAGCCGAGCACGGTGCCCAGGTAGGTGGTCCAGAACGTGGCGGCTACCGGCACGTTGGCCGGCAGGTAGCGCGAGTAGTCGGAGACATAGGGCGCGAAGGCGATCTGCCAGAGCGCGGCCAGGGATACGGTTGCCAGCCAGCCGGAGATGTTGAAACTGCCGCGGGTGAGGAAATCGGCGGTCTGCACGTGGGTGAAGATGTAGCCGAAACCCAGCACGATGCCGGCCCCGAGCACCCAGGTGCCGATGCGATTGAGCACGTGGATGAACCGGTAGCCGATGATGCCGATGATCCCCGAACCGATGGCGCCGATGACGATACCGACCGGCACCGGAACGCTGTCGACCACGCCGTGCAACGACTTGCCGGCGAGGACGATGTTGGAGGCGAAGAAGCCGATGTACATGACGCCGGCAATCAGCACCACCAGCAGGGCGCCGAGGGAGCCGAACTGCGCGCGGCTCTGGATCATTTGCGGAATGCCCATCTGCGGGCCTTGCGCGGAGTGCAGCGCCATCAACACGCCGCCCACCAGGTGGCCGACAAGAATCGCGACGATGCCCCAGACCAGATTCAAGTGAAACAACTGCACGCCCAGCGCACCGGTAACGATGGGCAACGGCGCGATGTTGCCGCCGAACCAGAGCGTGAACAGATCCCTGACCTTTCCGTGGCGATCTTCGGGGGGCACGTATCCTATCGTGTGTTTTTCAATCAGCGGAGCGGAGGATGCTGCTGCAGGGGTAGCCATGACGAACTCCAAGGCAAGGATGAGTACGTGGACGTACTTCGGTGAGCGCCGGCACGGACGGCGCATTTCTTGTTGAAGTGATCATGTGCAAAGGCTCGGGATAGATAAATTAGTAAGTTTGTTGCTACAGACCTTAAAAAAGTAGGTCTGCGGGCGCAGTAAACCTGTGGGAGCAAGCACGCTCCCACAGGGAATGTTTGCAGGGAAGAAAGTTGCTCAAGCCGGGCTTTATTTGCAAATGGATAGCAGCATTCGCTGCAGCATTTGATCGCAGCCAGCGAGTTGGTCGAGGCTGACGAATTCGTCGGGTTTGTGGCCCTGGTCCATGCTGCCCGGGCCGCAGACGACGGTGGGTATGCCAGCGGCGTCGAACAGGCCGCCCTCGGTGCCGAAGGCTACGGTGGCGAACTCGCGGGAGCCGCAGAATGCGGCGAGCAGTTCTGCCGCTTCGCTGTGCGCGTCGGTCGCCAATCCCGGGTACGCCGACAGTTCGCTGAAGCTGATACCACTGTGCTCACTGACGGCGCGCATGCGCGGCAGCAGTTGCTGCTCGGCGTACCGCTGCAGCTGCTGCGCGACCTCACTGGGATCCTGGGCCGGCAGCGCGCGAATCTCAAAGTCGAAACGGCAATCGGCGGGGACGATGTTGAGCGCCTTGCCGCCGCTAATGACGCCGGTCTGCACGGTGCTGAAAGGCGGGTCGAACCGGGCGTCCTGATGCTCGGGGGCTTTGAGCCGACTGCCGATCCGTCCCAGTTCGCCGATCAACTCGGCGGCGTATTCAATCGCGTTGACCCCGAGCGGCGCATACGCGGAATGGCAGGCCTCGCCGTGGATATCGCAGCGCATCGCCAGTTTGCCCTTGTGACCCAGCACCGGTTTCAACTCGGTCGGCTCGCCAATGTTGCACAGCCTGGGTTTGACCGGGCGCTGCTGCAGCGCCTTGAGCAACGAGCGAACACCCAGGCAGCCGACTTCTTCATCGTAGGACAGGGCAATGTGCACCGGCATGCGCAGATCCGCCTGCACCAGCGCCGGCACCAGGGCGAGCACGCAGGCGATGTAGCCTTTCATGTCTGCGGTGCCACGACCGTAGAGCTTGCCGTCGCGCTCGGTCAGCGCAAACGGCGGCAGGGTCCACGGCTGGCCGTCGACCGGCACCACATCGGTGTGGCCGGAGAGGACGATGCCCGGCACATCCGCCGGGCCGATGCTGGCGAACAGATTGGCCTTGCTGCGCTGCTCGTTGTAGATCAGCTCGCAGGGCACTGAAAAATTCGCCAGGTAGTCGCGCACGAACTCGATCAGCTGCAGGTTGGATTCGCGGCTCGTGGTGTCGAACGCCACCAGGGTTTTGAGCAGGTCGATGCTGTGACTCATCGATCATCTCCGGCGACGCCATAGCCTGGGGACCTGTCGGGGGCCAGTGCGCGGTCGATGTAGTCCTGGACCTGGGGACGGTAGGCTTCCCAGAGCTTTTCCAGTTGCGCGATCGGCGCTTCGTCAGCCCAATCGACCCGCAGGTTGATGATCGGCCAGGTCAGTTCACCGACCACCACCAGCGCTGCGGAATGCACCGGACCGGCTTCACCGCCTGCTTCGATCGCGGCGTTCATGGCGGTGATCAGGCGGTCTGCCAGTTGTCCTTCACCGTGTTCAAATGCGCTGACCATGGCCTCGATCACCGAACGGTCCGCGAGCATGTTACCGGCAGCGACGCATTGCTCACCGGACACTGCAGTGTGCTTGCCGAGGGTTTCGCTGCCGCTGAAATGGGCGGTGCGCCCCAGGTGGTCGATGGCGGTGATTTGCCGGTACTGGCTGTAGCCGTTGCGCGTCAGCACCTTGTCCAGGGCTTCTGCGGGCGCCAGCCCCTGTTCCATCAGGGCCAGGGTTTCCGGGCCGAGGGAGGGCAGGGTGATGTTCTGTGTCGAGACGGCACCGACACCCGGCAGCAGCCAGGGGCAACGGGCGCCGACAGCGATGCTGGAGGAGCTGATGGCGATGCCGAACTGGCCGGTTTCGGGGCAGCGGGCGGCGATGGAGAAGGTCATGGGGGGCTCCTTGGTTGGCCTTTTTTAGGGTGGTGTCTGAGCTGGCCTCATCGCGAGCAAGCTGTGCTCCCACAGTGGCAATCCCAGAGTGACTAGCTGAGGGAGCAACGCTTGCTCGCGATGGCCGCGCCGCGGTCTTTACTGCGGAATTACTGCAATCACATCAATCTCCATCAACCACTGCGGTTGCCCCAACGCTGACACCACCAACCCGGTCGAAATCGGAAACACCCCTTTGAGCCACTTGCCGACTTCCCCATACACCGCCTCGCGATAACGCGGGTCGATCAGGTACGTGGTGGTCTTGACGATGTGACTCATGTCGCTGCCGGCTTCTTCCAGCAGTTGCTTGACGTTGCGCATGGCCTGTTCGGCCTGCGCGCGAGGATCGCCGAGGCCCACCAGATTGCCGTCGAAGTCTGTGCCGACCTGGCCCCGCACATACACGGTGTTGCCGGCACGGACGGCCTGGCAGAGGTCGTTGTCCAGGGTCTGGTTCGGGTAGGTGTCTTTGGTGTTGAACATGCGAATACGGGTGTGGGTTGGCGTGCTCATGTGCAGCTCCTGAACAGGGA
>NZ_JAEKEG010000077.1 GCF_016651255.1 Pseudomonas sp. TH10
AACAGGGCGGGCATGCCTACCATGCCACCATGCCCAGCGACGCCCTCGCGCGCTTCAACGAAGTGATGAAAGAGACGCAAGCCTACGGCTTCGACAAGGTCCGCGACGAACAAAAGGCCCTGGGCGACCGGGTACGCGCCATGTTGACCGGCAAGGGGATCAAAAGCGTGGCCGCCCCCGGTTTCCAGGCCCCTGGCGTGGTGGTGAGCTACACCGACGATGCCGACATCAAGAACGGCAAGAAATTTGCCGCCCAAGGCCTGCAGATCGCTGCTGGTGTACCGTTGCAGTGCGACGAGCCAGCCGACTTCCAGACCTTTCGCATCGGTCTGTTCGGGCTCGAAAAGCTGCACAATCTCGAGCGCACGGTCAGCACCTCGAACAGGCGCTGAACGAGGTTCTGCGCGACTGAGCTCGCCGCTTTGCCACAGAATCTGGCAGCCCTTAAACGGTTGCGGGGCTCATGTGCCAATCAGTCCAACTGGCCGCATTGAGTCCCGCTAACTGGTCCCTCCCCGCCCCGGTCACGCCCCTAGAATCAAGAGCCCCCTCCCCGGCCCCTTGAGGCGATACCATGACCGACCTGAACTTCGAACCCGCCAGCCGCCTGGTCCCTGTCCGGGAGTTGTTCGGTATCGACTCCAGCATGCGGGTACCCGTGTTCCTCAACGCCAGCGAGCATGTGCCGCAGATCGACACGGCCTATCGCTTCAACCCGGAAGTCACCCTGGCGATTCTCGCCGGCTTCACCCGCAATCGCCGGGTGATGCTGCAAGGGCTGCACGGCAGTGGCAAGTCGACTCATATCGAACAGGTCGCGGCGCGGCTCAACTGGCCTTGCACAAGGGTCAATCTGGACGGTCACATCAGCCGCCTGGACCTGATCGGCAAGGACGGCATCGTCCTGCGCGAGGGGCAAGCAGGTCACCGAATTCCAGGAAGGCATCCTGCCCTGGGCGCTGCGTCGGCCCATGGCGCTGATCTTCGATGAATACGACGCTGGTCGCCCGGACGTGATGTTCGTGATCCAGCGCATCCTCGAACGCGACGGCAAGCTCAATCTGCTTGACCAGAACCTGGTGATCCAGCCGCACCCCTCGTTCCGCCTGTTCGCCACCGCCAACACCGTTGGCCTGGGCAACCTCAACGGGCTGTACAACGGCACTCAAGTGCTCAACCAGGCGCAGCTGGATCGCTGGAACATGGTCGCCACCCTGAACTACCTGCCTCAGGCTGAAGAAGTCGCAATAGTCGCCGCACGGGTACCGCACCTGCTCGCCCGCCACGGCGAAGGCTTGCTGAGGCAAATGGTGGCGGTGGCCGACCTGACTCGCCAGGGCTTCGCCAGTGGCGACCTTTCCACCCTGATGTCGCCGCGCTGCGTGATCTCCTGGGCGGAGAACATGGAGATCTTCAGCGACCCGGCCCTGGCCTTCCGCCTTTCGTTCCTCAACAAATGCGATGAAGCAGAGCGGCCGATCGTCGCCGAATACTACCAACGCTGCTTCGACCAGGAGCTCGGCGAATCGGCGCTCCCCCTGATGGCCTCGGCCTGAACCCCACAAGAGGATCACCATGAACCCGCCGCCGCGCCGCGAGAAACGCCAGCAACAACTCGAAGAACTCTGCGCGGCAACGCTGAGGGCACTGTCAGGGGAACCCCTTCTACGTTATCGGGGCGGCCGCCTGGAGGTGCGGGAACGGCACTTTGCGGTGCGCGCCCCACACCTGCACCCAGACCCCGAGCACGATGAGAGTCGAGCCTGGCGCGGGGTGGCTGACAGCCTGGCGCTGCGTTTAAAGCACAGTGAACAGGCGCTGGTCCGCCAGGTACTCCCGGCACAACCCATCGAACGCCTGGTGTTCGAACTGATCGAGCAACTGCGCGTCGAGTCGTTGGTCGCTGACTGTCATCCCGGCGTACGGCGCAATCTGCTGCGGCGCTTCGAGCAGTGGAGCCAACAGTTTCTCGACGCAGGCCAGGCCGAGGGACATGTCGGCCTGCTGCTCTTCACCCTCGCGCAGATGACCTGGATTTTGCTGTGCGGCGGCCGCGCCGGGGAACAGACGGAGATGCTTATCGAAGCACCGCGCTTGAGCCTGCTCGGCCATTTCGGCGCGGCCTTCGGGCTGCTGCGCCGCTGTCGGCATGACCAGGTAGCGTTCACCGAGCATGCCTTGCTGATTGCCGCCAAGGCACAGGAGCTGATCGAGCACCTGGACGCCGAACTGCTTGGTAACGACGAGCGCAAGGTCTCGGACATCGCTGAAAAGACTCATCTGGCCTTTGCCCTGTTGCTGGACGTGGATCAGGATGGCGATGGCGACGTCAGCTCCAGCGGTGCTGCCCAAGGTCATCCGCGCGGCAGCGACGATGCCTTTACCTACCAGGTGTTCAGCCGCGACTACGATAGCGAGCGTGATGCCACCCGCCTGGTACGCCCCGAATTATTGCGCGAACTGCGTCAGCGCCTGGACCGTGGCCTGGCCGGCCAGGGCCTCAACCTGCCTCGCCTGGCCAAGCGCCTGGGCGCCCTTCTGGCCGCGCCTCGCCGCGATGGTTGGGCCTTCGCCCAAACCGAGGGCCAGATCGACGCCGGGCGCCTCAGCCGCCTGATCATCAGCCCCGAACAACGGGAGATTTTTCGTCACGAGCAGGAGCGTCCGCACAGCGATTGCCTGGTCAGCCTGCTGATCGACAACTCCGGCTCCATGCGCAACCACATCGACAGCGTCGCCTTGCTGGCTGACGCCTTCAGCCGTGCCCTGGAACTGGCGGGCGCGCGCAGTGAAATCCTCGGCTTCACCACCGGCCAATGGAACGGCGGGCGCCCCCTGAAGCGCTGGCGCGCCACGGGCCAGCCGGCCAACCCGGGAAGGCTCAACGAGCTGAGCCATGTGGTCTACAAGAACGCCGAAACGTCCTGGCGCCGCGCGCGGCCGAACATTGCAGCGTTGCTCAAATCCGATCTGTTTCGCGAAGGCATCGACGGCGAGGCCCTCCTGTGGGCGCGTCAGCGGCTGCTGCAGCGCGAGGCACGACGACGCATCCTGATCATCATCTCCGACGGCTGCCCGATGGACAGCGCCACCCACCAGGCCAATCAGCAGGACATCCTCGACCTGCACCTCAAGCAAGTGACGCGGCAGATCGAGCAGGAGCGCAGCATCGAGTTGTACGCCCTGGGCGTCGGCCTCGACCTGAGTACCTACTACCGCCACAGCCTGGAGCTTGATTTGTCTGGCAGCCTGGACAATGCGGTGTTCGACGAGATCCTGCGTCTGCTCAGCGGCCGCCATTGAACACACCCCGGCTAATCTCCAGACAATAAAAAGTCGCCTCACGGCGACTTTTTCCTGCAAACCCTGATGGGTCGTTACAACTAACTGTTCACGGGGACGATTTGCGGCAGGCCCTTGATCCGCCGCCAGATGCTGCGACTGATAAACGCCAGCAGCAGGATCGCCAGGCTGACGACGCCCAACGCCAGCGGCATGCGCTGCTCCGGGATGAAGGCCATGCCGGTCACGATGCCCAGCATGCCGAAGATGGCGACGTAGGTCAGATAGGGATAACACCACATCCGCACCTTGAGTTTCTCCGGCGCCTCGCGTTCCAGCTTCGCACGCAAGCGCAGCTGGGACAGGGCAATCAACACATAGACAAAGATCGCCACCGTGCCATACGAGTTGACCAGAAAGGCGAAGATGGTATCGGGCGATATGTACGACATGACCACCGACAGATAGCCGAACAGCGTGCCGAAAAAGATCGCCCGGCGCGGTACGCCACTCGAAGACAGCTTGGCCAGGCTGCGCGGTGCGTCGCCGCGTTTGGTCAGTGCGAACAGCATGCGCGAAGACGCGTAGATGCCCGAATTCAGACACGACAGCACGGCGGTCAGCACAATGGCATTCATTACGTGCGCGGCCCAGTCGAAGCCCATGGCTGCCAGCGCACTGGAATACGGCGTGAGCATCGCGGGCGAGTCCCAGGGAACCAGGGTGACTACCAGAAAATCGAGCCCACATAGAAGAACAGCACGCGGGTGATCACCGAGTTGGTGGCCCGCGCGACGGAGCGCACCGGGTCGGAAGACTCGGCAGCCGCCACGGTGACAATCTCGGCGCCGAAATAGAACCCGGTCGCCGCCACCGCGCCAGTCAACACCGGGCCGATGCCGTTGGGCATGAAGCCGCCGTGACTGAGCATCGTACTCAACCCATGGTGGGTTTCGGTCGGCCACATCCCTAGCAGGTACAGCCCGCCCAGCAGCAGGAAAACCATGATGGCCGCGACTTTGATCGAGGAGAACCAGAACTCGAACTCACCGAAGGAAGCGACCGAGCACAGGTTAGTCAGGGTCAGAATGATCATCAATGTCAGGCTGATGCCCCAGGCCGGAACATCCGGCAGCCAGAACTGAATGAGCGAGGCGCCAGCCACGGCCTCCACGGCGACGACGATCACCCAGAAATACCAGTACATCCAGCCGGTAAGAAATCCGGCCAGTTGGCTCGCCTGTTTATGATCGGCCCAGGCCATACGTGCGTATTCGTAGAAGGATCCGACGGTCGGCAAGGCGCAGGCCATCTCGCCAAGCATGCGCATGATCAGGATGACCAGTATGCCGGTGACCAGGAAGGAAATGAGGGCCGCAGGCCCCGCAGACTGGATGACCACCCCGCTGCCGACGAACAGGCCGGCACCGATGACACCACCCAGGGCGATCATGGCCATGTGACGTTGCTTGAGCCCCGATTGCAGACCGCCGTTGGCGCCCTCCGACCGGGTTTGTTGAGGTACGGACATGCTGCTCACCCCATTCGTTTTTATTTTAGGTTGAAAGTCAGTACAGAAGCAGTCAGGCATCGTCCTGGTAGGGGGATCGACCCTGGCTGCCTTCGCAGTGTCTTCCGGGAGTGCCAAACTTTTTAGATCCAATTGCGGCGCGCTGCTGGAGCCACGTCTTTTGATGATCGCCAGATGATTACGCCTGGATTCTCAGCGCGCTGATGATAAAAGCATGCAGGCCATTCACCGCTTTCGACCCACGCGAAGCACGGCTACGCAGAATCGACACCTCCATCGGCTCAATGCTGCCCAAGCCGTGCTCGCTGCCCAAGACCTGAAGCGATGGCTGCACGGTGCACTGGGTAATCGCGGCAATCGCAAGCCCGCCCTCCACTGCCGCCACCTGGCCCGCGAGACTCGAACTGTTGTAGACCACCTTGAATTGGCGGCCCCGTTGGGTCAGTGAATTCACGGCATATAGCCGAGCCAGGCTTGCGCTTTCGTACACGGCGATCGGCACCGGGTCGCGCCTCCAGAGCTCGAACTGGGGTGAGCCCACCCAAACCATCGGCTCCTTGAAGAGAAACGTCCCGCTTTGCGCCGAGTCCCTGGACACCAGCGCCAAATCCAGATCACCGCTTCGAACCCGCGGAATAAGTGCAGTCGACTGCTCACAGGTCAGCTCAATTTCCACCCCAGCATAGCGCGGCGAAAAACGCTTCAGGAGCGGCGTGAGATACCTGGCCGCATAGTCCTCCGCGACGCCAAGGCGAATCCGCCCAGACAACTCCTCACCGTGAAAAGCCGCCTGGGTCTCGGCATGTAAAGCGAGCATACGCCGGGCGTAGCTCAACAGCGTCTGGCCATCGTCGGTCAGTTGCAGGTGCCTTGGGCCACGACTCAACAACTGCCGTCCAAGCGCGGCCTCCAGCTTCTTCATCTGCATGCTGACAGCGGACTGCGACCGGTTCACCTCATGGGCCGCGCCCGACAGCGAACCGGCATCCACCACCGCCACGAAGCACTTGAGCCAATCGATTTGCAAATCACTGGCGGGCATGGCGAATCCTCTATTCGTTAATCGAATGGCTAAGACCTGAATTATGCGCTTTTCATGACAGTGCTTCACCCGCAAGATCCTGACCCAATCAACGCTTTGTGGATCTGCCCATGCCATTCGATACCTGGTTGCTGTACCTCATTACCTGCTTCGGCATCGCCGTCGTGCCAGGGCCGAATGCGTTACTGGTGCTTACCCATGGGGCGCTTCACGGCAGCCGCAGAACACTGTTCACCATCAGCGGCGGCGTTCTCGGCTTTGCCGTGGTGCTTGCGCTATGCGCTTTGGGCCTGGGTGCACTGATACAGGCATCGGCGACCTGGTTCACCGTATTGAAGGTGGTTGGCGGGCTGTATCTGATCTGGCTGGGCTGGGGGCTGTGGCGGTCTGCGCCCGTCAGCCTTGAACCCACCGGTGCTACAAGCTTTCGACGCTGGTCGCTGTTCCGCCAAGGACTGGTGTCGGCACTTTCAAATCCCAAGGCACTGCTGCTGTTTACTGCGTTTATTCCACCGTTCCTGGACCCGCACAGGAGCATCATTGCGCAAACGGCAGCGATTGCGCTGACGTATGCGGTGGTAGAGTTTGTGGTTGAGTATATGGTGGCAAGTGCAGCGCATCGGGTGCGGCCTTGGCTGGCTCGGACCGGGCGGCGTTTCAATAAGGTGTGTGGTGGGTTTTTTGTGGTGTTTGGGTTGGCGTTGCCGATTCATTCGTGAGGGTGTCAGCCGATTTTGCGTATCCTTAAGATGTATGCTGAAAACTGCCGAATCTCAGGCGTTGTTCTTCAAGCGCTTAAGAGGTTTTGAACATGTCAAAGAAGCAAGAAGCGGATGCGCCGGTAGTGACTGCGGCCGATATTGAACGGTCGATCCAAGCGTTGAATAGAATGGTTGAGCGGCTTTGGGGGGATGGTCGAGAGGCGGAGGCTAAAGCGCTGCTTGATGCATTGGATTCGCTTAATCGGGCGTTGGATCGGATCAGGATTGGTGAGAGCCGTAAGGTGAAAACCCTTCATTGAGAATGAACATGGCTCAACTTCTGACTCGACGCTCACGAATGGAGAATTAGTTGCCAGACCTTATTGAGGGACTCGACGGACCAAGAACAGCTCAGCAGGAGCTGTTCTACGACCTGGAGGATGCAGCCGCAGTGATCGGCTGGTCGATGATTGAGCTGACCCGTATGGCGAGTGTGGGAAAAACCCCTGACGAAGCCATTGCGCTGATAAAGATATGCGCACTGCTGAAGGCTCAACAGGAAAAAATCGGCTTCTATGCTGGTGAAGTAAAGGCCGGAGCGATTTTGCGAAGCGAGGCTGAGTGATTCACTGCTACTTTAACAATTGCTGCACCTCTGCAGCAGAACCTTCTGGATATGGACATTCAATGAACAACAGCAAAAATCTACTCGCCCTGTCATGCCTCATCGCCGTTTCGCTGCTCAGCGGCTGCGCAGCGTCCGTAAAAAGCGGTGGCGCTGAAACACTGAAAATTGACGAAGCCGCCAAGAAGAACTTGGTTGTTAACATTCAGGGTAACGGCAAGATCCAGCAGAACGAGGACTGGATTCGCCTGAGGCAAGAATGGAACCAGGCCCTCAAAGATGAAGCTGCCCGTGCGGGTTACCGCCTCACCGAATCTCATGTAGCGGACCCCGCAGTAAAGGACGGAGTGGGTATCAAGATAAACGTCACCAACTTCCGATACCTGACACCTGGTGCGCGCTATGCTGCGGGCGTGATGGTTGGCAACTCCTGGATCAACTCAAGTGCGGATTACTCGGATTTGAAGTCCGGGCGGTTAATTGGTAGTCGCACCTATGACACTTCTTCATCTGCTTGGGAGGGGGTTATGTCAGCAATGACTCAAAAACAGGTCGAGGCGATCGCTCACCAGATTATCAGCGACATCAAGGGCACGGAGGCTGAGTGATTCAGTTCTGGGTGCATGAACCCATTCACTCATGAGGGGAAACCATTCAGCACATTTAGAGTGGCGTTGGCGCTCTCGTGACTGCCATCCACTGCTACTTTGCTAATGCCTCTGAAAGCACTACATCAAAAAAGATGTGATGAGCCGACTGGACCGACGTTCGGTGAGGCAATACATAAACGTATCGGTATAGAGCGAATCACCATCAATGCGGATCGCTCGGATACGAGGATCGGGGATGTATTCCGCTTCGGACACAACCCCCAGTCCTATGCCCCGAGCCACCGCCTCGCGTAGCGCTTCGCGACTACCGATCTCCATGGTTATTCGCGGGAAAACCTGCGCTGCAATCAACGCCTGCTCCAGCACCAGGCGAGTGGTTGACCCTGGCTCTCGCTGCAGCAGCGGCTGCCCTTCGAGCTCGTCCAGTCGTACTGAACCCCGTGCGGCAAAAGGATGCTCATGGTGGGCGAACAGGATGATGGCGTGACGCGCGTAATGCACAGCGCAGAGGCCTGGGTCATCATTCCGGCCGGCAAGCACGGCGATATCCGTGACGTAGCTCTCAAGATCGGCCAGCACCTGCGCCGAGTTGCCCACACGTATAGACACATCGATGCGTGGATATTGTTGGCGGTAGTTATCAACCATCTCGATCACATGAAATGGTCCCACCGCCCCCAGCTTGAGTTCGCCGCTGTCAAGCCGCCCAGAATCGCGCAGCAGGTTGTGCGCCTCAAGATCCAGCGCAGCCATCGCTTGGGCTATCGGCAGTAATTGCCGTCCAACATCGGATAACTCTATACGCCGCCCGCGACGGTGGAACAGCTCCAGATTGTACTGCCGCTCCATACTCTGCACCTGGGTTGTCAGCGTCGGCTGGCTGAGCCCTAGCGCTCTGGCACCGGCGCTGAAACTACCGTGGCGCGCCACAGCGAGGAAAGCACGCATCTTGGCGGTCGACATCCATAGACTCCATCAATAGTTAGCTGCTGAAACCCATATTGAATTGATCGTATGACTGTCACGTGACATTTCTAACCTGAGGCCACTCCAACCAGCCTCCTGGAATGCCATGAACAACTTCTCCAGATTTTTGCGTGTCGTCGCTATTGCATGCCTCTCGATCAGCGCCGTCTGCCAAGCAGCAGCGAACGACAAATTGAGAATTGGCCTGATCCCCTCAGAAGACTCCCAGGCGATGATCGAGTCCAGCAAACAGGTACTCGCCAGCCTCGAAAGCAAACTGGGTATGCCGGTCGAACCATTTGTCGCGACCGACTACAACGGCATCATCGAAGCACTGCGCGCAGGCAAGCTGGACGTGGCCTACCTCGGCCCTTTCTCCTACGTTCTGGCAACTTCGGTGGCCGATGTCGAAGCCTTCGCAGTAGCGGTCACCAAAAAGACCGGCCAAAGCGCCTATAAAAGCTTGATCATCGCCCGCAAGGACAGCGGCATTAATCAATTGTCCGACCTCAAGGGCCACACGTTCGCCTTTGTCGATCCCAGCTCTGCGTCGGGCCATCTGTTTCCCAAGGCCGGCCTGGAGCAGGCCGGCTTTGACCCGACAAAACTTTTATCGCGGGTAATCTTCTCCGGCTCCCACGATGCAAGCATCCTGGCCGTCGCAAACCAGAAGGTCGATGCCGCGGCAGTCGCCGACCGCATTCTTGCAAACGCAGTAGCCAGGGGCCTGGTGAAGCAGGATGACGTTCAGGTGGTCTGGAGCTCTCGCCCGATCCCTGAGTCGCCAATGGTGTGGCGCAAAAACCTCGACCCTGAACTGAAACAGAAAGTCGCCGTAGCGCTGGCCTCGATCAAGGATGTGCCTTGGGGTGACCAGGGCCAACTCGATGGTTTCCAGCCCACGACTGATGCTGCTTACGACGTCGTGCGCGAAACCGCCAAGGTTCTTGATCTGGATTTGCGGAGGCTGAAATGATCAGCATCAGCCAACTGACCAAGCATTACGGGGATAACCCGGTATTGCGTGGCATCGACCTTAAGGTTTCAGCCGGAGAATTTGTGGTGATACTGGGCCAATCCGGCGCTGGAAAATCCACATTGCTGCGCTGCATAAACCGACTGGTCCAGGCTGATTCCGGGACGCTGACAGTGGCGGGTATTGATGCAATTACTTGCCGTGACACCAGCATTCTGCGACGTCAGGCAGCCATGATCTTCCAGCACCACAATGTGGTGCCACGGCTCAGCGTACTGAAAAACGTACTCACCGGTTGCCTGGGCAATGTCTCAACGCTTACCTCGATCATGCAGCTGTTCAGTCGCGAGAATGTGGCCTTGGCCATGCATTGCCTGGAACGCGTAGAGCTCACCCACAAAGCCCACGAACGCACGGATGCGCTGTCCGGCGGGCAAATGCAACGTGTCGGTATTGCTCGCGCCCTGGCGCAGCGGCCAAAGGTAATCTTGGCGGACGAACCGGTGGCCAGCCTCGACCCCAAGACTGCGCGCCTGGTACTGCAATACCTGCGCGATGCCACACGCGAACTGGGAATCACCGTGTTGTGCAACCTTCATCAGGTGGATTATGCCCGCGAGTTTGGCGACCGAATTGTCGGTTTGGCCCACGGCAGGCTGGTGTATGACGGTGACGCTTGCAACATGACCGAAGACGATTTGCAGCGCATCTATCCAGGCCAGGTAAAAGAGTCGCAAGACGCGCCAGCGATGGCACACAAGCCGAAGGTCCACACCGCGCAGCTGAGGGTATGAGCATGAAACAGCAAAGCTACCTATGGACGGTGGACCTGCCATCTGGAACTCGCGGCTGGCTGTCCACCGGTGCGATTGTGCTAGCGGTGATTTTGACACTCCACTGGAGCGCAACGGGCGCACAGCTGAGCGTGGGTGAACTGGCCGCCGGCTTGCCGCAAATCGGCGACTTCCTTGCACGCACCGTCCCACCCGATCTGAGCATTCTCCCTCGACTGGTAGCACCGGCCATCGAAACACTGCAAATCGCACTCTGGGGAACATTGCTTGGGGTGTTGCTGGCGATTCCGCTGTCGTTTCTCGCGGCTCGCAACCTCAGTCGAAATCGCCTGGTCTTCCACACCACTCGTCAATTCCTCAATTTCACCCGCAGCATCAACGAGTTGATCCTGGCGTTGATATTTGTTTCGGCGGTTGGCCTTGGGCCCTTCCCCGGCGTGCTCGCGCTGGCACTGCATGGCCTGGGTATGCTTGGAAAGTTTTTTGCCGAAAGCATCGAGGAGATCGACCAAGGCCCTATTGAGGCGCTACAGGCAACAGGTGCACGGCCGTTGCAGGTCATCGTATTTGGCGTGTTGCCACAAGTCATCACGGCCTGGATTGCAGTGGTCCTTTATCGCTTCGAAGTCAATCTGCGTTCCGCTACCGTGCTCGGCATGGTCGGTGCCGGCGGCCTTGGATTTGAGTTGGTGAGCAGCCTCAAGCTTTTCAAATACCAGGAAACCGCGACCTGCATCATCGTCATCACGCTCATGGTGATCGTTGCCGATGCGGTGTCCAGTAGGTTGCGCAACGCCATCCAGCGCGGGGCGCATCACTGAACACTGCATGAGCAACAAGCGTCCCAAGGGACGTGCTATCGGTTCAACCGATCAAAGCCTGCGAATTATCGATTTGAGCTGTTGCTGAAGGGCCCCGACTATGGGGCCACTTACAACAACAAAATATAGGACCCGCCATGACTGCCCGCTTCCACAATCCAGTTGATACCCGTTTCGGCTGGGGCAGCCTTCTCGAGCTTGCCGAAATCACCGAAAACCAGAAAGTCGCCCTTGTGACGTTTCCCGAAGCTCGTGGGCTGGGATTGGTCGATCGTATTCAAGACCTGCTGGGCGATCGACTTGTGTACATCGTCGAGGACGTCCAACCCAATCCAGACGTAGCTCAGCTTCGTGGTACCTATGAACGTTTCTGGCAGCAGGCCGGCGAATGCCACGCAGTCATTGCAGTGGGCGGCGGTAGCGCCATCGATACTGCGAAGGCGCTGATCGTGGGGACTGAGTCTGGCCGCTTCGATGAATTACTCGCGTTGTTGGCGGCAGGTAAACCGTTCGTCCCGGCACGCAGCAAAGTACTGATTGCTGCTCCGACCACAGCGGGTACCGGCAGCGAAGTTACACCTTGGGCGACGATCTGGGATTCGGCCAGCCACAAAAAATACTCGCTGCACCTGGAGTGCACCTGGCCAAAGGTAGCCATCGTCGACCCGCAGTTGATGCTTACGGTTCCAGGCAGTGTCACGGTGTCTACGGGGCTGGACGCGCTGTCGCATGCACTGGAGTCGATCTGGAACATCAATGCCAATCCGGTTTCGGACACCTTCGCCATTTCCGCGATTGAGGACATCCTTGAATGCCTGCCGCTGCTGCGTCGTGACCTGTCCAGCAAGGAGTTGCGCTCCCGCATGGCAATGGCCGCTCTTAAGGCAGGGTTGGCATTCTCCAATACCAAAACTGCGCTGGCCCATTCCATTTCCTACGAAATGACCCTGCACTATGGTCTGCCGCACGGTATCGCCTGCTCCTTTACCCTGCCGCTGGTGCTGGGTCTTGCCTGGGGCCACGACGAAGCGCGCGACCGAACCCTTCAACGAATATTCGGCAACGACCTGAAAAAAGCCCAAAGCCAGTTGCGTGAATTCCTGCATAGCCTGGACGTTAAAACGGAGTTTTCCGACTACGGTGTAACGGCATCGCAAGCCGAGGAAATGATCAACTTTGCCATGCAGGGCGCCAGGGGCAAAAACTTCATCGGCTCTAGAGCTGCTTAGAGCCGGACACACTTACCAAGCACTGTCAGCGGCATGACGAGCCGCGACGATTTCCTGCTGCACCCACAAAGAGTGCACCCGCCGACGCCAATCGACGGGACCGAAGAATAATAAGGAAAAGATCATGAATCGTGCCCAAGCCATGCCTGCTCTCACAACATCCACCTCATCTTTCCGATTCGCCCAGTGGCGCATGCTGCTGGCTGCGATGCTCTGTTACTTGTTCTTCTACACCGGCAGGCAAACATTCGGTTTCGCCATTCCGGGGATCCAGGCCGAGTTCGGTTTTACCAAAGAGCACCTGGGGTGGGTATCGGCTGCAATGCTCTGGGCCTATGCCATTGGCCAGGCAATAAACGGTAACCTGGCCGATAAGTTCGGCGGCCGCCGCATCATGACATTGGGTGCCGTACTGTCCTGCGGCGCTAACTGGGTGACCAGTTTCGCCAGTAATTTTACCGCGCTGATCCTTCCTTGGGGTATCAACGGATACTTCCAGGCATTGGGTTGGGCACCGGGCAGCCGTCTCATCTCCAACTGGTGGAGTGCCGGCGAGCGCGGCAAGGTATACGGCTTATATGTATTCGCCGCCGGTTGTGCCTCGGTTCTTTCGTACGTGACCTCCATCGTCGTACTTGAGGTGATGCATCTGGAGTGGCGATGGATCTTCCGCTTGCCGGTACTGCTGATGCTGGCGGGTGGCATCAGAACGCTGCACGCTACGGCTTGATCGTCTGGGTGCCGGTGCACTTTCTGGGTGCCAATTGGAAAAGCGGCGACAGCATGATCGATCCGAAGTGGATCACCGTCGCCCTGCCCGTCGGCGCCCTCAGCAATGGCTGGATATCGGACAAGCTGTTCGGTTCCAAACGCTACCTGGCGATCATGCTTTACATGGTCCTCGGCGCGGCAACCAGCCTGTGGATGTGGACCCTTGCACATCGAGCAGATCCGCGATGAGAAATGGGTCCTTCGGGAGAAAAGCTCACGCACCCGCCAGTTGGTGGAGGAAAGCTGCAAACGCCTCGATGTCGACTTGAACTGCATCATGCAATTGAAAAGTCGCGAAGCCATTGTCCATGCCATCACAAAAGGCATCGGTATCGGTTTCGTGTCAGCCGTCGAATATGCGCAAACACCAGGCACAAAGCCGATCACCTTTGTTAACCACCCGTTTTCCATCGACTACCACCTGTGCTGCCTCGGTATTCGTAGAAACCGGCCGATGATCGCGGAGTTGTTCGACTCAAGCCCAGCACCGTCCATTTGATTCTGTAACGCACTTGAACATTTGACAGGCCTACTCTCGGTCACGAGAGGGACGGCCTTCCCATCCTCAAAAGTGGAGATTTACCATGAATTACAAACAACCTGATCAACTGCAAGCCGTGGTTCTGGACTGGGCGGGCACCGTTGTTGATTTCGGTTCCTTTGCCCCGACGCAGATCTTTGTCGAGGCCTTCGCCGAGTTTGGCGTCGCTGTCTCTCTGGAAGAAGCCCGCGGCCCGATGGGCATGGGCAAGTGGGACCACATCCGCACGTTGTGTAATCAGCCACAGATCGCCGACCGCTACCACGCAGCCTTTGGCCGCCTACCCACTGATGAAGACGTTACTGCCCTCTACGAGCGCTTCATGCCGCTGCAGATCGAAAAAATCGCTTTGCATTCAGCGTTGATTCCCGGTGCTCTCGATACGATCAACACCTTGCGCGACAACGGCCTGAAAATAGGTTCTTGCTCCGGTTACCCGGCCGTGGTCATGGAAAAAGTAGTGGAGTTGGCGCGCAAGAACGGCTATGTCGCCGATCACGTCGTAGCGACTGATGAAGTACCCAATGGGCGTCCGCACCCGGCCCAGGCCCTGGCCAACGTGATTGCATTGGGCATCAGCGATGTTGCCGCTTGCGTCAAGGTCGACGACACCTGGCCAGGTATTCTTGAAGGCCGCAGCGCTGGCATGTGGACGGTCGCATTGACCTGCTCCGGCAATGCACTGGGCCTGACTTATGAGCAATACAAGGACTTGCCCTCCGATAAGCTTACCGAAGAGCGGGCGCGCATCGTCAAGATGTTCGAAGGCTCTCGCCCGCACTACCTGATCGACACTATCGTCGATTTACCTGCGGTCATTGAAGACATCAATGCTCGTCTGGCACGGGGTGAAACGCCTCAGGGTTCCTGAACCTGTGCGGCTTGTGCCGCTGACAGTGGCCGCCCACGGGCGGCCGCTTTGCCGGGATTGTTTAATTAAGCAACAACCAAAGATCCACAAATGCCGATTTAAGGAACACTCGGGCGGTGGGAGTATTCGAAGCCATGATTTCGACTCTGCACTTGATCCGTCGCCCTCTGCGCCCTTACCTCCCGAAGGTGCGAGCCCGTCTTTGCGAAAACCCCCTGCTCAATATCATTCTGGCCTTCTGGGCGCTGTGGCATTGCCGTCACGCGCGCCCACCAGATAGAACCCTCGCGTCGACTTGATTCCATTGGCCTGAACACGGCCGATTTCAATGCGAGAAGGAATGATCCCATGACTGCAGCTATGCGCAATGTCATTGGTGCTGCCCAGCGCAGCGCCTCTTATTACACCGCCAGCCTCAATGACCCAACCCAGTACCCGACATTACAAGGTCAACACAGCGTCGACGTTGTGATTATTGGTGGTGGCTTTACCGGTGTTGCCACCGCCGTAGAGTTGGCCGAACGAGGGCTCAAAGTCGCGATTGTCGAAGCCAACCGTATCGGCTGGGGTGCCAGCGGGCGCAACGGCGGCCAGGTCACCGGCAGTCTGTCGGGAGATACGGCCATGCGCCAACAGATGCGCAAGCGCCTGGGCGATGAAGTGGATAATTTCATCTGGCACCTGCGCTGGCGAGGCCATCAAATCATCGAGAACCGGGTGAACAAATACGCAATTGCCTGCGACCTCAAGCATGGTCATCTGCATGCAGCGATGAAACCTTCCCACGTGATGGAACTGCAAGCCTTCCACGAAGAAGCGCAACGACGCGGCATGGGTGATCAGGTCACCCTGCTCGATCAGGACGGCGTGCGACAGCACTTGGACAGTGAACTGTATCTGGGCGCCCTGAAAAACACGCGCAATTTGCACCTGCATCCGTTGAACCTATGCCTGGGAGAGGCTCGTGCCGCGCACAGCCTTGGCGCATTGATCTTCGAGAACTCCGAGGTGTTGGAGATCGTCCATGGTAACCGGCCCGCCGTTATCACATCTAAGGGCCGGATCGATGCGGGCCAGGTTCTGCTAGCCGGCGACGTCTATCACAAGCTCGAGCGCAAACAGCTAAAGGGCAAAATTTTTCCGGCCATGGGCGCGATTGTGACCACTGCTCCGCTGGGCGAGTTGGCGCGCCAGATCAATCCGCACGACCTGGCTGTTTATGACTGTCGATTCGTCCTTGATTACTACCGCCTCACGGACGATGGTCGATTGTTGTTCGGCGGCGGAGCCAACTATTCTGGACGCGACTCGCGAGACATCGCCGCCGAACTTCGCCCGTGCATCGAACGCACTTTCCCGGCCCTGAAGGGCGTGGACATCGAGTTCCAGTGGAGTTGTGCGATGGGGATTGTGATGAATCGCATTCCGCAGTTGGGCAAGGTTTCGGACAATGTTTGGTATTGCCAAGGCTATTCAGGGCACGGTATCGCTACAAGCCACATCATGCGAGAGATAATGGCAGAGGCGTTGACAGGCACTTTGGAAAAATTTGATACCTTTGCCGGGTGCAAGCACATCAAGGTACCGCTGGGCGATATGCTCGGTAATCCGATGCTATCGGTGGGGATGTGGTACTACCAGATGTTGGAAAAACTTCGCTGATAGCCAATAAAGAGAATCCCTACTTGAAAGGCATCTTGGATGCAGTCGTCACAGGCGTGCCTTCCTTAGCGTTTAAAAAATCGTCTTTCAGGATAATTTTTCAGTCGTTTCTTGAAAGCGGTGTCGCACTCACGCCCTGCGCCTCAGGTGAAAAACCCAAGAACCCGCCCGACCCTGGCCTAGCAATCCATGCATGGTAAAGAGCCAGAGTCAGGCAGGTGGTCGGATGTTAGCAGATTGGATCCAAAACATCATTTGGACTTTCTAGGCAGGTCGTTACGCAACAATTCCTACTCCCTCGCACCGACGATCTCATCAGCGAGATGGTGGAAGATATAGCCGATGACCAGCGCCAACATCGCTGATTCATCATTGTTTTCACGTACCCGGTGACTTGCTCTTCGTCAACGTCAGGCTCAACACGACCGAAATCAAAATGATGCCCCCGACTGTGGTCAGCGACCATTGGATCGGCACGTGCCACCACGGCGCGACCAGCATCTTGCCGCCGATGAACATCAGCACGATGGCCAGGCCATATTTGAGCAAGTGGAAGCGGTCGGCCATGTCCGCAAGCAGGAAATACAGTGCCCGCAGGCCCATGATGGCGAAGATGTTGGAGGTGAACACAATGAAGGGGTCGGTGGTAACGGCGAAGATGGCCGGAATGCTGTCAACCGCGAATACCAGGTCGCTGGCCTCGATCAACACCAACACCAGAAACATCGGCGTCGCCCAGCGTACGCCGTTTTGCCGGATGAAAAACCGCTCGCCATGGAAGCCGCTGGTGATGCGCAAGTGCCCGCGCACCCAGCGCAGCAACGGGTTGTTGTCGAGGTCCGGTTGCTGCTCGGCGAACACCAGCATCTTGATCCCGGTGATGACCAGGAACACGCCGAAGGCATACAGCAACCACTCGAACTGCGACACCAGCCACACGCCGGCGAAAATCATCGCCGCGCGCATCACGATCGCCCCGAGCACGCCGTACAGCAGCACCCGTCGCTGCAACTCCGGCGGCACGGCGAAGTAGCCAAAGATCATCACGAAGATGAACATGTTATCGATCGACAGCGATTGCTCGATCAGATAACCGGTGAGAAATTCCAGGGTTTTCTGCCGGGCGATGTCGGCGCCGAACGCGCCGTTCAGGTACCACCAGAGCAGGGCGGCGAAACTCAACGCCAAACTCATCCAGGCGGTGACCCAGGCCAGTGCTTCACGCGCCGAAACACGATGCGCCTTGCGCCCGCCGAAGACGAACAGATCGAGCGCCAGCATGGCAAGGACGAACACGATAAAGGCGGCCCACATCCAGGGTTCGCCAACGCTGATGGCGGTCATCTACGGTCTCCTCGTGATGCAGCAATAGACTTGAGGAGTCATGCTAATGAGCCGATCACATCAATAAAAATCGTTTATTCGATGCGAATAGTTCGTTTTTTACGAAGTATTGATTGAGGTGTTTCACCACTGGCCCTTGCATCGGTTGTGAGCCGAAGACAAGGCAGGTGGCGATGCGCACGGCTCCAGCAGCCACGTTTACTGCTCGATCGTGATGAAAAGATCTACGGCACCATTGGAAAAACTTGCCAACTGCCAAGCCTGCGATGCAGGCGTATATTGATAGTGTCGATCCAGGTAGTTGAGGCGATCAGCGGTCGCCGATGGTGGGACAAGCGGAAGTGCGGGGGCGCTAGCGGATAACCCAACACGTTCGGAGGTGTCACATGAAGCAGTATCAACGACTCTTTCTGGTCGCAGGTCCAACCATGCGTCACTCGCCGGCGATGGAGCGGGCAATCGCCCTGGCCGATGCCACAGGTGCAGCGCTGCATATCGCGGTGTTCATCGAAGACTCCGACCTTATGCGGCTAATGAGCAACACTGAACAACTTCGTGAGAACTGCCGGCAGGAGAACCTGCAGTGGTTGACGGACGAGGCCGAACTCATGCGCAGTAAGGGCATCAATGTGACCACCGAAGTTGCATTGACCCGTGACCCTCTGCAAGAGATCCTCGGGCATGTGGCTGAAATGCAGCCGGACCTGATTATCAAGGATGTCCATCATGAATCAGCGCTCAAACGCGCATTCGTCACGCCATTGGATTGGCAGTTGTTGCGTGAATGTCCCATCCCCGTACATCTGGTCAGTGAAGTCAGGTGTCCGCTTCCTCGAGTGATTGTGGCGGCGGTTGATCCATCGCATCCAGAGGGTCAGATCAGTGGAATCAACGAGAGCGTCATCCAGGCGGCGAACGAATTGGCGACGCAATGTGCTGCTGAATTGCACATGCTGTATGCCTATGAACTGACACACACGCATTTCTCTGACGCTGGTGCTGGTGCCGTGACGATGCCAGGCTTCACCAACGACGTGCGCCGGTCACTGGAAAAGTGCTTCATTGCCCTGGCTGGACGCCACGGCGTGCCACCTGAGCGACAACATTTCATTGCAGGGCCGCCAACCAAAGCGATGGCCGAGTTTGCCACTCATACTCGAGCGGACGTCTTCGTAATGGGAAACACCCATCACAAAGGGGTGGACAAGCTGATCGGCAGTACCACGGAGCATGTTCTGTATAAGGTGCCTTGCAGCGTTTTGGCCATCAAGGGAGAAGCGGATCAATGAGCGGAAAAAACACCATTATTCCAGCCAGCTGCTGGTGCTGATGAGGGAACAGGATGGCAGTGGAACGAGGTACGCGGAATTGCCGAATCGCAGCAGCCAGGCAAGACAGACAAACTGTGGGTGCAATTCGATAACTGGTTCAGCCGCATTGCACCAGGAATAACCAAGGGTGAGTACTGGGTGCTTTACCACGACCCCGCCTACCAGTTTGCACTCGTCGGCCACCCGAACAGGGAATATCTATGGGTGCTTTCACGCGCATCTGAAATTAACGGTGTCAACCGCGAACAACTGCCAGAGATTGCTCAGCAACAGGGGTATGACACCAGCAAACTAATCTGGCGTCGGGCAGATCCGACCAAGCCCTAGTCAAATAGTAATGGTGCGTAGGCAGCAGCTGGCACGAACGCCGAGCACCGACAGTTTCAACCAGGCCGTACGCAGTACATTCCAGCCCGGCGACCCGGCAATTTTCGCTCAAGGCAACCTCGCACCGGGTCGACCAGGTTATGCCTACCGCAACTATTGGTTTCAGCGAAATGACGGGGAAGGATCGGTGGAAGCCAGTGGTCGCTTTGGACAAAAAATTTATATCAATCCGAAGCGCGAGGTGGTGATCGTCAAATTGTCCTCTACCGCCGATCAAGCCAGGCGTGCCACCAGCGCAGAAGGCGAAGCGAAGGTGGCTGCCCGGGTGATCGATTCTCCGGATACGTTTAATAATATGGTAAATGCGGTGTTGTCTGAGTTGGGGGACTGAAGGGCATAGATTGCTGCATGCTCTGCTGCCAGAGCCACGCCCGAAGGTTAGTCTCCTCCTATTTTTCCGGGGAGGCGGAATGGCTCAGGAAAGATTCGATTTCTGCATAGGGCATCGGCTTGGCAAAATAATACCCCTGAAAAATATCGCAGCGGCTGCCCTTCAGGAAATTCATCTGAGACGCTGTCTCCACGCCTTCGGCGACCACCGTCAGGCTGAGGTGATGGGCCATGGAAATAATGCCTTGGGTGATCGCTGCATCGTGATGGTCGGTGCTGACTTCCTGGATGAACGAGCGGTCAATCTTGATCTTGTCGATGGGCAACCGCTTCAGGTAGCTGAGGCTGGAAAAACCGGTGCCGAAATCATCCAGCGCGATGCGCACCCCCAGTGCCTTGAGCTGGTGCAACGTCTGGATCGCCTGTTCAGCGTTATGCAACAGCAGCGACTCGGTGATCTCCAGTTCCAACTGCTCGCCACTGAGACCATGTTTCTCCAGGGTGGCTTGGACACACTGGACGAAATTGCCCCGCTGAAAATGCATCGGCGAAATATTCACGGCCATCGAAATGCCCGTAGTGCCGTGCTCCCCTAGCCGGCGCAGCTGCGCGCAGGCTGTATCGAGCACCCAAAGGCTCAGCGGGATGATCTGGCCACTGTCTTCTGCCACCGGCACAAACACAGCGGGTGAGATACATCCTTTTTCCGGATGCTCCCAGCGCAGCAACGCTTCGATCCCGACTACCCGACACGTGTGCGCGTCTATCTGCGGTTGATAATGCAGCTTGAACGACTGAGTTTCGATAGCCTTCTGCAGATCATTGCGCAGGCTCGCGTGCTCGCAAACGCGCTGGTTAAGATCGCTGGTATACCACTGAAAGTTGTTGCGTCCTTGCTGCTTGGCCTTGTACATGGCCATGTCAGCCTGCTGGATCAGCTGCATGGGCTGCTCGATGTGACCATCGCTCACGGTGATGCCGACACTTGCACTCACGTGCAGGTCAATGCCCTGGATGCAGTAGGGTCTGGCAATGGTGGCCATCAAGCGCTCTGTCACCGGTACGACGTCCTCATCACGCAGCAGGTCCGGCAGCAGCACGATGAATTCGTCACCGCCCATGCGCACGATGGTGTCACCGGGACGAATCTGCTGGGTCATGCGCTGCGCCACCTCAATCAGCACCTGATCACCAAAGCAGTGCCCGATCGAATCGTTGATGGATTTAAATCCATCCAGATCAATGCACATGACCGCCAAACGACGCTTGCGCCGACGACTGATGTGACAATCCAGAATAAGCCGTTCTTCAAGAGAGACACGGTTAAGCAAACCCGTCAGCCGATCATGACAGGCGTTGAAGCTCAACTGGCGCTCGTAGAGCTTCTGCTCGCTGATGTCCCTGGCAACTCCGAATACCCCGACGATCTCGCCATTGACCATGATCGGCAGGTTGGAAATGTCCATGGTCAACAGCTTGTCGCTCTCGTCGCGAACCCGTGCTTCGAAGCGCTGGGGCTCTCCGGTGCGGGCTGCAGAGAAATGCCGACTGACCCGTTGCAGGTCTTCTTCGACCACCAGTTTGGCAAAGTGATGACCGATGAAGTCGGTTGCGGTGTGCGGCTTGAGCTTCAGGCCTGCTGGATTCACGCTCTGGATATTGCCGGCCAGATCGAGAGCGAACACAGGGTTGGGGTTGTGGGTGAACAATGAACGAAAACGTTGTTCGCTTTCCTCCAGACGTTGGCCGTCACGCTCATGGCGGATCGCAATGGCGGCCAGTTGGGCCGCGCAGGCCAGTCGTTGAATCTGCGCCTCGTCCGGAGCATGGGCGCGGTTCTGGTACAAGGCAAATGTACCCAGCACGCTTCCTTAATGGGAGAGCAACGGCACCGACCAGCAGGAGCGCAGGTTATGCCCCAGCGCCAGGTTGCGAAAACGCGCCCAGCTTGGGTCCCGGGCGATGTCTTCGGTGACCACCAGCTCGCGCCGGAATGCTGCGGTGCCGCAGGTACCTTCCTGTGGCCCGATGGCCATACCATGAATCGCCTGGCTGTATTCGGCCGGCAGGCCAGGCGCTGCGCCGCTCAGCAAGCGTTTGCCCTCAGCATCAGTGAGCAGGATCGAGCAGATGGTTTCAGGGACCTGTGCGTCGAGCATCAGGCAGATGGCGCGGAGTATTTCGTTCAGGTGATGGTCGGTCGCGATCATGCCGAGGATGTCACGTTGCGACTCAGAGAATGTCTTGCTGTGAAAACTCGTGGAGCACGTATTCATGCAAGTTCCTGAAGACTCTCGAGGTCGTCCGGTCGTCAGAGAGCCTGAAATAGTGGGCGGCCGATCACTGTCCACTAGTGCGTCGGTCGCGCACTTTATAAAGCACCGACCTGGCGAAAAAAGGCTCAGATCCAACATAAAAAACGGCATCAGATTGACACCGCTTTGCTGATTTCGCTTTCCTTGAGTCGCGGCAAAATTTCTCGGCCAACTTCATCCGCCGCCGGCTTCACAGCGAATTGCCCGAAGGACTAATCCAAATCCTGTTTGGCTCGACATTTGGGGTAGGCGCTGCAGCCCCAGAACCGCTCTCCTGCTCTATTGCCTGTCTTACGGATACGAATTTTGAAAGCGCTCCCACACCGCGGGCAACGGCGTTCCGCAGAAGGATCGTCTCGCTGTTTCAGGCGTTGTACATGCTCGTAGTGGGTCGTGAGCGTACTGTCCCTCTTCCCGCTCTCCAGCACCTTCACCATTGCACTCACCTGCGCTTCGTTAAACACAGGCTGCCGAAAGGACTTGATATAGCGGATGAAGCTGACGCCTTGGGTGACATTGTCCGGCATGGCGGTCTTGAAGCGGGCGCCGCCGACGAAGGCGATTACCGAATGGACGTGCTCGGGCGGAACGCTTAGCAGCGCTTCTAACGCCTTCACGTGTTTGTAATTCTGCCGCAGAGGGTTCTGGAACCTGAAGCGATGCCGGAAAATCTGCTGTGTCCACTGGGCCTGGCGCTCACCGCCGAAAATCCAGCCGCGCATGTTTTTGGTCTCCAGCACAAAAATGCCAAAAGGCGACAGGAATACATGGTCGATCTGGGTAGTGCCATCGGGCGTATCCAGTGTGACGTTGTGCAACCGGCGGTAGACCTGGCCATCCAACTTCAAGCGGGCGAATGTCCGCACCAGCAGCTCACCGAACCAGCCCTTGAACCAGGGCGTCTTGATGATGATGACCAGGACCAACCATGGCAGCAGCCACTTCAGCATGTCGAATAGCGGCTGGAGCATCACTAAAATATTCATCGCTTCCTTTGCGTGGCGAGGTGTTTCCGTACGTTGGATGAGGCTACGCGTTCACCCTTTTGTGCCTACCTAGCTTAGGCGAGACAACTGGGGTTTGCTTTCGGCCGGGCTGTCTGGAACCGTTAAAAATGGTGTCCACTATCTGGGCCAATTAGGAGAACGGTCAGGAGTGGATGCTGATCAGACGCTTACCGAAACAGTCCCATTTTCTGCTCATGATTTTTTATTCTTTTGTTGACTCTGCACGGCTGGTTTTGAGTTTGTCCGATAGCAAGCAAACCCAAACATAAGGTTGAACGAATCAGCCTTATGTTCAGGTTCGTGCGCTGCAGGCCTCGCTGCGTTTTGCCTTGGGAAAAGGTTGCTTTACCTCAAGACGCAAAACTCAGCGTTTATTGCCTCTTGCTATCGGAAGCCCTCTGCTCTCTTGAAGAGGCCGGCTCTTTGTCCATGCGCCGCGCGATGACATCAAGAACGTCGCATCCGTCGCGCAGCGGGATACAGCAGAGCAAAGCGAAGTCACTGAGGATTACAGAGTCGGTATTGATGTCACCACGCATCGCGAGATTTTCCAGAATTTGGGTGACGGCACCAATTCTATAGCTGGCGGTGCTGAGTAGAGAATGGAGCGGCTGCGTGGTATTCACGTAAAGCGAAGGCAGGTCGTCGGCGTTGCTTGTTAAAGCCATGTATTCATTCATGAGTAAATCTCCACTATTTAGAGGTTTACCAACCAATCGTCGCCAAACGAAGGGGTGGCAACTGTACGCAGGTTGGCGAACCGGAGTGGAAGCCGGCAGACCCGAAGGTCTCCCGCGCACAGCTGCCATTACGACAACTCTGCGCATGCAAAAACGCCTGCAACGAAGCAAACGCTTTTGCATTCCACTGCGGGTCGCCAAACCCGGACGCCATGTGGGCGACGGGCGGACTATAAGTCGCGTCGTGAGTGTTTGCAAGGTTCGGCAGCAGTCGCCGGCAACGTGCGGGCCGCGCGGCAGAGGGACCGCAAAAATGAAGAGTTCAGCAAGATGAACTTGGTAGTGCACATGACCCCGGAGTGAAATCACCTGCAGCTAGTTATCCGAGTAATTGCTTTAGTGGAATAGGCAGCTTGGCCGCTCAGCCGCACATCGCAACCAGCTAAACTAGCTTGGGAGCCCAGACACATGGAACAGGAGCAAGTGCATGTCGAGTAAAGACGATAGGGACAACCGCTCTAACCAGCTAAATCCAAATAATTCAGCTTACGCGAGCTCGCGCTGCACCCAATCATCATCTTACGACGATGACGACGACTCGTGCGCGCCTCCTTACTCCCCCGATTACCGCTACATCACGCAGCGGCCCATCATCCGCAAGACCGGGCAGTATGGGGTTGGAGTGGTGAACCAGCAGGGTCACGCCAGATTCTTCACTTTTACACTGGAGGCAAGCCGGGAAAATTTCTTCCATGGTGCCGAGCAGACGGTGGTCTCAGACCTAGAGATCTATTTTGAGAGTTTCACTGACCATCTTCGCTGGATGTTCTCTCAGCATTTCAAAGGCTATCCAGCCCTGTTCTGTCTGTTTGACGGAACGACAAGTTGCCTACCTTGGCATGTACCGCTCGACCTTCAAAACCCCAGCCAGATGTGCGGATTCCTAGCAACCTGCAGCAAGGATGTGCGAAAGGATGCTGACCCAGAGAAAGTTATCGAGAGCCTGCGGACGGTACTTCGGCTACCTTTCGAGGACTGGGGATCGTTCAGAGTAGAAAACCGTAATGTATCAACTTTGAAATTTACCTACGAGGAGCGAAGCAAGACCGCAATCATGGGCAAGCTTTGAGGAAAATTTCGCCTTCCTGTGCTCCATGCCGGAAACTACACATGCCCAACCTATTGATTTTACATGGATATAATCCTTTTAGAGGATGACAAAAAATCCGCTTTTTTGTGCTTATGCAAACGGTAAACCGTGGTCTGCAACGGAAGTTTTGCGCACAGGATTGCCGGAACTCAGTCGAGCATGCGCACTTTACTACGCTGCGAATTTCCCCTGTTGCGCTGCTGCCATTCGCAAAGGAATTGCGATGCCAAACTCAGACCTGTTCCCTTCCTTGCTCTGCAAAATCAATGAACACTAGCTCGCCCTGGAGGCCGCCTTTATCCACCTCACGCTTTGGGTCGAATAGCGCGGTTCATCAGAAGTTGATGGCAATGTGCGTGGCGCCCTGCCGACGATCGACAGGAATGAAGAGTTCGTCAAGATGACATTGGCCGTACTCATGCCCCTCGAATGACTGCAACCTGTGAAAAGCGGTCTTTCTCGACGGCCCATTTAATATGTGCGGGCGACCCCTCAATGCAAGAGCTCACAATTGTTCCAGTAAGGCAAACCACCTATTGATAGTGCACCCAACAATGTTTTGGTCAGTTCAACATCACACGTACTCGGAAATACCAGCGTGCGCCTGAGCTTACATGCGGTGATGTTCCAGCAAAAAGTCCACGAACAAGCGCACCCGCGCCGGCATTGCCGCGCCGCCAACGAACACCGCATGAATCGGTTCCTGATCCCCGGGATTCCAGGCCTCCAGCAGCGCAATCAACTCGCCGCGCTGCAGATCCTCGCGCACGCTGAATTCACCGATACGGGCAATGCCCGCGCCTACTCGTGCGAGCTGTGCCAGCGCCTCGCCACTGCTGCATTCGATGTTGCCGCTGACCTTCAGGGAAAACTCTTTTCCATCGCCGATGAACGGCCAGTTGGACTCGGCACGCCGAAAGTTGAAGCGCAGGCAGTTGTGCTTTAGCAGGTCTTCCGGTTCCTGAGGGATACCGTGGCGCTGGAGATACTCGGGCGACGCCACCACGACCTGGCCGGTGTAGCCGATCCGGCGCGCGGTCAGCGGGCTGTCGGGCAGATGGCCAAAGCGCACCGCGACGTCGGCCTGCCCGCCGAGAATGTCGACCACTTCGTCGCCAAGGGTGAGGTCGACGACGATGTTCGGGTAACGGGCGCTGAACGCTGCGACCAAGGGCACGATGGCGAGCCGCCCATGACCGAGGGCGGCACTGATCCGTAATCGCCCCTTGGGTACGCCTTGATCGGCGATGGCTTCTTCGACTTCGGCCATGTCGGCCAGGATACGTCGAGCGCCGCGCAGGAAAGCCTCGCCCTCGGCGGTGAAGGTGATCGCTCGGGTGGTGCGCAACAGCAGGCGGGTGCCAAGACGTTGCTCGGTACGCGCGATGATCCGACTGACTGCCGAAGGTGTCAGCCCCAAGGCCCGTGCGGCGGCCGATAGGCTGCCTTCCTGCGCCACGGTGGCGAACACGTCCATTTCTCCTGACCTGCCATTGAAGTCCATTTGTGCCCCTTACGCAAAGGTGATTGCCAGAAATGACGTCTAGCGCCTCAAAAGCTTGGATCGTAGCATCAGCGGCATAGATAAGGAGCCTTCCATGCGTATCAATCCACCACTTGTCGCACTCGCCATCGGTGCTTTTGGCATCGGCGTAACAGAATTTGCCCCCATGGGCATGTTGCCGAATATCGCCGCCGATCTGGGCGTTTCAATTCCCGCCGCCGGTTTGCTGGTCAGTGCTTATGCGCTGGGCGTATTGCTTGGCGCGCCGCTGATGACCTTGACCACCGGGAGAATTCCCCGGCGCTATCTGCTGATCGGGCTTATGGCGATTTTCACCTTGGGTAATCTGATGTCAGCCTTGGCCACCGATTACTACAGCCTCATGGTCGCCAGGGTGGTGACCTCACTGAACCATGGCGCATTCTTCGGCGTTGGCTCCATCGTCGCGGCCAGCGTAGTCGCCCCGCAGAAACGTGCCGGGGCGGTTGCTGCAATGTTCATGGGCCTGACGTTGGCGACCATCGGCGGTGTGCCGTTGGCCGCCTGGTTTGGCGAATTGTACGGGTGGCGCACCGCTTTCTGGGGCATTACCGGCCTGGGCGTGATGACCATGGCCGCGCTGTGGTTCGCCCTGCCCAATGTGCGGGCGCCGCAAAGCGTCGGGGTGATGGCGGAGATTCGGGTATTGGCGCGCGGCCCGGTGCTGGGGGCGTTGGCGCTCACCGTCGTCGGTTCGAGTGCGATGTTTACCGTCTTCACCTACATCGCGCCGATTCTCAGCAACGAGACCCATGCGTCCACCGCCTACATCACCGCCATGCTGGTGCTATTCGGTGTAGGGTTGACGCTGGGCAACATGTGGGGCGGCAAAGCCGCAGACCACTCGATAGATCGCACCCTGATCATCTCGCTGAGCGTGCTGATTCTCGTCTTGCTGGCGTTCACCCTACTGATGCGTTGGCCGCTGCCGGCTGCCGTCGCCATCCTGATATGGGGTATCGCCAGCTTTGCCCTGGTGCCACCGCTGCAAATGCGCGTCATGGAGGCGGCCAAGGACGCGCCCAATCTAGCCTCGGCAGTGAACATCGGCGCCTTCAACTTCGGCAATGCGATTGGCGCGGCGCTGGGCGGCGCGGTGATCAATAGCGGGCTGGGTTATCCGGCGATTTCCCTGGCCGGTGCGGCAATGGCGGGCCTGGGATTGCTGATGGTGCTGGTGTTTGCCTGGCGCTCCAGGTCGATTGCAGCTGCGGTGGTGTAACGATGATGCCAGGGGACTGTTAGTCACCCTTGATGAATGACCGTCGAGACTCTCGGGAAGTAAGGTGCCTTGGCCTCGATGTTCACGCTGAACAAGGCGCTTGGTGGGCGATCCTTGCGATGAAATCCTCAGAAATCATCGCAAGGCTTTGCGGGCTGGATAGATACTCAATCGTAGACTTATTGAACCAGCTGCCGGATCCCTAGAGACAAAATCAAACCACCGCATAATCGATCAATAGCTTTTTTCCTCCTTCGATACGCTGAAGCGATCTCAGGTTGCGAAAGAGCGATTGCGACCACTCCATACCAAGTCATCGAAACCACCACTACGACTGCCAGCATCGACAAAAACGTGCTTGGCGAAACGTGAGTGGGGGCGGCCGCTGAGAAAATAGCGGCATAGAAGGCCATGGATTTAGGATTGCCAATGTTCGTAACGACCCCTTGGATGAATGACTGCCGAACGTTTCCGACGGCGGCATTATTAGAGGGGGCAAGCGAGCTCTTCCCGGCCTTGAGCAGCAGTCGGAATCCAAACCACATCAGATAGGCTGCCCCCAGCACTTTTACGATTAGCGCCGCCCAAGGGAACGCAGCAAACACAACGCCGATACCCGCGATTGCACAGGTGGCCCAGAACAAATTGACCAATACGATGCCTGCGACCAAGGCCAAAGCTTCTGACCGCGTAGCAGCTACCGCTTTGTGGACTACTGCAACGAAATTTGGCCCTGGAATAACGACACCGGCCAGGTAAACCAAAAAGACTGTCAAAACGGCGGGACCATCGATCATGTGCATTCCTTTGCGAGTGTTGTGGCTGGGGACGGACATCATTCAGTTCAAGGCCATCCGCGGCTTCGTACAACGAAATAAAAATTCGATACAGGGCTTTTGAGCGTAGTTGTGTTTTTACACGCTGGGCCACTCAAAGAAATGAGGTTAGTAGCTTTTCACATTTTAATCGGACAAATCGGGCTGGGTGTTTTTGGGGATGGCAACGAAAAATACCGTGCCCAAGGTCCACATGGACGTAGGTTTCGGTCGAGTGTATCGAGTGCCTGCTTGGGCCGAATTCAGCGCTGCCGACCGGCAGCTTCGGGTCGATTCTGTTGAAAAATTCGGTCTGCCCAACTGCCTGATCATTGACTGATGAAAACGCCTTTTTCGCACGCTGCTACGTGAAATCCACCGAAAGACATCCCCCTCAAACGCACGATACCTTCCACAGTTGGTCCAGCTTGGTGGTATAGCTCTGGCTCATCATTTCGCGGCGCATGCCCCAGTCTGGATTGGTGGGTACACTGGCTGCGCGCAGTGTCCCCCTACCCCACCGCCCGTTTATCTCGTCCAGCACTGCCATCACTCTTGTTGCCTCAGCCGACTGGGAAATGGCGAACAGATCATCGGAGTACTCGCCTGGCTGGCAAAGATTCAGTAACAGCACTTCGGCTTTGCTGTAATTGAAGCCCGGGCGAAACACTCTATCGAGCGCGTGGACGGCAGCCTTGGTCAGCAGGCGTACGTCATCCGTCGGATAGGGTAAATCCACTATCACGCCGTTCGCATATTTGGCCTCTTCAGGATTGAACATCCCGGTTCGAATGCTGACCCTGATTTTCTTGCACAGCGACTTCTGGGCTCGCAGTTTCTCAGATGCCCTCATCATGTAAGTGGCCACGGCCTCCTTGATGGGCGGTAATTCCTTCAACCGTTTTCCGAACATCCGACTGCAGCAGATCTCCTGCTTCGGCGGGTCTGGCTCATCCAGCTCCAAGCAAGCAGTACCAGCCAGCTCCCTGGCGGTTTTCTCGACCACTACACTGAAGTTTTTGCGTAAAGACCACGCATCAGCCTTTGCCAAGTCCATAGCGGTTTTGATGCCCAAGGCGTCCAAGTGCACTTTCATGCGCCTGCCTACCCCCAAACTTCGGCCACGTCCGTGTTGCGCAACACCCAGTCGCGTTTGACCTGGTCGCAAATATTCACAACACCGCCAGTCTGGGCCTGCAAACGTTTTGCTGTGTGATTGGCCAGCTTGGCCAGGGTCTTGGTAGGAGCGATGCCCACGCCGACGGGAATGCCGGTGCATCGCAGTACCCGGCTGCGGATCTGGCGCCCGAGCGCATCCAGCCCTTCGATGCCGGTGAGATCGGCGAACGCCTCGTCGATGCTGTAAACCTCAACCGCAGGGACCATCGATTCAATCAACGTCATCACTCGCTCACTCATGTCTCCATAAAGCGCGTAGTTGGACGAGAACGCGACGATGCCGTGGTGCCGCAGCTTCTCTTTGATCTGGAAATACGGTTCACCCATCTTCACGAAAGGCTTGGCATCGTAGCTACGAGCAATCACGCAACCGTCGTTGTTTGAAAGCACCACGATCGGAACTTTGGCGAGGTCCGGACGAAATACCCGTTCGCAGCTGGCATAGAAGCTGTTGCAATCGATCAGCCCAAAAACCGGCGTTGGCTTAGACATGGCTGCGGACGCTGCAGGTGATCACGCCCCAGATAGAGAGCTCGTCACCCTCGAGTACATACCGCGGGGGGTATTTGGGGTTTTCAGACAACAGGATCACGTCCTTGCCCCTGATGCACAGACGCTTGCAGACCGGGTCATTGTTCAACAGTGCCACAACGATGTTGCCGTGGGCTGGTTCAAGCGAGCGATCCACTACCCCCAAATCGCCGTCGAAAATTCCAGCTCCCTGCATGCTGTCCCCGGTAATCGATACCAGGTAGACGTGTGGCGCACGGATGTTCATCACCTCATCCAGCGATATGTGCGCCTCGATGTGGTCAGCCGCCGGCGAAGGAAAGCCGGCCGGGACCTGGAACAGGCAACGTGGCAATTTCCTGCCGCCACCGGCAATAGGGCCTAGAAGTGAAAAGCTCATGACGCACGATTCCGATACTGTACATATATACAGTTAACTTGATTCATGTGCAGCGGTCAATTTCAGCTGCCGAGCGGGCTAAGGAAATGACTGATATATGTACCTAACAGTGCCGCCTTCAACGCTTCGGGTATCACGGTACGTCCTGAAGAAGACAAGTTGGCCCAGCTTCAGCGCCTGTTTCGCGCCAGTAGCCCATGCCGGTTCTAGGAACTCTGGACGAAGGTTGAGGAACGGCATTTGACGCGAGCATTCAAGGACGCCCGTTAGGCGGCGGAATGCTACGAGGGATGGAGGGAGAGGAGATGCCAGGCTGCCATGAAGTACGAGTACTGTCGCTGCACCTGTACAAACAAGCCGGAAAGGATAGGCAGAAAATTGCGGAGCATGCGAGCGAGGGCATGACCAGAAACTACCAACGCGATCACGAAGAAATCATCTGGTCTGAGGCAATTCCTGACCTGAATATCAGCGAAAACACCGGGTAGTTTTGCGCGGGTTTTGCGCAGGCACAAAAAAGCCGATCCAAGTGATCGGCTTAAATGTCTGATTTTAATCAGGAATTATGGTCGGGACGGAGTGATTCGAACACTCGACCCCTAGCACCCCATCTCCTTTTTCATACTTCTTGAAAGACTCCAAAATTTTACTCTGGATTTTTCTAAGCTAGTATTTACTTGAGCTCCAGCGGTGTTCGGCTCTACGAGAGTCCAGGAACGTCCATCAAGAGCCGACGTTTTTGTGGGGGTAAAAGTAGGGGAGTCCGTTTCATGGCCAAAATCACCATCAAAGAACTCGAGTCGCTGACCGCCAATGACGCCGGCCGGATCCTCAGGGAGGATGGCAATCTGGCTGGTCGAATCTCAGTCCGCAAGGACGGCGTGTCGAGTCAGCTTTTTCTATCGGTATCGCTGGGGTGACCAGAACAAAGAGTACTCCTGCGGGTCCTGGCCGCGCAAATCTCTGACTGACATCCGTAAAGCACGCAACCAGGCCCGGGCGCTCATCGATGAGCAAATCAATCCCAACGAGCAAAAGAAAACCGCCAAGGCACAGGCATACGCCGCTGCTAACGTAGAGGCCGAACAAGTAAAAACGACGAAGGTGCAAACGCTGACCGTCCAAGATCTGGCCAAGGCGTGGCTGTTGGATGGCGTGGCGCGCAAAGACGGCAATGTTGAATTGCAGCGCCGTTTTAACAAGGACCTATACCCGGCGCTCGGCAAGACATCGGTGAGCAGTGTGTCCGAGCACGATGTTCGGGCATTGATCCGGGTGGTCGTCAGCCGCGGTGCTCACCGGCAAGCCATCAGCTTTTTCGCCGACCTCACCCAGATGTTCAGCTGGGCCAGAAAGCGCCAACCTTGGCGGGCCTTGTTGATCGAGGGCGATCCGACGGAACTGGTCGACATCACCCCATTGATTCCTGCTGACTACGAGGCGGAACGAAGCAGGATCCTTTCGGCCACAGAGCTGCTGGAACTGCATAACCGCTTCCAACAAATGACCGCCGATTACAACGCACCTCCCCGCCGGTCAAAAAGTACGAGGGCATTCGACCGTTAAAGAAAGAAACCCAACTCGCGCTCTGGATCGGCCTGGGTACGCTGTGCCGGATTGGCGAGTTACTGCAGAATCGAATGGAAAAATGTCGATCTGGACCAGCAGACGTGGTTCCTCCCCAGTGAAAACGTCAAAGGCACTCGCGGCAAGAAACAGGACTACCATGTCTTCCTCTCCCCCTTCGCCCTGCATTTCTTTCAGGAACTGAAGACCCTAACGGGACATTCCCAATGGTGCTTTCCGAACAAGCTCGATGATGGGCATGTGGACGTAAAAGTGGTGAGTAAACAGGTCGGCGATCGCCAGGCGCGGTTCAAAAACCGCAGAGGCCTCTCCAGACGGCGTCATGACGATACGCTGGTCCTTGCCGACGGCCAGAACGGTGACTGGACACCGCATGACCTACGCCGTACAGGCGCGACCATGATGCAGGCCTTGGGTATCAGCCTGGACGTCATCGATCGCTGCCAAAACCATGTGCTAGCCGGCTCCCGAGTGAGGCGCCACTACCTGCATCACGACTATGCCGAAGAGAAGAAACGCGCCTGGAACCTGCTGGGCGATCGGCTCGGTGCGGTGTTGTCCTCAACCTACGAGCACACACCGACCGAGTCGATGATGTCTTTTCCAGCCTACACCGCCGCTGAATCCTTGCCGCCTTCTTAAGAAGGATTCTTTAGTGCTGAGTCCTCATAGCTTCGTAGACATCTCCGAGCGATTTCTTCAGCTCGATTTCAACCCGTCATGATCGGCAGTAATCGGCCGATTCTGTTGAAAAAGTAGCTCCCCTGTCTGGCCTGCGGCAAAATCTCTGCATTGGCCAGCAGGGAAGCACACAGCATGATGGGACAGTTATCGAGTGGGCAGGATCGGCTGTTTTACTCGTTCAACCTTGAAGATCACATTCCAGCCAATCACCTTCTGCGCAGCATTGATCGGTGTCTCGATCTGAGCGACCTGCGCCATTACCTCGCCGATTTTTATAGCCCGATCGGGCGTCCGTCGATTGATCCTGAACTGATGATTCGCATGCTGATCGTGGGCTATTGCTACGGCATTCGCTCAGAGCGGCGGTTGTGCGAAGAGGCCCATTTGAACCTGGCGTATCGCTGGTTCTGCCGGTTAAGCCTTGAAGATGAAGTCCCCAACCACTCGACCTTTTCCAAAAATAGACACGGCCGTTTTCGGGACAGCGATCTCTTTCGCTGGCTGTTCAATGAAGTGCTGCGTCGTTGCATGGACGCAGGCTTGGTCAAAGGTGAAGGCTTTGCCGTAGACGCCAGCATCATCAAAGCGGATGCCAGCCGGCAGCGCGGTGTACCGGGTGATGAACAGGTCAATTGGAGCGATCCGGCCCTGAGCACCCGCGCCGTGCGTGAGTATCTTGAGGCACTCGATGAAGAGGCTCTGGCCGAAACGCTACCGAAGCGCCTATCGCTGACTGATCCTCAAGCCCGCTGGACCGCAGCTCCAGGTGGCCCAGCGTTCTACGCTTACTCCACGAATTATCTGATCGATACCGAGCACGGCGTGATCATAGATGTGGAACCCACACCGGCTCATCGAACCGCAGAAGTCGAGAGCACCAAGACGATGATCGATCGGGTCGAAGCGCAGTTCGACATCAAACCGGAGCGCCTCATTGGCGACACCGCTTACGGTACCGCGCCGATGCTGGCCTGGATGGTGGAGGAAAAAGACATCGAGCCGCATGTGCCGGTGTGGGACAAAACTGAGCGCAAGAACGACAGCTTCTCGAGTAACGATTTCTACTGGAATGAAGAGGCTGAGGAATACCGCTGCCCGGCCGGCAACGCATTGCGTAGCGAATGGCGAGCCTTTAAGAACGAGCGTTCGCACGTCACAAAAGCCAACACCACGATTATGAAAAGCCTCTGAGACTGATTCAACCGCCAGAAAAAGGCCCTTGAAATTGATGTGGTGCAACCCATATTCGAGATCGGTCTGAGAGGAGGGGTGACCTGCCGAGTGCGTCGTCCCACCGATAGACACTGTCCATGAGCATTTGCATGAGCACTCGAGGATTCCCCTGCAAGGATTGAGATTGTATCGTTCGCGATTCGACACCAGACTGCTTTTTGCACTGCTCAGAGTGGTACCCAAAATCGTATCGGATGTGGAGACGAGTCGTGTCAAAGCTTCATTCTGAAAAGCGTGAGAGCAACTCGACGCTTAAAAATTTCAGGCTTCAGTGGGCACTGATGAGTGCATACGAGCGTTTCGAACAAGTGGTCGTTCTTGCGCTAAGTCTCATCATCGCGTCTGTAATCATAATGGCGTTGCTACAGCTCTGCCGAAGGGTGTTGCCGCTCCTAATTGATGGTGCGCTGGATCCTTTAGACCACAATGTTTTTCAGGCCCTTTTCGGCTCAATGTTCACCGTGCTCATTGCTCTTGAGTTCAAGCATTCAATTGTTCGTCCGGCTCTAAGGCGCGACAGCATCGTTCAAGTTCGGACGGTGCTGTTGATAGCGTTGCTAGCGCTCAGTAGGAAGTTCGTCATTTTGGATTCAGCAACCACACCTGCGCTTACTATTGCCGCGTTAGGCTTCGCTACGTTGGTGCTCGGAGTCGTCTGCTGGCTATTGAGAGAACGTGAGGATGGACGCAGCGAGGAAATGAGCACTCCCCCTCAAAATCATACCTGAGTGCTCGAGCCCATTCCGGAGCCGACTGTGCTCAGTAGTGACGGATGATATGAGCAAGCGATGACGCCGGCGTACCTCATCCTTTTAAACTCATTAGGAGGACGGTGGTCAACCGATCACATATCGAAGATGCGTTCAATGGCGTTAAGAGGATCGAATGGAAAACTACCACATTACTAAGGCTGACAAGAACTGGACACTACTCAAGGAAGGGTCGATAGCTGTCGTTGTCGACAGACTGCTATCGGCTGAGCGGTCATACCCCGTGTAGCAGTTGTCAGGACTGCATAATCGAACATCCAATGTTGGTCTATGGCAACCACAAACGAGGCCAAGTGCATACTCGTCCTCGCCTCATCCTGCGCTCACGCAAGCGCACGGCGAGTGCCCCATGCTCTCTTCCTCGCACTCTGACTACAGGGTAGCTGGCGCACTCAAAGCATACACCCAAGCAAGGCAGCATTCTGCTGGAGCACCGGCAGGCATTGATCGCGTAATTCCTGAAGAGTCAAACGTGCGGTAAATGTGCTGACACTCATGGCGGCGACCACTTTACCTTGGGCATTTCTCACCGGCACCGCCATTGAACGCATCCCCAGCTCGAGCTCTTCATCGGTAAAAGCAAACCCTTCGATCCGTGCCTGCTCGATCCTGTCCATGATCACTTTCGGGTCGACGATCATGTGAGCCGTGGTCGGTGACGGAGGATTAGTCAGGTAGCGGCGGATTTCTTCGTCGCTCGACCCCGCCAACAAGACCTGCCCCGTTGCCGAGCCATAGGCCGGTAGACGTGCACCAAGGCGTACGCCGGTAGTCACGACTTTTGCCGTCTCAGCACGGGCGACGAATACCGACCAGCCATCTTCGAATACTGCCAAGGAAATCGATTCCCCGAGCGCTTCACGGGCCGACGCCAAATATGGCTGGGCCAGTTGCGGTAGCGGCGCTGCATCCAGATACGCCGCACCGAGTCGCAAGAACCGAGGCGTAGGTCTGAAGTGCTTGCCGTCATGGGTCAGATACCCCAGATCCACCAGTGTGAGCAGGCATCGGCGGGCAGCGGCACGGGTGGTGTCGGTCAGTGCCGCCGCGTCCGATACCGTCAATTGCGAGTGCTCCAAACCAAACACTTCGATGATTGCCAGGCCCTTTGCCAGACCCGACATACCTTCTGGCGCGCGCACAGCTACGCCATCAGCGGACGTATTTTTCTTGACAACCATAATTGTCCAACGCTCTAATTGTTCGAGAAATGAAACAATGTTCGCTATTCGAACAAAAATAAAACCTCATGTCAACCATGTGCGTGTCGGAAAGAACATTTTTCTGCAGCCATGAGGACCTGATCCGGGAGAAAAAATGAACATCATTACTGATCGAGTACCTGAAAACCCGCTGTGGCCCGATGGATTGACCCGTGTGCCCTACTGGGCTTTTCAGAGCGCTGCTGTGTACAAGGATGAACAGACGCGGCTGTTCCAGGGGCCGCACTGGAATTATCTGTGCCTCGAGGCTGAGATTCCCGAGCCCGGCGACTTTAAGACCAGTTTCATTGGCGAGACCTCGATTGTCGTAACCCGCGACAGCGACGGCGAACTCTATGCCTTCGAGAATCGTTGCGCGCATCGTGGCGCCCTCCTTGCCCTGGAGGACAGTGGTAAAGCTAAAGACTTCACCTGCGTGTATCACGCCTGGAGTTACAACCTGCAAGGCGATCTGACCGGCATCGCTTTCAAGGATGGCATCAAGGGCAATGGCGGCATGGCGCCTTCGTTCTGCATGGAACAACACGGCCCGCGCAAGCTGCGCGTAGCGACTGTTCACGGCTTGGTGTTCGGCAGCTTCAGCGATGACGTGCCCGATATCGAAGAGTACCTGGGCGAGGAAATCCTCAGCCGTATTGAACGGGTTCTCGGCGGACGCAAGCCAGTGGTTCTGGGCCGTTTCACCCAGATGTTGCCCAACAACTGGAAGCTGTATATCGAGAACGTCAAAGACTCGTACCACGCCAGTATCCTGCATCTGTTTTTCACCACCTTCGAGATCAATCGCCTGTCCCAGCGCGGCGCGATCATCGTTGATGAAAGCGGCGGACATCACGTCAGCTATTCAGCCATCGACCGCGAAGCCGAACGTCAGGCCGAGCGCGATGCCTCCTATGCAGAACAAAGCATCCGCTCCGACAGCGCCTATCAGTTGCAGGACCCCTCTTTGCTCGAAGGCTTCAGTGAAGTCGGTGATGACGTCACGCTGCAAATCCTGTCGATCTTCCCCTGCTTCGTACTGCAACAGATCCAGAATTCGGTCGCAGTTCGCCAAGTGCTGCCACGGGGCGTGGAAACGACTCAGCTCAACTGGACCTACCTGGGCTTTGAAG
>NZ_JAEKEG010000078.1 GCF_016651255.1 Pseudomonas sp. TH10
TTGAATTGCAGGATTTCCAGCATGCGTTGCTGCCCCTCCAGGGTGAGGTAGTGCGCCAGGGTAATGCGCAGGCCGTGCTCGACATCCCGACGCGCCTGGCCCAGGCGGGTGCGAAAGTAGTCGTAGCCGGCGCTGTCGATCCATGGGTAATGGCTCGGCCAGGCGTCGAGACGTGATTGGTGGATCTGCGGCGCGAACAGCTCGGTCAGGGAGCTGCTGGCTGCTTCCTGCCAGCAGGCGCGCCGGGCAAAATTGACGTAGGCGTCCACGGCAAAACGTACGCCGGGCAACACCAGTTCCTGGGAGAGAATCTGTTCGCGATCGAGCCCCACGGCTTCACCCAGACGCAGCCAGGCTTCGATGCCGCCTTCGCTGCCAGGCACGCCGTCGTGGTCGAGGATGCGTTGCAGCCATTCACGCCGCACTTCGCGATCGGGGCAGTTGGCGAGGATCGCAGCGTCCTTCAGGGGGATGTTCACCTGGTAATAAAACCGATTGGCGACCCAGCCCTGGATCTGTTCGCGGGTAGCACGACCGGCGTACATGGCTTGGTGGAAGGGGTGGTGGATGTGGTAGTAGGCGCCTTTGGCTTGCAGGGCGGCGGTGAATTCGGTGGGGGTCATTGGGGTGTCGGTCATTGGGATCATCCTGGGAGCTGTGTGGTATCTGGCTTGGCCTCTTCGCGGGCAAGCCCGCTCCCACAGGGAGAGGTGTGTGCCGCAAATCCACTGTGGTATCTGGCTTGCCCGCGATGGGGCCATTGGCTACAGCACAATGTCCATGCCATCAAAAGCCACCTCAATCCCCCGCCGCTCCAGCAACGCCCGTTCCGCCGAGTCCTCATCGAGGATCGGGTTGGTATTGTTGATATGGATCAGCACCTTGCGCTGGCGGGGAAAGCCTTCCAGCACTTCCAGCATGCCGCCAGGCCCGCTCTGGGCCAGGTGGCCCATGTCGCTGCCCAGGTTCTGGCCGACTTCGCACACGCGCATTTCGTCGTCGCGCCACAACGTGCCGTCGAGCAACAGGCAATCGGCGCGTTGCATCCAGCCCAGCACCTCAGCGTCGACCTGCCCGAGCCCCGGGGCGTAGAACAGCGATGCGCCGCTTTGCAGGTCTTCGATAAACAGGCCGATGGTGTCGCCGGGCTGCGGATTGCCGCGGTTGGGCGAGTACGGTGGTGCGTTACTCACCAGTGGGATCGCCCGCAGCCGCAGGTGTTTGCAGGCCGGGATCTGAAAGGGTTCGCGGTCCAGACCGAGCGGTTGCCACTGCAGGCCGCCGTTCCAGTGCTCGAGCATGCCGAACAGCGGGAAGCCGCTGCTCAGGTCTTCGTGGACCCGGTCGGTGCAATACACGGTATGCGGACAGCCTTCGCGCAGGCTCAACAGGCCGGTGCAGTGGTCGATCTGGCTGTCCATCAGCACCACGGCGGTAATCGCCGTGTCGCGCAGTTGTCGAGCCGGTTGCAGCGGCGCGAAGCTTTCCAGCTGCGCGCGGATATCCGGTGAAGCATTGCACAGCACCCAGTCCACCCCGTTGTCGCTCAGGGCAATCGAGGACTGCGTTCGCCGCTGTGCCCGCAGGGTACCGTTGCGCACGCCGGCGCATTGCCGGCAGTTGCAGTTCCACTGCGGAAAACCGCCGCCGGCAGCCGAACCAAGAACGCGGATGTGCATGAACAATGCTCCAGAAGGCAGGCCCGGCCAACACGACGGCTGGCCGGGTGAACAATCAACGGTTGGCGAAATACATCGTCACTTCGAAGCCAATGCGCAGATCGGTAAACGCGGGTTTATGCCACATGGGTCAATCCTCTTCTTGTGCCGGGCAATTCCGGTAAAGCCATTAATGCACGGGGCGGGAGGTGACCGAATGCTACTTTCGAAGGAGGTGGCGGGGTGCGTTGGTAGGGGGTGTTGCGCGGCGGTTGGATTACACAAAACCTGTAGGAGCGAGCTTGCTCGCGATTGACGCAAGAACAACGCTGGGTATCATTTTCCCGGCGTTGTCCTTGGCGACCATCGCGAGCAAGCTCGCTCCTACAGGTAGGCGCGGGGGTTAGAAGAACCCCAGCGGATTGATGTCGTAGCTCACCAGCAGGTTCTTGGTCTGCTGGTAGTGGTCGAGCATCATCTTGTGATTTTCGCGGCCCACACCGGACTTCTTGTAACCGCCGAACGCGGCATGCGCCGGGTACAGGTGGTAGCAGTTGGTCCACACGCGGCCGGCCTTGATCGCCCGGCCCATGCGGTAGGCACGGTTGATGTCGCGGGTCCACAGGCCGGCACCGAGGCCGAATTCGCTGTCGTTGGCGATCGCCAGGGCTTCGGCTTCGTCCTTGAAGGTGGTGATACCCACCACCGGACCGAAAATTTCTTCCTGGAACACCCGCATCTTGTTGTGGCCCTTGAGCAGGGTCGGCTGGATGTAGTAACCCGTCGACAGGTCGCCTTCAAGGCGCTCGGCGGCGCCGCCGGTGAGCAGCTGCGCGCCCTCCTCCTGGGCAATTTTGAGGTACGAGAGAATCTTGTCGTACTGCTGCTCGGACGCCTGGGCGCCGACCATAGTCTCGGTGTCCAGCGGATTGCCGCGCTTGATCTTGACGATCTTCTTCATCACCTCGACCATGAACGGCTCGTAGATCGACTCCTGGACGAGTGCCCGGGACGGGCAGGTGCAGACTTCGCCCTGGTTGAAGAACGCCAGCACCAGGCCCTCGGCGGCTTTTTCGATGAACTGCGGCTCGGCGTTCATGATGTCTTCGAAGAAAATGTTCGGCGACTTGCCGCCCAGTTCCACGGTGCTTGGAATGATGTTCTCGGCGGCGCAATGCATGATGTGTGCGCCCACCGGAGTGGACCCGGTAAACGCGATCTTGGCGATGCGCTTGCTGGTGGCCAGGGCCTCACCGGCTTCGCGGCCGAAACCCTGGACGATGTTCAGCACACCCGCTGGCAGCAGATCGGCGATCAGTTCGGCAAACACCATGATCGACAGTGGCGTTTGCTCGGCGGGCTTGAGCACCACGCAGTTGCCGGCAGCCAGGGCCGGGGCGAGTTTCCAGGCGGCCATCAGCAATGGAAAATTCCACGGGATAATCTGTCCGACCACGCCCAAAGGCTCGTGGAAATGATAAGCGGTGGTCAGTTCGTTGATCTCGGCGGCGCCGCCTTCCTGGGCACGGATGCACCCGGCGAAATAGCGAAAGTGGTCGGCGGCCAGCGGTACGTCGGCATTGAGGGTTTCACGCACGGCCTTGCCGTTGTCCCAGGTTTCGGTAACCGCGAGGATTTCCAGGTTCTGCTCGATGCGGTCGGCGATTTTCAGCAGGACCAGCGAACGGTCCTGCGCCGAGGTCTTGCCCCAGGCATCCGCCGCAGCGTGGGCCGCGTCGAGGGCCTTGTCGATATCGGCGGCGCTGGAGCGCGGAAATTCGGCGATCACTTCACCGGTGACCGGCGAGGTGTTGGTGAAGTACTCGCCATTGACCGGGTCAACGAACTCGCCGCCGATGAAATTGCCGTAGCGCGGCTTGAAGGAAACGACGGCGCCGGGTGTTCCGGGTTGTGCGTAGATCATGGTGGGCCTCTGTCTGGGTCGATGCCTGTCGGGCAAACAGGCGATGAACCGATAGTAGAGAGCCCCAGGTGCCAGACGAATGCGCCGTTGGCAGGGGGCTCTCGTTATTTGGTAGTAGGTTTGCCCACAAATCCCGATGGGGTGGAAAACTCTGTGGGATGTGGTGAACCTGGATTAGTGCTTAGCCACCAGGTCCTTCGGCAATTTGAAGGTCCAGAGCATGCCGCCCTGGTTGAAGTCCTTGATGCGCTTGGCCACTTCGCCGCCCCACAACGGCACCGCGCCACCCCAGCCGGACAGCACCGAGACGTACTGCTCGCCGTCCATTTCCCAGGTCACAGGTGAGCCAAGCACACCGGAGCCGGTCTGGAATTCCCAGACCTTCTCACCGGTTTTGGCATTGAATGCCTGCAGGAACCCTTCCGGCGTGCCGGTGAATACCAGATTGCCCTTGGTGGTCAGCACCCCGCCCCACAGTGGCGCGAAGTTCTTGTGACGCCAGACTTCCTTGCCGGTTTTCGGGTCGATGGCGCGCAGCACGCCGATGTAGTCTTCGTTCAGTGGCTTGATGGTGAAACCGGCACCGAGGAAGGCCGCGCCTTTTTTGTAGGCAATGCCTTCGTTCCAGATGTCCATGCCCCACTCGTTGGACGGCACGTAGAACAGGCCGGTGTCCTTGCTGTAGGCCATCGGCATCCAGTTTTTCGCGCCGAGGAACGCCGGGGCGACGAACACCGAACTGCCTTTGGCTTCGGTGCCCGGTGCACCCGGTCGGCTGGCTTCGTTGTAGATCGGCCGACCGTCCTTATCCAGCCCGGTCGCCCAGGTGATCTTGTCCACGAACGGGAAACCGCGGATGAATTTGCCGTTGGTGCGGTCCAGCACGTAAAAGAAACCGTTGCGGTCAGCGGTGGCGGCAGCCTTGATTTCCTTGCCGCCCTCGGTGTAGTTGAACGAGATCAGCTCGTTCACGCCATCGTAGTCCCAGCCATCGTGGGGCGTGCTCTGGAAATGCCATTTGATGGTGCCGTCGTCCGGGTTGAGCGCCAGGCGCGAGGACGAGTACAGGTTGTCGCCAGGACGCAGGTGCGAGTTCCACGGTGCCGGGTTACCTGTACCGAACAGCAGCAGGTTGGTTTCCGGGTCGTAGTAGCCACCCAGCCACGGCGCTGCGCCACCGGTCTTCCACAGGTCGCCCGGCCAGGTTTTGCCCGCCTCGCCGCCGGAAATGCCGTTTTCTACGGGCTTGCCATCCTTGTAGACGTAACCCATATGACCTTCGACCGTAGGGCGAGTCCACAGCAGATCACCGTTCTTCGGGTCGTAGGCTTCGATCTTGCCGACCACGCCGAATTCGCCACCAGCCACTCCGGTGATCAGTTTGCCGTTGATGACCATGGGCGCGGCGCTGATCGAGTAGCCTTCCTTATGATCGGCGACCTTCTTGCTCCAGACCACTTTGCCGGTGTCCTTGTTCAGCGCCACCAGCTTGGCGTCCAGGGTGCCAAAGAACACCAGGTCGCCATACAGCGCGACGCCGCGGTTGATCACGTCGCAGCAGGGCCGGATATCGTCGGGCAGGCGTGCGTCGTACTGCCAGAGTTTCTTGCCGGTGCGCGCGTCCACCGCGAACACCCGCGAGTAGGAACCGGTCATGTACATCACGCCGTCCTTGATCATTGGCTGCGCTTGCTGGCCACGCTGTTTCTCGCCACCGAAGGAGAAGGCCCACACTGGCCGCAAATCCTTGATGTTGTCGACGTTGAGCGTATCGAGCGGGCTGTAGCGTTGACCCTGCACGCCCAGACCGTTGGTGACGATCTGCCCCGGGTTCTTGGGGTCCTGGAGAATTTCCTGGTCGGTGACGGCCGCCAGCGCCTGGCCGGACAGCAGCATGGCGCTGAGCAACAGGCTCAAGACGAAGGGTTGGCGACGTGCGGGTTGGGTCATGACGGCTGCCTCTGCGGTTTTTGTTATACCCGGGAAAATTTCCCGGTCTGGTGCAGATTCTTGGTCGCCGGGGCCCTGGCAACAATTGCCCGCAGTGTGGAGATTTGTAGTTCCTTAGTACGGGGTCGTAGCGCGTAACCAATGAGGGAGCGAGCCTGCTCGCGATGGACGGGAGACCGCCGCAGGGTGTCAGGTTTCCAGGGTTATCGTTGGCGACCATCGCGAGCGGGCTCGCTCCCGTAGAAGGTCAGGTGGTGAGTGGTATTCAATTGTTTGGGGTGGAATCCACTCGGGTCATTTGGGCCCGCTCGTAGCGGGGAAACAGATGACTGACGCTGCGAATCAGCTCATATCGGCTCAGGTTGATTGCGGCGAATCGCTCGGGAATGGGGCTGCGGATCATCTCCGACATGTCGCTGCCATTGGCCGCGCCGTCGCGCATCAGCTGGTCGAGCCACCCCAGGTAGTCGCGCATCTGTTCGAAGGGCCTGGCGTCGGTTGCCAGCGGGCCATGGCCGGGCACGATCAGCGTCCAGGGCAGGCCTTCAAGCGTGGCGATGTCGGCCAGCCACACCGCCAGCCCCGGGCTGTTGGGCGTGGTCAGTGCTCGTTGATAAAACACCAGGTCCCCGGCAAACAACACGCCGGTTTTCTGGTCGAGAATAGCCAGATCCGCGCCGGTGTGCCCACCCAGGCTCAGCACGCGTAAATCGTGATTCCCAAAACTGTGCACGCCCGGCTCCAGCGTCCGGGTTGGCAATATGACTTCGGTGCCCCGCATCCAGTCGCCCACCAGCCGGTACATGTTCTCGGCCATGGCATCACCCTGCTGACGCAACAACTGCGTAGTCCCCGCCAGCGCGGCAATCGGCACGTCGGTAAAGGCCTGGTTGCCGAGCGCATGGTCGGGATGGTGATGAGTCAACAGCACCTCGATCACCGGCTTGTCGGTCGTCGCCGTAATCGCCTGGCGCATCGCTTCGCCATAACGCTTCGAGGGCCCGGTATCGATCACCACCACGCCGCGCTCGGTGACGATGAAGGCGGTGTTGACGATGTTGCCGCCGTTGCCCTTGGCGAAGTTGTCGGTGCTGCCTTCCAGCAACCAGGTGTCCTGGGCAATGAGCCTGGGCTTGAGCGAGTACTCGAGGTCGGCCAGGGCCGGCAGGCTCATGCCGATGAACAACAACAGCATCCAGCGCATCAGGCGCTCCTTGGGGTCAGGGAATGGCCGCATCGAACTCATTGCCGCTGTTGTCGCGCAGTAACAGGCGCGTCTGCCCTGCCCCTTCGAGATCGAACGTCAGGTTGGGGTTTTCGCTGACGGCGGGAAACAGCTCAAGGCGCGCCAGGACCTGGTCATTACCATCACGCAACTCGGCATGATTGATGAAGAATTCCGGGATGCCACTGACCATGCCATTGTCCATCGGATGTGCGACCTGCAGGCGCAGGCGACTGAATTCGCCCCGCGGGTATCGACCGCCCGGCACTTCACCGATGTGCTCCTCCCACCCCGGCTGGGTGCGCACCACACTGGGCGCGGTGCAGCCACCACCCGCCGCGTCGATCAGCGTCGAACCGACATGCCACAGGCCGTCGCGGGTCAACACGGCAGCGCGCAACGGGGTCGCCTGTTCGATGCGGATACGGATCGACAGCCAGGGCAAGACCCCGCTCACCGGCTGGAAATCGACGATCTTCGGCAACGGATTCAACTCGGCCCAGGCGAGGATTTTCACCACTTCGCCCTTGAACGCCCGCGCGTCGATCTCCAGCGGTACCTGCCGGGCGTCTTCGGCGAATGGCGGGGCCAGCAATTTTACCCGGTCATCGAACACGAACGGCGCGTCACCGAGCATTTGCTTGTGGTAAAGCCCACATCACCGACGGCACCGGGTCTTTGCCGGGGTCGGTGGGCGCTGCAAGGGCAGCGATGGGCAGCCAGCAGGCCAGCAGGCAGCTCGCTCGCCGGTTCACTGCTGATACATCTCAGGCACGTCATATCGAAGGCCGTACCTGGCATACAGCGCCTTGACCGAACCATCGCGAATCATCCCTTCCAGCGCCTCTTCGACCGCGTACGCCAGCTGTCGATTGCTTTCGTGCACCGCCATGCCAATCTCCCAGCGTTGCTTGCCCATGTTCGGGTAGGCGTTTTCCGCCAGCGCAACCTGGGGGTCGGCCGCTGCGTGCACTTGCCAGTCGATCTCGCCGCGCATCGCCATCACCGCATCGACTTCACCCGCCTTCATCGCGGCGAATGCCTGGGGCACGCCGGGATAATGGTGGGTTTTGCCGGCGAGCATGCCGTTGAACACCGAGGTCAGGTAGAACGACGGAACGCTGTCCACCTCGACGCCGATCGGATGTTGCTCGAACACTGCCACGCTGGCGACCTTGTCCAGGCGGCGACGGTCGTACGCGACCTGCCACTGCTCGTTCTGGTAGGGCCCGAACATCACCACGTGGCTGTTCTCCAGTTCACCCAGCCTGTTGCGCTTGCGCGCGTAGTCCTGATCGTAGGGTACGCGCATCATCAGGTCAGCCAATTGCAGGTCGTGCAATTGGCTGGACGCGCCAGATGTAGTCGCGCAGGTCGTCGTCGAGTTTTCTCCCGCCGGCGCCCACATCAGGGTCAGGCGCACACCGAGTGCCTTGGCCAGTGCTGCGGCCAGGTCTACATCGACGCCCCGGGCCTGACCGGCGTCTTCGAAACTGTAAGGGGCGAAATCCTTGTAGACCGCCACTTTCAGCTCACCGGCGGCGATCATTTCGTCATAGGTCCGCACCTGCGCCTGTACCGCCTGGCAACACAGCAACAACGCACTGATCAACAGCGTGAACAGGCGCATGCCTTACTCCTCGACGTGGACCGTATCCAGGTAAGTGCGCACCGCCCACAAGGCTTCCTGGCTCAGGTAATCGGCCATCTTGGGCATATACACGCGGCCGTCGCGTACGGCGCCATGGCGCACTCGTTCGACGAACCATTCATCACCGGCATCTCCGACATCGAGCATGCGCAGATCCGGGGCAATACCACCGGACTTGGCTTCCAGGCCATGACAGGCCGCGCAGTTCTGGTTGTAGGCCGAAGAGCCGATTTCCACCGCCTTGTCGTGCTGCGGCGAGGTTCGATAAGGGTTTACTGCGGCCCAGCCATCGGCATCGAGCGGCACGCCAGCGTCCTTGACAGGGGTCAGCCCCTGGGTTTCGACGGCTTGGGGGACGACGTTGCCGTGAGCCCAGGCGGACCCCGTACTGATAAAACCGGCCAGCAGTCCGGCAACAAGCAAGGCGTTGCGTTTTGTTGTCATTGTTATGCCCTCAGGATTGCACGCAAAACCTCTTTAAAGAGGCTATGGCAACCATCTTAGGAAGCACCAGGCGCCAGCCCCATGCTGCTTGGTGGCCGCCTTCTAGTCCCTTGGTAGTAGGGCTTGTGGCGCACACCCAAATCAGGTGCCCCTTGGGAAGTTTTCCCGGCCACAGCGGGATATTTTCCGTATCCGCCAACCCACCCGGCGCACCACCCTGTGCAGGCCAAAACTTCCACAGGGAACTGCAACCATGACAATAAGATCGCTACCCGCCCTTTCCCCCTTGACCCTTGCCGTGCAGGCCTTCGTACTGGTGAGCAGCCTGTCGCTGGGCACTGCCAGCCATGCCGCCACTGCAGCCGCAGCCCCTACCCGCAACGTTTCGTGGGAGGACATTGCCAATGATCACCTGACCACCAAGGACGTGCTGCAGTACGGCATGGGCACCAACGCCCAGCGCTGGAGCCCGCTGGCCCAGGTCAACGACAAAAACGTGTTCAAGCTGACGCCGGCCTGGTCCTATTCGTTCGGGGACGAGAAGCAGCGCGGCCAGGAATCCCAGGCCATCGTCAGTGACGGCGTGGTCTATGTCACCGGGTCTTATTCGCGGGTCTTCGCGCTGGACGCCAAGACCGGCAAGCGCCTGTGGACCTACAACCATCGTCTGCCGGACAACATTCGTCCGTGCTGTGACGTGGTCAACCGCGGTGCCGCGATCTTCGGCGACAAGATCTACTTTGGCACCCTGGATGCACGCCTGATCGCCCTGGACAAGAACACCGGCAAAGTGGTCTGGAACAAGAAGTTCGGTGACCATGCCGCCGGCTACACCATGACCGGCGCACCGGTGCTGATCAAGGACAAGACCAGCGGCAAGGTGCTGCTGATCCATGGCAGCTCCGGCGATGAGTTCGGCGTGGTCGGGCAACTGTTTGCCCGCGACCCGGACACCGGAGAGGAAGTCTGGATGCGGCCTTTCGTCGAAGGTCACGTGGGCCGCCTGAACGGCAAGGACAGCACCCCCACCGGCGACGTCAAGGCGCCGTCCTGGCCGAATGACCCGACCACTGAAACCGGCAAGGTCGAGGCCTGGAGCCATGGGGGCGGCGCACCGTGGCAGAGTGCGAGCTTCGATCCGGAAACCAACACCATCATCGTCGGCGCCGGTAACCCCGGCCCTTGGAACACCTGGGCGCGCACGCCCAAGGATGGCAATCCCCACGATTACGACAGCCTCTACACCTCGGGCCAGGTCGGCGTCGACCCAAGCACCGGCGAAGTGAAATGGTTCTACCAGCACACCCCGAACGACGCCTGGGATTTCTCCGGCAACAACGAGCTGGTGCTGTTCGACTACAAGGACAAGGACGGCAAGACGGTCAAGGCCACCGGCCATGCTGACCGCAACGGGTTCTTCTATGTGGTCGATCGCAACAACGGCAAATTGCAGAACGCCTTCCCCTTCGTCGATAACATCACCTGGGCCAGTCACATCGACCTCAAGACCGGGCGGCCGGTGGAAAACGAAGGCCAGCGTCCAGCCAAGCCACTACCGGGCGAGACCAAGGGCAAGCCGGTGGAGGTTTCACCGCCGTTCCTCGGTGGCAAGAACTGGAACCCCATGGCTTACAGCCAGGACACCGGGCTGTTCTATATCCCTGGCAACCAGTGGAAGGAGGAGTACTGGACCGAGGAGGTCAGCTACAAGAAAGGCTCGGCTTATCTGGGCATGGGTTTCCGTATCAAGCGCATGTACGACGATCACGTCGGCAGCCTGCGCGCGATGAACCCGACCACCGGCAAGGTGGTGTGGGAACACAAGGAGGCCTTGCCGTTGTGGGCCGGTGTGTTGGCGACCAAGGGCAACCTGGTGTTTACCGGTACCGGTGATGGTTTCTTCAAGGCCTTCGATGCGAAAACCGGCAAGGAGCTGTGGAAGTTCCAGACCGGCAGCGGCATCGTCTCGCCGCCAATCACCTGGGAGCAGGATGGCGAGCAGTACATCGGGGTGACCGTTGGCTATGGCGGCGCGGTGCCGTTGTGGGGCGGCGACATGGCCGAACTGACAAAGCCGGTGGCTCAGGGCGGGTCGTTCTGGGTGTTCAAGATTCCGAGTTGGGATAGCCAGGTAGCCCAAAAGTAAACCACTACCCCTGTGGGACCAAGGCTTGCCGGCGATGGCAGTGTGTCAGGCCCATCCGTTTCGGATATGCCCCCGCCATCGCGGGCAAGTCTTGCTCCCACAGGATTGCTCCTACGTGTGACCTCTGAGGCCTCGCCATGAAATACCTGCCCCTCCTGCTTTTGCTAACCGTCACCCCGACGTACGCCGACGACGCCGACGCTCCGCTCATCATCAACGGCTGCACCATCGCCGATCACAGCCAGTGCCCCGGTGCCGACCTCAAGGGCGCGAACCTGAGTAACCAGGACCTGCGCAACATGAACCTCAGCGGCGCCGACTTGCGCGGGGCCGACCTGCGCCATGCGCGCCTGGACCTGGCAAACCTGGAAAAAGCCCGGCTGCAAGGCGCCAACCTGACCCGCGCCAGCCTGCAACAGAGCAACCTGCGCCTGGCGGATCTCACCGGGGCAAAATTGCTGGCGATCCAGGGCTGGGGCATGTTTGCCCAGGGCGCCCAATTCCAGGATGCCGACCTCAGTGGTGCCTACCTGCAATTTGCCCGGCTTTCCGGGGCCAGGATGCACAATGCCAACCTGCGTGCGGCAGATCTGGAGATGACCTGGCTGAGCAAGGCGGATCTCAAGGGTGCAGATCTCGCAGACGCGAATCTGCAGGAGTCCAAATTTGGTGAAAGTAATCTCGAGCAGGCGAACCTGAGCGGCTCGCGGCAGCATTATGCGAACTTTCAGGATGCCTATATGGAGGGGTGTTCGGGGTGTCCGACAACGTGGAATAAATGAGCCGGCCAAGCTTCTACCATGGGAATGGGTGTGTTCTTTCACCCCGCTTTGCGCACCACTCCCATATCAATGCCCAGATGCACCAGCTCGGCGTGGGAGCTGACCTGCAGTTTGCTCTTGAGCAAAGTCAGGTGATTGGAGACGGTCTTGGCGCTGATGCTCAATTGCTCGGCAATCATCCGGGCCGGGGTGCCCTTGGCGAGCATTACGAAAATTTCCAGCTCGCGCTGGGTCATGCTCTGCAGGCGCGGGTCGCTGGCGTCGTGTTGCGGATGGCAGGCCAGTTGCGTGGCCAGGGGTTGTTCGATATAGGCGTGCCCGGCCAGGATGCGCCGCACGGCCTCGATCAGCACCTCAGGTGCCGAGCTTTTCGTCAGGTAACCCGAGGCCCCCGCTTCCAGGGCCTGGCGCACCAGCGGTAATTCATCGTGCATGCTGAAAAACAGCACGCGCAATTGCGGCAGGCGCTGACGCAGGCGGCGGGTGGTCTCCAGGCCGCTGATGCCTGGCAGGCCAAAATCCATGATCACCAGGTTCGGCACCGCTTCCTGCACGCGGATCAAAGCCTCTTCGCCAGTGGCGGCTTCGCGCACTTGCAAAGCTGGCAGCAGGGCGCGCAGCAAACTCGCGTAGCCCTGGCGGACCACGGCGTGGTCATCAACCAGCAGAATATTCATCACACCTCCAATGGCATGTTCAAGGCCAGCGCCCAACCGGCACCGGGATGGCTGATAATCCGCAGCTCGCCGCCCAGGCTGCGGGCGCGCTCGCACATCGAGTACAGGCCGACGCCCGGCTGCTGCGGTTGCCGTGCGCCTCGGCCATTGTCACGCACCAGCAAACGCAAGCGACCACCCTGATGCTGCAGGCGGATCCGCACCTGGCTGGCATCGGCATGGCGCACGATGTTGGTCAAGGCCTCCTGCAGCAGTCGATAAAGATGAGTTTTACTGCTGCTGGACAACGCTGGCATCTGCACGCTGACCCGCAGCTGGCATTCGATGCCCTGGCGGGCTTGCCATTGCTCCACCAGCACAGCCACTGCCTGCTCCAGGGGCAGGTGCTGCAGTACCACCGGGTAAAGGTCCTGCACCAGGGCGCGGAAACCTTGCTGCAGATGCTCGCAGTTGTGTTCCAGTTCGCGCACCGTGCGTTCCACTGCTTGCGGCTGGTCCGCGACCCAGCGCAGCAGACAGGCCTGGGCGCGAATACCCGCCAGGTACTGGCCGAGATCGTCGTGCAGGGTCTGCGCCAGATGAGTGCGCTCCTGCTCCTGCACTGCCAGCAAGGTCCGGGTCAAATGCGCGTTATCGGCGCAAGCCTGCTCCAGCGCCTGGGCCATCTGATTAAAATGCGTCGCCAGCTGCCGTGCTTCAGGGACCCCTTCGGTGGGCAGGCGCACCTTCAGCTGGCCGTCGGACACCTGCTGCAGGGCCCGCAGTAATTCATCGAGCAGGCCCATGCCGCGGCCAACCGCCCAGCGAATGGTCAGCAGGCTCACCAGCAGCGCAAGGCCGCACAATGCCAACAGTTGCTGGAGGGAATCCCAGACCTCGTCGATCTCGTCACGCGGATCGACCGCAATCTGCACCCGACGGCCATCCTGCAGCGCCAGCACCCGCTCGTGGTGCCGCGTCTGGGCAAACAGCACGCCGGCAAGCCACGCGTCAGGGCCATGTTGAGCGCCCTCCCGAGGCGCCTCGCCGGGTTCCAGCCAGCGCACCCGCACATGCCGCAAGCTGCGGGTGAGCCCGGGTTGCAAACTGGCCGGGTCGCGCTCGGCAGTTTCACTCAGGTACTCGACCACGGCCTGGGCCGATTGCAGTTCGCGTTCCACATCCGCCAGCGCCTGATGCAACAGCAAGCCCGTGCACGCCAGCGTCACCAGGGTGAAAAACCCGCAGACCCAGAGGTTGATTCGCCATAGCGCCGACATGCCTAGCGCCCCGGCGTCGCGGAGAACACCGGCAGCGTCGCGGGGCGCGGGCCGTGCAGTTTATCCACGCCGATCAGGCTGAGGATCAGCAGGAACGGCAGCAGTAGCGCTTTGAAAATCCGCATGGCCGAGCGCCTCCAGAGGTCGTGGCTGTTACAACCCATGCTAAAACCGCGCCGCGCAGGTGGAGTTACTACCTTGGTACTGGCTGACTGGTACTTTCTGCATATTTCTTATCGCCCTTCGGGTTCCTATGCTGGCGCTACCTGGAACGGAGTGCACCATGCGCCAGCTAGCCCCCTACGCCCTGACCTGCCTGCTGGCGATCGCCTGCAGCGCCGTGCCGTCCGCTCACAGCCGGGCCGCCGAGGCGCCGTTGCAGGTGCGGATCGGCTACCTGGGCTATCGCCCCGACCCGGGTCCCTTGCTGTCGAACATCATTGCCGAACCGGTCGATGCCGGCCTGCGCGGCGCCGAACTGGCGATCACCGACAGCAACAGTACCGGGCGCTTTCTCAACCAGAGCTACACCCTGGTCGACGGCAGTGCCGACAGCCCGCAAGCCCTGCTCGAGGCGGCCAAGGCGCAACACCAGCAAGGTCTGCGGTTGTTCGTGGTGAACGTCCCTGTCGACAGCCTGCGCCAGCTCAGTGCCGCCCTGCCCGACAGCCTGCTGTTCAACGCTGGCAGCCCCGACGACAGCTTGCGCACCACCGACTGCCTGGCGAACGTGCTGCACAGCCTGCCGAGCCGGGCGATGCTGGCGGACGCCCTGGCGCAATTCCTGGTGGTGCGCAAATGGCAGCGGGCGCTGCTGATCGTCGGCCCGACCGCCGACGATCAAGCCTATGCCGCAGCCCTGAGGCGTGCAGCGAAACGCTTCGGCTTGAAGCTGGTGGCGGAGAAAGCCTGGAGTTTCGACAACGACCAGCGTCGCAGCGCCCAGGCCGACATGCCACTGTTCACCCAGACCGCCGAGTACGACGTGGTGCTGGTAGCCGATGAGCGCGGCGACTTTGGTGAATACGTGCCCTACCAGACCTGGTACCCACGTCCCGTCGCCGGCACCCAGGGCCTGACCCCGGTGGGCTGGCACAAAACCGTGGAAACCTACGGCGCCGCGCAGTTGCAGAAGCGTTTCGAAGCCCTGGCCGGCCGCTGGATGAACGACCGGGATTTTGCCGCCTGGATCGCCGTGCGCAGCGTCGCCAGCGCGGTGAGCAAGCTGCGCCAGGCAGATCCCTGGCAATCCGTCAGCTGCAACTCAGCGATCAACTGCCCCTGGACGGTTTCAAGGGCCGCAAGCTCAGTTATCGGCCGTGGAACGGTCAACTGCGCCAGCCCATTCCTGTCGTGCAACCCCGGGCGCTGGTCAGCACCTCGCCCCAGGAAGGTTTTCTGCACCCCTTCAATGAGATGGACAGCCTGGGCTACGACAAGCCCGAGGTCAGCTGCCGCTTTCCCTGACCCCTGACGTTCAACAACTACAACAACAAAAAGGAATCCGCCATGCGCCGCACCCTGCTCTCATGCGCCCTGCTGCTCGCCGCCGGGCATGCCGCGGCCAGCACCGCCTGGGTCTCCAACGAGAAGGACAACAGCCTCAGCCTGATCGACATGCAGACCCTGCAAGTCACCGATACCCTGCCCGTCGGCCAGCGTCCACGGGGCCTGTTGCTGTCCCACGACAACAAGCTGCTGTACATCTGCGCCAGCGACTCGGATCGCGTGCAGGTCATGGACGTCGCCACGCGCAAGATCATCAAGGAACTGCCATCCGGCAAGGACCCCGAGCAGTTCGCCCTGCACCCTAACAATCGCTGGTTGTATGTCTCCAACGAAGACGATGCGCTGGTAACGGTGATCGACACCGAAACCTCCAAGGTGCTCGGCCAGATCAGTGTCGGCGTCGAACCCGAAGGCATGGCCGTCAGTCCCGACGGCAAATGGGCGGTCAACACCAGCGAAACCACCAACATGCTGCACTGGATCGACACCAGCACCCAGACCCTGGCCGACAGCACGCTGGTAGACCAGCGCCCGCGCTTCGTCGAGTTCACCCCGAGCGGTGCGCAATTGTGGGCCTCGGCGGAAATCGGCGGCACGGTGACCATTCTCGACGTGGCGACCCGCCAGGTGCTCAAGACCCTGACGTTCCAGATCAAGGGTGTACACCCGGACAAGGTGCAGCCGGTGGGCATCAAGCTCAGTGCCGATGGCAAATACGGCTTCGTCGCCCTCGGGCCGGCCAATCATGTGGCGGTGATTGACGCCAAGACCTTCGAGATCCTCGATTACCTGCTGGTGGGCCGGCGAGTCTGGCAGATGGCGTTTACCCCGGATCAGAAGCAGCTGCTGGCCACTAACGGAGTCAGCGGTGACGTATCGGTGATCGATGTCGACAGCCTCAAAGTCAGCAAGTCGGTCAAGGTTGGACGTTATCCGTGGGGCGTGGTGGTCACGCCATGAATGCGCTGGAGGTCAGTGACCTGAGCTTTGCCTACGGCGCGCGTGAGGCGTTGCGCAAGGTGAGTTTCAGCCTGGCGCCAGGGCGGTTTGCCGCATTACTGGGGCCCAACGGCGCCGGCAAATCCACGCTTATCGCCTTGCTCACCCGACTCTACGACCTGCAACGCGGCGACATTGTCGTGGGTCAGTGCTCACTGCGCACTGCGCCACGCCCGGCCCTCAGGCAGTTGGGTGTGGTGTTCCAGCAAAGTACCCTGGACCTGGACCTCAGCGTTGAACAGAACCTGCGCTATCACGCGGCGTTGCATGGCCTGGGCCGCCGCCAGACCGCGCTGCGGGTCGATGCCGAGCTGGCGCGCCAGGGCCTGACGGAGCGGCGTGGTGAACGGGTTCGCGAGCTCAATGGCGGGCACCGCCGTCGGGTGGAAATCGCCCGTGCGCTGTTGCACGAACCGCGCCTGCTGCTGCTCGACGAGGCCAGCGCGGGCCTCGATCCAGCCAGCCGCCTGGCCCTGAACCAGCACATCCGCAGCCTGTGCCGCGAGCAGCAGATCAGCGTGCTCTGGACCACTCACCTGCTCGACGAAGTGCAAGCCGGCGACGACCTGTTGATCCTGCATCAAGGACGCCTGGTCGCCAGTGGTCAGGCTGATGCCCTGAGCCTTGAGCACGGCGGCGACCTGGGTTCGGCTTTCGCGCACCTGACCAACCCGGGAGCTTCACGATGAATGCGTACTGGCAATGCTTCAGCGGCATCGTGCTGCGCGAATGGCTGCGCTTTGTGCTGCAACGCACGCGTTTCCTCAGCGCGCTGGTGCGGCCTTTGCTGTGGCTGCTGGTGTTCGCCGCCGGTTTCCGCGCAGCGCTGGGGATCGCGATCATCGAGCCCTACGACACCTACATCCCCTACGAGGTGTACATCATCCCGGGCCTTGCCTGCATGATCCTGCTGTTCAACGGCATGCAGGGCTCGCTGTCGATGGTCTACGACCGGGAGATGGGCAGCATGCGCGTGCTGTTGACCAGCCCGCTGCCGCGGACCTTCCTGCTGTGCAGCAAGCTGCTGGCCACCGCGCTGATTTCGCTGTTGCAGGTGTATGCCTTCCTGGCGATTGCCTGGGTGTACGGCGTACAACCGCCGGCCATGGGCCTGCTGGTCGCCTTGCCCGCGTTGCTGCTGGTGGCGTTGATGCTCAGCGCCCTGGGGTTGTTGCTGTCCAACGCCATCCGCCAGCTGGAAAACTTTGCCGGGGTGATGAACTTCGTGATTTTCCCGTTGTTTTTCCTGTCATCGGCCCTGTACCCGCTGTGGAAGATGCGCGAGTCGAGTGAGTGGTTGTATTGGCTGTGCGCGATCAACCCGTTTACTCATGCGGTGGAATTGGTGCGGTTTGCGTTGTATGAGCGGTTCAATCCGCTGGCGCTGGCCGTCTGCGTTGCATTGACCCTGGTGTTTGCGCTGCTCGCGGTGATGACCTTCAACCCGCAACACGCGGCCCTGCGCAAATCGACCTGAGCCTGCATCGTGTTCGACACCCCGACAGGGACCCACTGTGGAAGCTTCATTCATTCACCGGGAACGGGGTGCGCAGGGTAAAAATTACTACTTTAGTACGGGTTTTCCTGTCTATCGTCGCATTCCCAACGCACCGCGACTGGCATGTAATGGGCCCATAACTATAAGGATTGCCCCCATGTCCCGTGCCCGACGTCGCCTTCTGCGTCCCACACTCGCTGCGCTGTCCCTGAGCCTGCTCCTTTGCACCGCCCACGCCGAGACCGCGTTGTTCTCAGCCGAGGGTTATCGCATCGGGTTGTACCGCAGCCCTACCCCGGCTCAAGCGCAGGGCGCGACGATCATCGACACCGCCGCCCTGCAAGCCCTGCTGAGCCAGACCCCGCGCCCGGTGCTGATCGACGTATACCGCCGCCAATGGCTGCAAGGGAAATTCATCGAAGACCAGCCCCACGAAAATCTACCCGGCAGCCATTGGCTGGCCAACACCGGTGACGGTGACCTGACTGCGGCCTGGACTGCGTATTTCGCGCGTAACCTTGAAGCCCTGACCCAGGGTAATCAGGCACAACCGCTGGTGTTCTACTGCCGCTCGGACTGCTGGTTGAGCTGGAACGCGGTCAAGCGCGCTGCCGCAATGGGCTATAAGACACTGTACTGGTACCGCGACGGCCTGGACGCCTGGCAGGCCGCCAACCTGCCCGTGACACCCGCCCAGCCCGAACCCTTTCCCTGATCTTTACGCCTGCGTGTTGTTGCCCCACCATAATCAAAATAATGAGGTGAAAGGCTATGTACAAAATTCTGATTGCCGACGATCACCCGCTGTTTCGCGAAGCCATTCACAATGTCATCAGCGACGGATTCCCGGGCAGTGAAGTGATGGAAACCGCCGACCTGGACAGCGCCCTGCTGTTGACCCAGGACCACGATGACCTCGACCTGATCCTGCTCGACCTGAACATGCCGGGCATGCATGGCCTTAATGGCCTGATCAACCTGCGCAACGAGGCACCGACCATTCCGGTAGTGATTGTCTCAGCCGAACAGGACAAGCAGATCGTGCTGCAAGCCATCACCTATGGCGCGGTGGGCTTCATCACCAAATCTTCGCCACGGGTGCAGATGACCGAGGCCATCCAGCAGATCCTCAACGGCAACGTCTACCTGCCGCCAGACATCATCCGCACGCAGAAAAGCGGGACCCATCGGCGGATGAACGATACCCCCAGCTTTCCCCCTGAACTGCTCCAGGCGCTGACGCGCAAGCAGTTGCTGGTACTGGAGCGCATGACCAAGGGCGAGTCGAACAAGCAGATCGCCTACACCCTGGAAATTGCCGAGACCACGGTGAAGGCGCACGTGTCGGCGATTTTGCGCAAACTCAATGTGCACAACCGGGTGCAGGCGATCTTGAGTGCAGGGGATATAGATTTCGGCTCATATCTGCGGCGTTAAGTGGCCTGCAAGGTCGGATCGTGCCCATCGCGAGCCTGCTCGCGATGAGGCCGGCAGTACCCGCGCAAGGCTCGAGGCTCAAGGCCTGCCAAGCAAATGACTCATCGCCGTCTTCAGTTTCATTGGCCGCACCGGCTTGTGCATCAGGGTGTGGCCCAGCTCGCGAATCTGCAGTTTCAGTTCGTTGCTGTAGTTGGCGGTGATCATCATGGCCGGAATCGTGCAGGCCCGGCGCGCATTGATACGGGCGACAGCGTCCACGCCGTTTTGCTCGTCATCCAGATGATAATCGGCGATCAGCAGATCGGCATCCTGGTGGTAATTGTCCACCTGCCGTGCCAGGTCCTGCTCTGACAACGCGGTGACCACCACACACCCCCAGGCCTCCAGTAACGTGCGCATGCCCGCGCAAATGGCTGCGTCGTTATCCAGCACCCATACCCGTGCCCCGCGCAGGCGTTCCAGCATGGGCTCACTCATCAACGGGTTGGGTAACGCCTTGGGCGCAGTCGCGCTGATCGGCACCTCGACAGAAAACATCGACCCCCTGCCCGGCCATGAACGCACGTGAATCCGGTGCCCGAGTATCCCGGCAATTTTTTCCACGATCGCCAGGCCCAGCCCCAGGCCGCGATCCTGATCCGGACGCTGGACATCGCCGCGCTTGAACTCCTGGAAAATCTCCTCCAGGCGGTTCTCCGCGATGCCCATGCCGCTGTCCCAGACCTCGATAGACAAGCGCTGGTGATGCCGTCGGCAACCCAGCACCACACGACCGCTGTAGGTATAGCGAATGGCGTTGCTGAGCAGGTTGCGCAGGATCCTGGCGAGCAACTGGATGTCGCTGCGCACCAATGCCGAACAGCCGATGAAGTGCAGTTCAAGTCCCTCGCTGCGGGCCACCTGGGTGTACTCGGCGGCGAGGTTCTCCAGCAGTTCGCTGAGGGCGAACGGCGCGATGTCGGCCTTGATCACCCCGGCATCAAGCTTGGAAATATCCACCAGGGTGCCCAGCAGGTTTTCCACGTCCTCCAGGGAATTGCTGACGTTGCGCACCAGGATTTCGTTGGCCATCGGCTCCCGGCGCTCAAGCAAGGCACTGGTAAACAGACGCGCGGCATTCAGTGGTTGCAGCAGGTCGTGGCTGACCGCGGCAAGAAATTTGGTCTTCGACAGGTTGGCCTGTTCGGCTTCGAGCTTGGCCTCGCGCAGCCGCGACTCCACTCGCCGACGCTCATCGATTTCACGCAGCAACTGGTCGTTGAGGGTCGTCAGTTCCGCCGTGCGCTCACGCACGCGCAACTCCAGGTTCTGATACGCCTGATGCAGCGCCTCGGCGGTGCGGCGGCGCTCGGTGATGTCGCGGATCAACACGAAGATCCCCACCACTTCCCCGGTGGCCAGCCGATTGGGCACGTAGGAGCGCAACATGTAGCGCTCCTGGTTGTTGATATTGGTTTCGGCGAACTCGAACGTCACGCTCTCCCCGGCCAGGGCCCGCGCCACATAGGCTTCCAGGCGCTGATAATGTTGTTCGCTGTGCACCTCGCGCAGGCTCTGGCCAAGCATCACGCCCCGGGGCCAGCAGTACCATTGTTCGTAGACCTTGTTGGTGAACTCGTAGACCAGGTCGGCATTGAGGTAGGCGATCAGCGCCGGCACGTGGTCGGTGATCAGGCGAATCCAGCGCTCGCTCTCGCTCAGGGCCTCCGCGTGCTGGTAGCGTTCGGTGATGTCGGTGAAGGTGTTGACGAAGCCGCCGGTGGGCAGCGGGTGAGTGCGAATTTCCAGCACCCGGCCATCGTACAGGCGCTGTTCGCATTCCTGCACCGGCCGCCCGTTGACGTCGCGGCTGGCAGGGGTCAGCAGGTGCAGTTCACTGTCGGCGATCACCTCGGCAAACGGTCGGTGGGCCGCCACCGGCGCCAGGCCACTCAATTCGAGGAAGCGCCGGTTCCACAATTCCAGCACGCCGTCGGCATTGACCATCGCCACACCCTGGGACAGGTTGTCGACCGCACGCTGCAACAGGTGGGATTTTGCGCCACCGCCTGCTCGCGGCGCAGGGTCTCGTTGAGTTTGACGTCGGTGATGTCGGTGAACAGGATCACCCGGCCGCCTTCCTGGGTCGGCCGCTCGCTGACTTGCAACCAGCGCCCGTCCTGCAGACGATACAACAGGCTTTCGTCGGCGTGCCCACGAGGCTCTTCGGTGAACAGTCCGGTCGCGCTCATCAGCCTTTTGACCTCGGCCAGGCGCATGCCTGCATTGATCCTCACGCGGCTATGGATCCAGAACGCCTTGAAGCGGCTGTTGAACAGGACGATGCGCTGGTCGGCATCGAACAGCACGAATGCATCGGAAATACTCTCGATGGCGTCGATCAAGTGCTGGTGGGCCGTTTCCGCGCGCAGGCGTGCTTCGCTGAGCAAGTGATTGCCCGACTTGAGCTCGGCCATGGCCTGGTTCAACGCATCGGTGCGCTCACGCACCTGTTCGGCCAGTACCACTGAGTGCTGGAAGGCCGCGTAGGGATCATTGCCCCGGGTGACGCCCGACTCGATGCGCTCGATCAGCGCGCTGTTGATCCGCTGCAGCTTTTGATTTTCGTGGCGCAGGCTGGCGAGTTGCGCCTGGAGTTCAGCGCTGTCCAGGGGTGCGGCCCCGGGCAATGGCAACGCCGGTGAAGGTCTGGTTGATATGCATGCCATTGAACTGTTCTCCGTAGGTGTTGAAACCCATCACCCGCTGGTCACGCAAAAATGCCCCGACCTGCTCCAGGTTGCCGCTGTTTTCCAGCTCCATGCGCCGCAGGAAACAGTCGCAGCCGAGGGTCAGCAGCAGCTCGCCAAGTCGCTCGTGCAAGCCGTCGAACAGGTCTTGCAGGTTGGGCAGCATCGGCCCCGGCGTCATGACCGTGAGGACGATGCCGTTTTCCACCGCGCAGTAGAAACTCAGGCTCAGGTCCGGATGAACCTGCTGGATGGCCCGCACGTAGTACTGGTCGTTGATGCGCACCGCCAAGGGGTGCGCGGCGAAGATCCGGTGATCGAGCTCGGCCACCGGCACGCCGATGTGCCGGGCGTATTCCTCGGCGGCGGGCTCGGCATTGAGCTCAAAGACCCGCCGCGACGCACTGTCGGCGCCGGTCACCACCAGTTTTTCCGCCCGGGGCAGAATGTGGTGGGTGGTGAACACTTCGAAATCCAGCCAGGTATTGACCAGCACCACCACGGCCGCGCCGCTGTGGAACTCGCCACCAAAATACACGTGGGTATGCGTGAGATAGTTGTCGTCACCGGCCGAGCCACCAAAGTGCGGGATATCGCCCAAGGCGGCGCTGAGGGCAGCCAGGACCATTTCTTCACGACTCGACAAGCCATCGAGCAGGGTCAGGGCGAAGCTGTTGCCCTTGATCGGTGCCAGGGTGTTGCTGCGGCAGCCGCTGACCAGGCGCTCGACCATCTGCTGGGCGTCGATCAGGCTGAAACGCTCCATTTCGTCGATGAGCTCGGCGTCGATGGAGAAGTGCCGGTGATCAAACCCCACCGCCGTCACGCAATTGCGCCCGTAGCCCAGCGGGGTGATTTCCCCGGCGCTGGTGCAACCGACCAGGCGAATCCCGCCAAAGCTCTGCTGCAACGCCTGGCCCAGCGCCTGCAGGTTGTATTCGGCGGAACAGAAGAACAGCACGAAGCCCAGGTGCGGATGCAGTAACTGCCGCGCCAGCTCTTGG